>JAZGHS010000265.1:0-8680 GCA_036481315.1 Candidatus Zixiibacteriota bacterium | reverse complement strand
TTGACAATCATGTTCCCGTCTTCGGTCCAGGTAGTGTCAGCGATAGCGTTCTCTATGCTTCCCTGAATCTTGATGATAAAGGCGTTAACGAACCCTTCGCCGGAGATAGCCTGAATCTTGGCTTTCCCGTGGCCTATATCGGATAGAGCGTTCCTGACCTGATCTACCGATACCGGCCGCTCGAAACTTCCAATAACCTCCGCGCCGCCGGTGAAATCGATTCCCAGGTTGGCCTTGCCGAGTATGATCATCATGAAAGCCGTAATACCCAGCGCGAGCAAAATCCCGGAAAGCACAAAGGAGAACTTTCTCTTCCCGATAAAGTCAATATTCGTTTCTTTTAATATCTGTATCATGACTAATCACCCCGTCAAATGGAAAGGCTTTTGTATTTCTTTCTCATGTCGAAAATCACCTTGGTTATGAAAAGGGCGGTGAACAGCGAAAGGAAAACACCGACCGAAAGAGTCACCGCGAAACCCCTGATCGGACCGGAACCGAATATGAACAGGAACATGGCCGTAATCAGAGTCGTTACGTGGGAGTCGATAATTGTCAAAAGCGCCCTGTCGTAACCGGCGTCGATAGCCGCCCTGATCGTTTTGCCCGTTCGAAGCTCCTCCCTGATCCTCTCGAATATGAGAACGTTGGAATCCGTTGTAATACCGACAGTGAGAATAATCCCCGCGATCCCCGGCATGGTCAAGGTGGCGTTAACACCCGGCATAACCATGAATGCCAGCAAAAAGAGTATGTTTAAAATAAGCGCTATATCGGCAATTAACCCGGAGGTCTTATAGTAAATCCACATGAAAATCACAACCAGGAGCAATCCGACAACCGATGCCATTTTACCGCGGTTGATAGAATCCTGACCCAGAGCCGGCCCGACGACAGTACTTTGTAAAATCTCGACATCGGCTGGTAACGCGCCCGCCCTAAGCAGAACAGACAGAAGGTAAGCCTCGTTGATGGTGGCGTCGCCCCCCATGGTGATCTGCCCTCTCTTGGAGATCCGAGATTCAATATTCGGAGCCGATTCGACCATACCATCGATAACAATCGCCAACGACTCGTCAATATGCTGACCGGTAATCCTCGAGAAAGTTCTCGCGCCCTTGGAATCAAGTTCGAAATTAACTACCGGGCGTCGGAATTGATCGAAAGATTCCTTCACCGATACGATCGGCTCGCCTGTCATTTCTATATTGCTGTTCAAAAAGTAGATAGTCTGAAACTGACGATCGCCTCTTTTAACCGGCCTGGTACCGTAAGCAACTTTGAAATTCGGCGGAATAACAGCTTTCACTTCATCCAGAGCGAGATATCTTTTGGCGTCTATGAAGTTCTCCATTGTGATTTCCCACCATCCGCCGACCCATCTATCGAGAAGAGCGGAAAACGGATGAGATTTTTCGAATTCACCCTCATCGAGCATCGCCTCGCTGGTGTCGCTGGCAACCTCCTCACCAAAAATATCACTGATATCCTCGCTGGCGGTTTCGCCCTCCGCAATCTCAGCGACGGTCTCTGCTTCTCCGGATTCAACGGCCAAAACCAGCGCCAACACCGAATCTACGGTGTCAAGCGCGTCCTGACATTCCTCAGGCGACCTCAGAAGATGGAATTGAAGCTGAGCGGTGTTGCCAATAAGCTCCTTAGCCGCGTTGATATCCGTGAAGCCGGGCAGATCGACTATAATCTGGTCGATACCGGATTTGACAATCTCCGGTTCGGTGATGCCGTATTTATCGACCCTGATCCTGATTTTTTCCAGTACCTGATCCTGAATATCTCCCGATAGGGGTTCGCCCCGGGGGTCTTTTACCTGCAGGACCATGTGCACGCCGCCCTGCAGATCGAGCCCCAGCCGTAACGCTTTATCTTTCAATGCATAAAAGCTTTTGGGGTTGTTCTCCTTCAGGGCCTCGCGATCTTGAGAATAAAACTCCACTGTGGGGTATAAAAGCACAATGGAGACAAGTATCGCCAGAACGATTGCGATAATCCAGGTTAATTGTCCTCGTCTCATCCTTTAAATCTCCCAAACAGTATTTCCGTAAAAATTCAAATACAGGCTCGCAATATAACTACAATCGGCTGATTGTCAATAAATTTCAGCCCCGGTCCATGTTCTTCTTTTCCTTTTTTCAGATCCCTATAATCGCCATATTCAACCATATATCCTCTTGACAGATAAATTATTAACATTATCTTTTATTCAAGCGGGCTACTTTGAATATTGACTTCCCGATATACTTCCTTACTGCCCGAGATTTAACTTTTTTTATAGGAGGTAAAATAATGAAGAAGCTCATTATCATCGGAATTATCTTATTGACGATTCCGGTATACGCCCAGCAAGGCGGCGATCTGAACTGCAACGGATGGTATTTTGAGGTTGGCGACGCTGTCCTCGGGATGCGGATAATCGCGGACAGGTGCGGATTTGATTCTTTGGAACAATGTACTATCGAAAACGGCGACATTGACAACGACGGGAATCCGCTGACTATCGCGGACGTGACGGAGATTTTTTTCGTAATTAACAGTTCCGACCCGCCTGATTTTTCGCGGCACCCCGAATCGGATACGATTTCGATTGGATCGGTGGACGCCGCGCCGGGCGACGTTCTGGAACTCCCGTTGTATGTGAAGACGATTGACACCCTGACCGCTTTCCAGATCGCCATACAAACCGACCCCGATTATGTCACAATCGATACCCTGATCGTCCTGAACAGCCTTATATTTGCATTTTCATATTGCGAAGGGAAAATCTACGGGCTGGGTTCCGATCAGAGACTTTTGGAAGGAGAACCTGTTTTTCTTTTGCCAGGTGAATATCATATCGCGAATCTCATTCTCACGGTCAATCCTGATATAGAGGGGCCGGTAACAACACATGTGGAATTTTTAAACGATCCGGAAACCCAGCAATATACCGCCTTTTCCAACGTGGCGCTTATCATCCCGATCACCGTGGACGGCGAAATTCGGATTACGCCCACCGGGATCGACGACCGAAAACCCGAAATCGTTCCTAGAGACATAGCTATCGACATTTATCCCAACCCATTCAACGGTAACGCCAATATCACCGTGAGGTCGGATTCCGGATCTGAATTAGTCATCTACGATATCATGGGCAGAGCGGTTCGACGTTTCCCGGTTGACGAAGGGCTGAATCAATTCGATTGGGACGCCACAAATGATTACGGGGAAAGACTCGGTTCGGGCGTCTTTTTCGCCAAGATTAACAATGCCCCGGCGCGATATTCGAAAAAGATAGTCTATCTGAAATAAAATGTTTTACGATTACTAAGGGAAATTTTAAATAGGCTCTAGGTTACTCTTTTATTCGATTTTTTGTCGAAAAACAAAATTCTATCCGTCGAAAAGCGAGCCGATATACGCTCGCCCACATGATATTCTTTATCAGCCACAATTTTAATCTCATCCCCGCTCGACGATTTGACATAAAGCAAAACCGAACGCCCCAGATTCTCAAGCGAGATCACCTCGCCTTTGATATCGCCGGTTTCGTCTATCAAAATATCTTCCGGCCTGATACCGAGAACTATTGATTCAGACGCAGGGACAGATTTTCCGTCGACCGGAATTTTCAGCCCGTCCGTCAAAATAAAAGCGCCGTTCTCTGCAGTTCCCTCAATCAAATTCATGGCCGGAAAGCCCAAAAAACCGGCGGTAAAAAGGTCGGGGGGGTTATTATACAGATCGTTCGGCGGTCCCGACGAGACTATTTTCCCCTCTTTTATTATGAAGATTATATCGGCCAGGCTCATCGCCTCCACTTGGTCGTGAGTCACGTAAATCGATGTCCCGTTTACACGTCGATGGAGAGCTAAAATCTCTCCCCGCATCCTCATACGAAGTTCGGCGTCGAGATTGGAAAGCGGCTCGTCATACAGATAGAGTTTCGGCTTGCGAACGATAGCCCGTCCCAACGCGACCCTCTGTCTCTGGCCGCCCGAAAGCTCTTTGGGCTTACGCGATAGCAACTCATTCAATCCGAGTAAACCGGCTGCCCAGCTAACAGATTCCTCCGATTGAGCTTTGGGTATTTTTCTGGCCTTAAGACCAAATTCCAGGTTCTGCTTAACGCTCATATGCGGGTAGAGGGCATAGTTTTGGAATACCATGGCGATATCACGTCGTTTTGGCTCCCACCGGGTAACGTCAGCGCCATCGAGAAAAATTGTCCCCTCATCGGGGCTTTCCAAACCGCAAATCAGACGCAGGAGGGTGGTTTTGCCGCATCCCGACGGCCCCAGGAAGACCGTCATCTGTCCGTCATTTACCTGCAAGTCTATGTTGTCGACCCCGATCGCGCCATTGGGGTAGACCTTGCGGATATTCGAAAGCCGAAGTTTCATATCTTCCGATATTATAGAGCCAAACTTCTCATTTCTCAACGAAAATTCCATATTCGCGGAACTAGAGGGAATAAACAGCTGTTTGCTCTGTATACAGGAGGGTTGGGTTGGACAAATGCTCAATCTCTCTGTAAAAATAGATTGCTTTCTCTCTTAGCAAGGGGATCAGGAGCCGGTTTGATTTCAGGCCGGCTTTCTCTTTTTCAAAACAGTTTGAGTCACACTAAAATCCCCGCATAAATCGAAATTTAAGGGAATGTTTTTCGGTCTCGATTGTATTTAATATGTGAAAACTCAAAATCAAATCAAACCGTCAACGCCTGAGCGCCGAACCGACGATCGTTTTTCCAGGCAGGCTCTTGCTCACCGCGATTCTCTTATGAGACTTGCAAGGAAACTGACCGGTGATAATTACAGTGCTGAGGATCTGATTCAGGATACATATCTCAAAGCGTTTAAGGCTTTCGATAATTTCGAAGGCGACAATAGATGCCGGGCCTGGTTGAAAAAGATCATGATTAATACTTATATCAACATGTACAACCGTAAACAAAAAATCGTATTCTATCACAAGGATAATGGTGAGCTTTCCGAGTTCCCGGGACGCAATACCGAGGAATATCACTATGAATACGAACTCAACGAAGAGAAAATCCTGCATAATTTTGTTTGCGATGAAATCAGAATCTCGCTTCTCTCTCTGCCCGCTGAATACCGAGCGGCCGTAATTCTCTACGATATGCTGGGATATCCGTACAGGGAAATCTCGGAAATGCTCTCTTTGCCTATCGGTACCGTGAAATCCCGCCTTTTCAGAGGACGGAAATCGCTTAAAGAGAGCTTAATGGAAAATCCCGGCAACGGGAACGGCCATAAAAAAGCCGCCTGCGGTTGAATATTTATTAGCTAACCGGTTTATCGATATATAAAACAGATAAAATTCACTTGACTATATCGACTATTTCGGGATAAAAAGGCATTTGGTGTCCACTTAATCCTATTTTAAAGGAGGGAAAATGGACTTTAAAAAGGTGATCATAGCCACCATCGTGGTATTCATCGCGCTGGTAGTAACTGAATTGATTATCCATTCCGGGATACTCGGCGGTTCGTACGGCCCGCTTGCCGAGCAAGGCGTTTTCAGGCCCGATGATCAGATGAAATCGTACATGTGGGTGATGATTATTAACGGGCTGGTATTCTCATTTTTCTTCGTATTCATATTCGCCAAAGGATACGAAGGCAAAGGATGCGCCGAGGGCATACGTTACGGTATCTATATTGGCTTCTTCTGGATTTTCGTCAATTCATTCAATTCCTTCGCCATCTACCAAATACCTTACAGCCTTGTCTGGTACTGGATAATATTCGGATTCATACAGACGATCATCTACGGTATAATAGCGTCGCTGATCTACAAACCGAAAACAGCTTAAAAGGGCTAAAATTGTCGTCAATCGGCGGTCGGCGCCTGAAATAACTCGGTTGACCACCATCTAGTTGTTTTGGCTATCTATCCGTTGCCCCATTCTCTTGCCTTGATGTGGATTCTGATTGGGTTTATCCAGGTTGTTATTATGGGCGTTTTGGTTTCGCTGATTTGTAAACCTAAACCTTCCCCGGGAGCCTGAAAGGCAGGATTTAGGATAAATTTCTGTACGATCTCGTCAAGTCCGTCATAATTGCCTGTGGTCGTTCCAGGGCATTCTCGCCGGAGAAGGGCAGGCCGGTGAATAATATCTGTTGTTATTTATATTTTTTTTCTTATATTGAGGCGCTTGATATTTACTATTTGAAATCTAAATTTCATTTACAACGGAGGAACTTATGAGGTTTGTTAGCGGACTTTTGCTGACGTTATTGCTGGTCACAGCAGCGTTCGGTGGGAACGTGGATCCTCAACTCGAGGTGAAAATCAAGGGCGCGGATAAAGCGACCTTATTCCCGACGCTGATCTTCATGACAGAACAGCTCGATGTCCAAACAATGAAGCACGAGCATAATCTGATCCAGGCCACCAGGGCCCAACGGCATTTTGACGTTATAACCGCATTACAGGAAATAACCACTATCAGCCAGGCTGATTTACTTGCGTATCTATCCGACGCTAAAGCCGACGGTGCGGTTGGCTCATATAACGGTTTCTGGATCACCAATATGATTGTGGCTGAGTTGAACGCCGCGACAATCCGTGAAATCGCCGCAAGAGGCGATGTAGATATGGTTTACTCCGATTTTGAGGGCGAGATTATGATGCCGATCATAGAGGAGGTTGAGGATCCGCCCGTAATTTCAAGCGTCGAAAACGGTTTGCGCGCCGTGCGTGCCGACAGCATGTGGATGCTCGGATATACAGGCGAGGGACGTCTGATCTGCGATCTGGATACCGGTGTCGACGGTAACCATCCCGCCTTGAATCATAGCTGGCGCGGATCCAACGGTTATACGCCGCAGGAAAGCTGGCTCGATACGTCCAACCCTAACAGCGAGTTTCCTTTCGACGGCAACGGGCATGGAACCCATACCACCGGAACGATATGCGGGAGAAGCACGACAACCGACGATACGGTGGGTGTCGCTATTGACGCTCAATGGATAGCCGCAAGGGCAATCGACGTTAACGGCGGAAACGTGGCCATGGCTTTCCAATGGGCGGCCGATCCCGACGGCAACCCCAACACGATCGAGGACGTACCTGATGTTATCTCCAATTCCTGGGGCGCTATCGGGGGTTGTCCTGAAACTTATTGGAGTTTAATCGATAACTGCGAGGCCGCCGGTGCTGTAGTGGTCTTTGCCGCCGGCAACGAGGGTCCGGGTCCTTCCTCTCTTAGAATTCCCGCCAATAGAGACACAACACCTGTCAATTGTTTCTCGGTAGGCGCCGTTAATGGCAACTATAGCAACTATCCCATCGCTTCTTTCTCTTCCCGCGGTCCGTCACAATGCAATGGTGAGATAAAACCCGAAGTCAGTGCTCCCGGCGTCAGCGTTAGATCGTCGGTACCCGGAGGCGGTTACCAGGGTGGCTGGTCGGGAACGTCGATGGCATGTCCGCACGTAGCAGGAGCGGTCGCGCTGTTGAGACAGGTCAATCCCAACGCTACCGCGGATACCATAAAATGGGCATTAATGGAATCAGCCACCGATTTGGGCACCCAGGGCGAGGATAACGCTTATGGTCACGGTATTATCAATATCCTGGCCGCCATGGAACTAATCCCCGAGATAAACGCTCCATACCTGTTCCCCAACGCGGTTTATATCGATGAACCTAACGACGGCTACCCCGATGCGGGCGAGACGATCGATCTTGCTATCAGAATTAGAAATACAGGTCTGCCGGCGGAAAACGTTTACGCTCTGTTCTCCACGAATGATCCATTCGCTACCGTTTTAGCCGACTCCGTTTTCTATGGTGATATCGCCGAAAACGATACGTCGATCGGAGACGAATCATTCTCCGCCTCCTTCTCGGAGGAAACCCCGAATGGACATCTGGTCGCTTTCAATCTCGATATCATAGCTGACGGCTATAGCGCCGTAAGATCGATATCGATATTGATCGGCCGCCTAACCGATCCCGATGTAGCCACTCACGATATCGGAAACGTCAGATTTACCGTCTCCAATTTCGGCCAGTACGGTCTCGATCCGGGCGGTATGAACGGAGCCTGGCCTGGTGAAGGATTCAAAATGACCCAGAATGGACAAAATTACCTTTTCGAAGGAGCCCTGTTTATTGGTGACGGCCCGACGCGTGTATCCAACGGCGCCAGGGACCAGGACCAGAACATCAGCGATGACTTCGTGGCCATGGCGGATATCACAAGCGCCGAGCCCGGCCCATTCGCCGATCAGGAATACTACACCTCATACACCGATCAAAACGCGGATAACCCCCTGGGGATATCGATAGATCAAAAGACGTTTGCCTTCTCCGATTCTCCCGATGACGGTTTTGTGATACTCGAGTATACAATCACCAATGTGGAGAATCAAGACCTCGAGGGCGTTCTGGTAGCTCATTTCGAGGACTGGGATATGACCTGGCCCAATGCCGACGACCGGGTGAATTTCGACAGGGAAAGGAACCTGGGTTACGAGTATTCCAATAATAACTACCGGGGCCAGATTATTCTTTCGGAGTTGGGCGTATACTCGTTCAAAGCACTCGACAACGAACAGGAAGTTTACCCCCCGGCTTTCACAATGCAGGATAAATGGGATTAAATGAACGAGGGCATGGCTGATACGGCTATCACCAGCCAGATGGATTGCTC
>JAZGHS010000264.1:0-6046 GCA_036481315.1 Candidatus Zixiibacteriota bacterium | reverse complement strand
ATCTCCCTGGCTCCCTCCATCGCTTTCGCCGTAACCTTCTCTCCCGAAAGCAGCGCGGCGATCTCCTTTACCCGTCCTTCATGATCGAGCTTTGTGATACCGGTTATTGTCCGACGTCCCGATTTTTCTTTGAATACCTTATAATGATGATCCGCGGCCGAAGCAATTTGATGAAGATGTGTAATGCAAATCACCTGATGTTTCTCCGAAAGTTCTTTAAGTTGGGAGGCTATTTTGGCGGCAACATCGCCCGATATCCCCGCGTCGATCTCGTCGAAAATCTCACAACCGCCCCCTGTATCCCCCCTGAAAGCGTTTTTGAGAGCGAGCATTACACGGGAGATCTCTCCTCCAGACGCTATTTTCGCTAACGGCTTTAGATCCTCTCCCGGATTAGCGCTAAATTGAAACTCAACAGTCTCAAACCCGGACGAATCACCCCTGAAACGTTTTCCGTTTACCTCGTACAATCCATTTACGTCTTCCATGGTTTTAATATCTATCGCCACGCGCGCTTTGGGCATTCCCATTTTTAAAAGCCTCCGAACTACAAGCTCGGTGAGTTCGTCTTTAGCCCGATACCTCAGTTGTGAGATTTGCGACGCTTTTCTGTTCAATGATTCGCGAGTCTTCTCAAACTCCGCGCTCAGGTCCCGGTTATCGCCAGACCTTGAGCGTAATGCCTTTAGCTCTTTTTTGGAACTCACAAGATAATTTATAACAGCATCCACACTTCCGCCATGTTTTTTCTTCAATCGGGCGATTTCGTATAAACGCCCGTTAATCTCCTCAAGGCGAACGGGATCGTCCTCGACTCTATCAACGAGATTCCTGATAGCCCGTACCGTTTCGTTGAGAGAATCCGAAGCGCTTTTTATCATCCCGACGATATTCTTTATTTCAGGCCCGGGGATCTCCCGAAGCGCTTTGGTAACCTCGCCTATACTACCCAGAGCCGAATCGTCGGATTCCAGTAAGGTCAAACAGGCCATCTCGCCAACCTCTTTTAAGCGCAGCACATTTTCAAGAATGTTTTTTTCGTTCTTTAGCTTCTCTTCCTCGTCCAACTTTATATCCGCTTTTTCGATTTCATTAATTTGGAATGAAATAAGATCGATCCGCTCCGCGGTCTCCCTGGCATGTCTTTTCGCGTATGAAATCCTATCTCCAAGATCGACCGCCTTGTTGTAAAGTTCTTTCAACTTACTCAATTTCTCCATCGGAACCGCGAAATCGTCGAGAAAACCAAGATGTGTCGACGGATTCAATAAAGCCTGGTGGGAATGTTGGCCGAGAATCGAAACCAACTTTTCCGAGAAATTTCTCAATGTTCCGAGCGATACCGGTTTTCGGTTTACAAAAGCGCGGCTTCCGCCTTTTCTACGATATTCGCGACGAATAGTCAGGTTTTTCTCGAATGGAATGTTGTTTTGTGAGGTTATCCGGACGATATCGTCATCCCCGTCGATCTCGAATGACGCTTCCACGACGGCGGCCGATTCTCCTGACCGTATCATCTCTTCGGAGCCCTTTGCTCCTAACGCGAGTTCGAGGGCGCTTATTATGATCGATTTACCCGATCCGGTGGAGCCGGTTAATATGTTTAACTCCGCTCCAAATTCCACCTCGAGCTTTTCTATTAAGGCAAAATTCTCGATTTTTATCAGGGAAAGCATTAACCGTTCATCAGGGGCCGTTTGCCCCAATGAAGTTTTTTCCGAAGGACGCTATAGAACGATCTGGCGCCGAATCTGACCAGTTTTATTTTGTGTGACGCCCGCTGGATTATAATTATTTGACGGGATTCGAGGCTTCCGACAATCCGTCCGTCAACCGAAACTCTTAATTTGCCCTTTGTCTTTCCCACTTTAATAGTCAGAATATTATTCGCGGGAAATATTATCGACCTTAGAGTAAGTGTATGAGGCGAAATAGGGCTTACCGCGATAGCCTCCATCGAAGGGTTGAATATCGGCCCACCTACCGATAATGAATAGGCGGTAGAGCCGGTTGGAGTCGAGATAATAATACCGTCGGCGTTATAAGAACTCACAAACTCGTCGTTGGCGAGCAGATCGAGATGAACCAGCCTTGTCGATTCTCCATGATCGATTACGACATCGTTTAATGCGAAATGCCCATCAGAACCATCGACAGCAGGATACACCTCCAGGACCATCCTCTCCTCAACAGTATATTTATCGTCCCTGAGGCGCTCGAGCGACTCGATTATCCGGTCATGCGCGACCTCGGTCAGAAAGCCGAGACTTCCAAGATTTATCCCTAAAATCGGAACCGATCTGTTACCGGCCGCCCTTGCCGATGAGAGCATCGAACCGTCGCCCCCCAGGCTGATAATAACTTCACAATCAAGACCGATCTGTTTGTTGTCCGAGGCGATATCGTTTCTTTTTACCAGGGTAGCGAGATCATTGCAGATCTTTATGGGTATACGTTGTTCCTCGGTCCATTTAATAATTCTCTCGGTCGCCTCGCCTACTTGTGGACGATCGAGGTGGGCTATTAATCCCAGTTTTTTCACCTGGTTTTCCGGGAATCTCTTTTTTGTTTGGTTTTCTGGTAAAGCTCCAGCGCGGACATGGCAATACCCTCTTCGTCGAGACCCAGCCCGTTCAACAATTGATCACGATCGCCGTGCTCTATGAAATTATCGGGAATGCCCGATATCTTTATATTTTTATTCTCAAAACCGTTTTGAGAAGCCCAGGACATGACACCCTCGCCGAAACCGCCGTTAACGGCGTTTTCGCAAACAGTAAGTATGTTGTTGTATTTAACGAATGTATCACGCAGAATTTTCTCATCCATCGGCCTTATAAAACGGCAATTTATAACGCGGCAACCGATGCCATCCTTCTGTAGCATATCGGCGGCTTTCCAGGCACGATAGACCATCGTCCCCACAGCGAGAATGGCAAGATCGTCACCTTCCCGCAATATTTCCCAGCTTCCGAATTTCATCGGGCTTATTCCGAAATCAATATCGTCCTCGGGAATCGATCCTCTCGGATAACGTATAGCCATTGGACCGTCGTTGTAGGTCATTGCCAGCGCCAGAGAATCGCGAAGCTCTCTGCCGTCTTTCGGCGCAAAAATGACCACGTTGGGAATCGTGCGCAGATACGAGATATCGAAAGCGCCGTGATGAGTGGGGCCGTCGTCACCAACAAGACCCGCTCTATCGAGACAAAATACAACGGGGAGATTCTGTAAAGCGACATCGTGTAATACCTGGTCGTATCCCCTTTGTAAAAAGGTAGAATAGACGGCGAAATACGGTTTCATGCCGTTGGCCGCCAATCCGGCGGAGAAAGTCACCCCATGTTGCTCGGCGATACCGACATCGAAAAACCGTTCCGGGAAGTTTTCGGCAAATCCCGCCAGACCCGTTCCGCTGGACATGGCCGCGGTTATCGCGCAAATTCTGTCGTTTATTTTCCCCAGATGAGTCATCGTTTCCCCGAAAACGTTAGTATATGGAAGCGATTTTTTCAAGCCCAGGGATTTACCGGTTAACTTATCGAATTTCGAAACACCATGAAGTCTTAGAGCGTCGTTTTCGGCGAACTTATACCCTTTTCCCTTGACGGTAAGGATATGCAGGAGTTTCGGTCCGGGAAGCTTTTTCACATGATCCAACGTTTTTATAAGCAATTTCGTATCATGGCCGTCGATAGGCCCGAAGTATCTCAACCCGAATTTCTCGAATACGATACCGGGAACCATGAATCCCTTGATCGTCTCCTCGATCGACGATACCGTTTTACGGATCGCTTCATGCTTGGGGAGAAGCCCGGTAAGTTTCCAAATCTCCCCTTTGAGTTTATTATAGGGAGTATCAACCAGAATCTCGGTCAGATATTTCGATATGGCGCCAACATTGCGGGAGATAGACATATTGTTATCGTTTAAGATAACCAGCATATCTCGTCCCGATTCGCCGATTTGGTTTAAACCTTCCCAAGCCATTCCCCCGGTCAGGGAACCGTCTCCGACAATAGCGATCACCTTGTTATCTTCGCCTTTCAGGTCGCGGGCGGCGGCCAGGCCCAGGGCTGACGATAACGCTGTACAAGCGTGCCCCGCCCCGAACGAGTCGTGCTCCGATTCTTTCCTGTTCGCGAATCCTGATAAACCGTCGGGAGTTCTTATTGTGTGAAACCTGTCTTTCCGGCCGGTGAGAATCTTATGCGTGTATACCTGATGGCTGACATCGAAAATCATCGGGTCGGTGGGTGAGTTAAATATATAATGAAGCGCCAGGGTAAGCTCCACCGCACCCAGATTCGCCCCGAGGTGACCTCCGTTGGTTGAGACGACGTCTAATATTAAATCTCTGATTTCCCCGGCAAGTTGAGGCAGATCGTCAATATTAAGTTTTTTTATATCTGATGGCGAATCGATCGTATCCAGCAACTTACTCATCTTTTGCCTCTGCATCTTCCTCGAAAAGCTTAAGATCAAATCCGCCGTCGGATTTTTCAAGCAATTTCTTGACCCTGTCTTCGGCTTTTTCCAATTTTTTACGGCATAGCTTGGAAAGCTCTATCCCGTTCTCAAATGCTTTTATCGATTCCTCCAGAGAAAGTTCGCCGGATTCGAGCCTATCTACCGTATTTTCGAGCCGCTCGAGCGCCTCTTCAAAATTGAGTTTTTCTGATTTTTTGCCCCCTGGTGTCACTTATCCCCCTGCATCTGATTTTTCGCTTACCGGAAAATATGAGTTAAAATACCATTCTCTGCAAGTTTTATTTAGGTCTTTTTAAAAACCGCTAAAAATCCTCTGATTTCGGCTCCCTGGTCATAAGGTCATTTATCGCCGACCGAGGCGATTTTTCCTCGAACAAAACTTTGTAAACCTCGGTGGTTATCGGAATCTCGACATCCAGCTTCCCAGCCAGAACGAAGGCCGATTCGGTCGTAGCCACACCCTCGGCGATCATCGGCATTTTCGCTATTACGTCTTTTAGCTTTCTCCCTTTCCCTATCTGCTCGCCTACGAATCTATTGCGGGAATGTCTCGAAAGACAGGTCGTCACCAGATCGCCGACTCCTGAAAGCCCGGAAAAGGTCAGAGGATCGGCTCCCATTTTGACTCCCACCCGCGCTATTTCCACCAATCCGCGCGTCAATAACGCCCCTTGTGTATTGTCTCCCATTCCCAGACCATCAAGCATCCCGGCCGCTAAAGCTATCACGTTTTTCAACGAGCCGGCCAGTTCTACGCCCAAGATATCGGTCGACGTGTAAACGCGGAATACCGGTGTTGTAAAAATGGTCTGAACTGCCTCGGCCACGGAATTGTCCTCCGAAGCGGCCGTAATGACCGTGGGAATGCCCCTCGCTACTTCTTCAGCGTGCGACGGCCCCGAGAGAGTGCAGATTCCGGAACGATTTGACGCGTCGATTTCTTCAGCGATAACCTCCGACATCCTCCTCAACGAACCTACCTCGATCCCTTTGGAGAGGTTGATATATAATGGCGCGATATTTAATTTTAATTCGGCGATCTTTTTAACCGTTGCCCTCAATTTCTGCGCGGGCACGACGCAGGATACGAATTCCGCTTCCCGGAGAGCTTCCTCGAGCGAATTGGTAATCAGTATCCGGTCCTCTACATCGATCCCCGGCAATTTCGACGGTAATTTTCGGGTCGTTTTAAGGCTGTCGCAGGCCGCCGGATCGAATTCCCAGAGGATGATATCGTGACCGTTTCGGCACAAGAGATTGGCTGTGGCTATCCCCCAGCTTCCCGCTCCCAAAACCGCTACTTTTCGAGAACTCATGATATCCCCTTTTTCTTTCCGATTCGGTTTTCGGTCCCGGATAAAAGTCTTCCTATATTAGCCCGATGGGTATAAAGCGCAAGAGTCATCAATAAGATAATAAGCCCGATAATTTCTCCCCCGATTGGATAATCGAGGTAATATCTTTCGATCAATATCGATCCGGATATGAAGAATACCGCCAGGAGAGATCCCAGGGAAACGTATCTTGTCAGAGCGACGATAACTATAAATAATAC
>JAZGHS010000263.1:0-5363 GCA_036481315.1 Candidatus Zixiibacteriota bacterium | reverse complement strand
CAGCAGTGCCAGGTGGTCGTGTACGACAACCTGATTTCGGACGAACTGATCGTCACGCTGCCGCCGGGCGTCGAAGGTCGATACGTGGGCACGCCCGAACGATTCCGAATCCCCATAGCGACACAGGCCCCTCCGGGCGCTTAAAACCCCGCCACGATCTGTAGATAACTCACATCGTCTTTATCCTCGGAGTTAACCTGGTATTCTAATCTTAGTTCACTCCCCTCGGATAAAACCCAACCGGCGCCGATCGACATGCGGGTTGATTCTTCCGCAACCCCGTCGAAATTAAAAGCGTCGTAACGACCCACCAGGAAATACCGTCCTAAATCGTACAATCCTTGAATATAATAACCGGTGTTTGTGACGCCATCGGTCTCGGTGATCGCCATCCTATGAGAAATATACTCGCCTTTCGCTGCAAAATTGTCCTGACTGAATTGAAAATCGACCCCCGTTAGATCCATATCGAGTTTGTCGTTATCACTGTAGAAGCTTCCATAGGAACCACCCACCTCAAGATGTTCGTATACCTTTAGCCCTAATCTACCGCCCGCGGCGAATTTCATCTCGACATCGATCGGTTCGCCCAACTCGTCGGTCCACTCGTAAGAAAAGCCGTTGACGCCGTAAATGACCCCGTTAAAGCGATGATTTTCGGCGTAAAGTTGCAGACCGTAATCGCTCCAGCCGTCGTGTGTATTTTCCACCGTTAATGGAGCCGAAACCATCTTTCTATCTATAGACGGATACACGTTCCAGTCCACGCCGAAAGGAATATCGAACAGACCGGCGATAAGACCCGAATGATCGATACCGTTAACCGGCCTGAAATGCCCGCCGTCCTGATCCCATAGATGGAAATCCATTGTAAACGCGCCGAGCCCGAATGATTCCAATTCGGAATCATAGGCAATTGCGGCGCCCAAAACGGTTTTCTCGGCTAAATTCGTTTCCAGATCGACCTCCATCTGGCCAATAATAAAATCGTTACCAAGAGCTGCGTCCTGATAAGACACAAGATATACATCGCCGAAGCCGCTGATATCGAGATCCACCGATTCGTTAAGTTCTATAATATCTTCTAAGCCGTTTAACGACCGATTTTCCGAATAGGCTTCGGACGCGTCGTTATGATTTTCACGCTCTTCATTAACCGCGATGAGATCGGGTTCGACAGCTTCCGGCTCCTCGACTTCGGCAACAATTTCGTATTCGGCTTCTGCCCTGGTTTCTTCGATATCTCGGCTATCGCCTTTTTCAATGGCGTTCAGACGAGCCTCGATCCGATCAAGGGCGTCCAAAAGAGCCGAATTATCCTGCCCCGATACCGTCGGGGGAATGATACCAACGAACAAAATTAATAAAGCCGATGAAAATATAATCCTTCTCATGAGCACACCTCACTTAAAGGGCAATTTCGAAAAACGCCCTGTTATTGTATTTCCCTATGATTCTACTCTGTCATAGATTGTTTGATTTTCTCCAACTCAGCATCGAACAACATGTTCTGGATATCCAGCAAAATCTTGACCTCGTCGTTGACTTTACCCAATCCTTCAATATACCTGCTGGACTCGCCTTTTCTAACTTTTGGCGACGGTTCGATATCGGCGGCGGGAATATCTATAACTTCCGATACGGAATCCACTATAAGCCCAACAGCCATTTCATTGATGGAAACGACTATAATGCAAGTCCTCTCATCATATTCGCGTTCTTTAAGCTCAAACCTCAAACGAACGTCTAGAACCGGTATTACTTTCCCCCGAAGGTTAATCACGCCTTTGATGTAATCGGGCATATCGGGCAGATCGGTGACGTTTTGAATTCCGATTATTTCCGTAACGTTACGGATAGCGATACCGTACTCCTCGTTACCCAGGGAAAATGTCAGAAATTTCCCCTCCTGGGTATCCTCTAATTCCTCTTCCGCCGTAATAGCGGCATTCAGTTCTTCTGTGCTAGCCATTTGATTTTCTCCCGTTTTATGGTATCTACTGTTCGAATTTCTATGCTATTTTTTCCACTTCCGCTTGATCCTCAATATTCTCCAGCGATTCGTTATCCGCTGCGATGCTTATAATTCCCTTTACATCGAGTATCAGGCTTATCGTTCCATCGCCGAGAATCGTACAACCCGAAACATTATTCATGTTTCCGACATATTCGGGCAATCCCTTAATCACAATTTGTTGTTGACCGACAACCTCATCGACAAACAGGCAGGCGGTTTCCCCCTCGTTTTCCACAATAACAATTATACCCTTGCGCAATTCCTGACTGCCTTCGTTGAGATCCAATAACTCATGAAGCCTAACTACCGGTATCAGTTGATTGCGTAAATTTACTATTTCCTGTCCGTCCATCATTTTTGTGATCTGGTTCGATTCGATTTTAAATGATTCTTTTATGGCCACTATGGGAATCACATAGAACGTATTGCCTATTTTAACGATCATTCCGTCGATTATGGCGAGCGTGAGCGGTATCCTTAGAATCACTGTGGTTCCCTGTCCCGCTTTGCTCTTGACATCCACTTTCCCGCGAATTTTTTCGATATTCCTTTTGACAACATCCATACCAACACCGCGACCCGATATATCCGTAATCTTGTCGGCCGTCGAAAATCCGGGATGAAAAATCAATTGCCATACATCGTCATCCCGCATCTCGGAACCGTCGCCGCTGATAATGCCGCGGTCGATCGCCTTAGAAATTAATTTATCCCGGTTCAGCCCTTTACCGTCATCATTGATAATTATCCAGACCTCACCGCCGACATATCGTGCCTCAAGAGTTACTTTCCCGACATCCGATTTGTTTTGCTTTATCCGCTCCTCGGTTGTTTCCATACCGTGATCCAGAGAATTTCTGATTATATGAACCAATGGATCATTTATCTTCTCGATTACGGTTTTATCAACTTCCGTTTCCTCGCCAATCAACTCGAGCTCCACTTTCTTGCCCGATTTATGGCCGAGATCTCGTACCAGCCTGATCATTTTCCTGAACGTTCCCGAAAGAGGAATCATTCTGACGGATGTAGCCACATCCTGAAGATCCCTGGTGATTTTATTCAATTGGAGAACCGATTTCTCAAACCTGTCGAGTGAATGATCAAGATCTTTGAGATCGGGATTCTGAGCGACCATCGCCTCCGAAATTACCAACTCTCCTATAAGATCAAGGAGAATATCGAGCTTTTCAATATCAACCCTGATTGTTTGACGTTGAGCGCTTTTTTCCGAAGACCGTCGATCACTGACTCTGCGATCACCTACAGCACGTCGATCTTCCTCTTTACGGCGTTCCGGGGTGTTCCGCGTCTCGTTTCTGGAATCCACTTCGGGAACCTGAGATTTGTCGACCTGTTCCTCAGATTGGACCGTATCTTCGCCGATATCGACCGAATCGTTATCACTAGAGTCGTCGATGGTATCGATCGCTTCCTCCATAAACGAAATAACGCCGGCTTTACCGGGTATTTCCGGATCCCTACCCTCGTTAAGAGATAATACTCCCAGCCGAAGAAAATCGAGCACTTCCAGCAGGATCGAGAATATCTTGCCCTCTACCGGTTCGGACGATTCTTTTATTTTATCGAGAACTGTTTCAGCCTGATGACTTACATTTTCAAGATCGACAAACCCAAAGAAACCGGAATTCCCTTTAAAGCTGTGCAAAGCCCTGAACGCCCGGGATACAAATTCATCATTTTCCGGTTTTTTCTCGAGTTCCAACAATGCTTGCTCGGCGGTTTCCAGCAATTCCTCCGATTCGCTGACAAATTGCTTGGTCATTTCCGGAGTGATAATCATTTGAGGTTCGCTGGACGGCGATTTCACGGACGGTTGTTTGGTTTCTTTATTCTCATTATCGACCGCTTTTTTAGCCGCTTTTTTGCTCGAACTTTTCGAGGTTTTTTTCTTTTTCCCTCCGGAATCGCCTCCGTTGATTTTATCAATCATGGCGCTTAATTCGCCGATGAGGACTTCCGCTTCGTTTTCGACTCCCTTATCGTGATATTCGTTTTCTATCTGATCCAGAAGATTCCTGATAAAATCGGCGGTCTTGGTCAACGTGTCTATATGGGCGCTTTCAAGCCTTCCGGTTCCTTTTCTGAAAAGATCCAGCAGAGTTTCAGCCTCATGAGTAACTTTGCTTACCGTATCAAAATCGAGAAATCCCGCCGCCCCTTTAAGGGAATGAAACAAACGAAATATAGTATTTATGACCTCGGGGTCGACTTCGCTGGATTGATCCGAAATCTGTTCCAATTCAATTAAAAGCGGCTCGACCTCATCAAGCATCTCTCGACCTTCCTCGACAAATGCCTGAATAAACTCGCTTTGCTCGTTGTCAATTACCGAATTTGACATTGATTCCCCTCTCTAGAGATCGACGTATCTTCTTTGGCTTCAACGCTTTCCGCTGTCAGGCAAATCCGGGCGGCCCCCGGCAGGAAAAATATCAAAACCGTCATAATTATCGGAATCCTATGATCATCCTTCACCCGGTGTTTCAAAGCCTTAACATTATTGAAACATTAGGTGAAAATACCGAAAATCGAGATATTCGGGGTCAGCTTTACTTAATGCATTTTTTATTTAATTTTCCAGGATCAAAAGTCGATATTCATATACAAATCTGGCTTTCGAGATATACTAAAATTAAAGGACGGAAATGACCTACAGGGATCCGGTGAAGATTTTAATCGTTGACAGCGACCCACAGTCATCACGGAAACTTGAACAAATCCTTAGCGAGACAGACTTTATAATTTCAATAGCCGATTCGATTAACAAGGCTGTTTCGCTAATTCGCGGTGTGCCGGATATCAAGGCTATTATCTCCGAGATCAGTATGAGTGACGGCGATGTTATGGCGATTCTAAAATATATCGGCGGAGATTCCCGACTGAGCCTGATTCCGGTACTTATCTGCTCTTCGTCAAGAGATGAAAAATTAATCATAAAATACGTACAAGCCGGGGCAAAAGACTATTTAATAAAACCAGTCAACGCAAATACCCTCGTTTCAAAAATGGCCAAACTGATCAACAAGACCCAGAGCTTGATCTTGATTGTTGATGATGACAAATATATGAGGAACTATTTATCAAGATCGGTTGAAAGGGAAGGCTTTAAAGCACTGACCGCCACCAATGGGAAAGAGGCCCTCGAACTTTTAAATTCATTTAAGGATATTAAAGCGGTTATTTCCGATATTGAAATGCCGGAAGTGGATGGTTTTGAATTACTTGCCAGGGTTAAAGCTGAATTCCCCGGGATTCCTGTTTTGTTAATTACAGGACATGGCGGGAAATACGCCAAAAAGGGCATTATAGCCGCCGGGGCCGA
>JAZGHS010000262.1:0-13909 GCA_036481315.1 Candidatus Zixiibacteriota bacterium | reverse complement strand
AACCGCGTTACCGGTAATCGAGACACAGGCGGGCGACGTTTCCGCGTATATCCCGACTAATGTAATCTCCATTACCGACGGGCAGATATATCTTGAATCCGATCTATTCTATTCGGGGGTCAGGCCTGCTATCAACGTTGGTATTTCTGTATCCCGTGTAGGTGGTAACGCTCAGACCAAAGCGATGAAAAAGGTTGCCGGACGATTACGTCTGGACCTCGCCCAATATCGCGAACTGGCGGCGTTCGCCCAGTTCGGCTCCGATCTCGATGTCGCCACTCAAAAACAGCTTACCCGCGGGGCTAGAACGGTGGAGGTTCTAAAACAGAATCAATATGTCCCCATGCCACTGGAAAAACAGGTTGCCATTATCTGGGTTGCTGTTAATGGTTATCTCGATGAGCTTCCTGTTGAATCGTGCAAAAAATTCGAGGAGGAGTTTTTCGTTTATCTCGACGCTAATTATCCTGATATTATGCATGATATTAAATCGAAAAAGAATATCGACGATGTAAACCAGGAGAAGTTGAAACAGGCTATAGAGAAATTCAAAGACGAATTCAAATCGAAACTCTAAAGGCGGGTTCGGGTTTAACTAATGGCAACTCTACGCGATATTAAAAGACGGATCAGGTCCGTTCAAAGCACTCAGCAGATAACCAAGGCTATGGAAATGGTGGCGGCGGCGAGACTGCGGAAGGCTCAAGCGCAGGTTGAAGCCGCAAGGCCGTACGGCCTTAAGATGCAGCAGATGCTCGAATCGTTGGCATCGGCGGCCGCAGGTTTACGTCACCCGCTTTTTGAGGAACGCGACGTTAAGAAAAGGTTGTTGGTGGTATTCACATCCGACCGGGGATTGAGCGGATCATATAATACGAATATAGTACGCTCCGCGTCCCGGTATTTGAAGGATGCCGAACCAGGTTCGGTAAGCCTCGGATTAATCGGCAAAAAAGGAGCCGACTTTTTCAAAAGACGTCCGTACCCGATTTCTTTTTCCGTTACCGATTTAGGCGGTAAGATCGATCTGGTCAGAATAAGGCAGGTCGCCAATGATATCACCAACACATTTTTATCCGGCGAATTCGACGAGGTCAGGCTGTTATATACCAGTTTCGTCTCCATGGTCAGATATAGGATAACGCTCGAGAAATTTCTGCCCGTGGAAAATCCCGCTTCCGATTCGAAGGGGATGCCCTCGGACTACATCTTCGAGCCTGACGCCGAGAGTATATTCTCGACTTTGGTGCCACGATATTGCGTAACCAAAATCCTGCAGGCGACACTGGAATCGTTCGCGTCGGAGCATGGCTCGCGTATGATAGCCATGGGTAACGCGACTAAAAATGCCGGTGAGATGATCGATCATCTGACCCTGGTTCGCAATAAAGCGCGTCAGGCGGCAATCACGAAAGAATTACTCGATATAGTCGGAGGCGTGGAGGCGTTAAAATAATAATCGATGTTTAGTCCCGTCGTAACGGGATTTTCAGGTTCGAGATAGATTGATAATTAGCAATAAAGGATGAAAGATGGCAGAGCAGAACTACGGTAAAGTTGTGCAGGTAATCGGTCCGACGGTCGATTTTGAGTTTCCGTCTGATAGTTTACCTAAGATCCACAACGCCATAAAAATAACCGATCCGGAAAAAGGTATCGATTTCACGGCCGAGGTTGCCGCCCATATCGGCGGTAATACTGTGCGTTGCGTGGGGCTTTCCTCCACCGACGGTCTGGTACGCGGGATGCAGGCTTCGGATACCGGCGGACCGATCACTGTCCCGGTGGGCGAGGGTACGCTGGGACGAGTCTTTAACCTTCTCGGCGACCCTATTGACGAGCGAGGAGATGTTAAATACGAAAAGAGATACCCTATTCATCGTCCTGCCCCGGCATTGGCCGATCAGGAAACGACCCCGGAGCTTTTCGAAACCGGTATTAAGGTAGTCGATCTTCTCGAACCATACTCCAAGGGCGGCAAAGTCGGGCTGTTCGGCGGGGCCGGAGTCGGCAAAACCGTTATTATCCAGGAGCTCATTCGTAATATTGCCACCGAGCACGGCGGCTATTCGGTATTTTGCGGAGTGGGAGAACGCACACGAGAGGGTAACGATCTCTGGCTGGAGATGAATGAATCGGGAGTAATAGCAAAAACATGTATGGTATTCGGGCAAATGAACGAACCTCCCGGAGCTCGCTTGAGAGTGGGATTGGCCGGTTTGACCATGGCCGAGTATTTCCGCGACGAAAGCGGTCAGGACGTTTTGGTATTTATCGATAACATTTTCCGTTTCGTGCAGGCCGGTTCAGAGGTTTCCGCGCTATTGGGCAGGATGCCCTCCGCTGTCGGTTACCAGCCCACATTAGCTACCGAGATGGGCGCGTTGCAGGAACGCATTACATCAACTAAAAGCGGCTCGATTACGTCGGTACAGGCAATCTATGTCCCCGCCGACGACTTGACAGATCCCGCTCCGGCCACCACTTTCAGTCATCTCGACGCTACCACTGTTCTTTCGAGGCAGATTGTGGAGCTGGGTATTTACCCGGCGGTCGATCCTCTCGCCTCCACGAGTAGAATCCTCGATCCTACCATTGTGGGTAAGGAACATTACGAAGTCGCCCGGAGTGTCCAGCTTGTTTTGCAGAGATATAAAGATCTTCAGGATATTATCGCCATTCTTGGAATCGACGAGTTATCAGAAGATGATAAGCAGATCGTAGCCCGCGCCAGAAGAATCCAGAAATTCCTCTCTCAGCCGTTTTTCGTGGCGGAGGTATTCACCGGCACTAAGGGTCAGTATGTGAAACTCGAGGATACGATCCGCGGATTTAAGGAGATTCTCGAGGGCAAACATGACGATCTCCCGGAGCAGGCCTTTTATATGGTCGGCGGTATCGAAATGGCCGTGGAAAAAGCTCAGCAGATGAAAGATGGAACCTAAGCTTGTTTAAACTCTCAGTTGTTACACCGGAAAAGATTGTTTTCGAGCAGGACGTTCGTTCGATTATCGCGCCGGGAAGCGAGGGTTATCTCGGCGTGTTGACCGATCACGCGCCGTTGATTACACCGCTGACATCGGGAAGCCTGACCGTGATCGACGCTGATAACAAAAAATCCGAGTACTGTGTTGGCGGAGGGTTCCTCGAGGTTTCCGGAAATGTAGCTACTGTTTTGGCCGACGCAATCGAAACCACCGACGAAATCAATATCGAAAGAGCCAAAGAGGCGGAGAAGAGAGCGAGGGAGAGACTCGTTCACAGAAGCGATCGCGAGATCGATACCGCTCGAGCGGAAGCCGCTCTGGCAAGGGCTCTAAACAGGCTCAAAGCGACCCGTTTGAAAAGTTAGGTCGATAAGTATATTCAAAAAAATCCGTGCCCTACAAGGTCACGGATTTTTTATTTTAGTGCGACCCGACGGTAAATTAAAGCAGTTAGATCACGTCCATAAGGACTACGACTTGACCGAACCACATAACCGGGTGGAGATCTGACTATTTAGTCCATAGTCCGATCTGATTTCCCTCGAGGTCGCTTAGAACGGCTATATGGCCGTGCTCCGGGGATATCTGCGTTTTTCCCATTACAGTAGTTCCGCCCAATCCCTGTCCCTTTGCCATGGTGTCTTCGATACTCTCGACCTCGATATATATCAATACTCCGGGTTTTTCAACGAACTGGGCACCTTTAGAGAAGCCGCCGCTGATACCGTCGGGAGGGGTAAATAGCAGATAATCCATGCCTTCCATTTCTTGGAATTTCCAGCCGAAAAGCTCGCCGTAGTATTTTTTTACTTTTTCAAAATCCCTCGATGGAATCTCGATATGACATACACCGTTCATACGTCCTCCGACATCTAGGTTGAAATAGTCCAAACTGTCAGCCTAAAAAAGTCGTTGGGAGATATGCTGTCAAGATATTAATAGGTCTTTAAAGGTAGTGCTCTCCATAAATAATTTGGAATAATATAAGTGATGGAACGTATAACTGATAGGGTTGGCCATCGGGAAATGAATATAATATTGAAATTAAATCGTTTTAATCAAATTACAGGAGGCATTGGTATGAGAAGGATTCTTGTGTTATTAATGGCTATCGCCTGGGGCGGGACGGCTCTGGCGAACGAAGCGACGAAATTTGAGGCCGTCTCGAAAATTAGTTCGGTCATTGTTTATTCCGATCGAGCTATGGTAAAAAGAGCTTTTTCCGCTAAACTGCCGACGGGCTTTGTCTCCATCGCGATTCCCGATCTGCCGGCGAAATTACTCAACGAATCGGTACGGGTAACCGGGAAGGGGACGACAGACGTGACCATATTCAGCGTCAGGGTAGAGGAAGAATTCCTGGAAGAGTCAGCCCAGGAGGCAGTCAGAGCCCTGCAAGATCAAAAGGAGAAGCTGGAGGGGCAAATCAAATCCCTGCAGGACCGCAAAACCGTATTGGCGAGCAAAAAATCGTTTGTGGAGGCGATTAGTAAGTCAACCTCGGAATCTATTTCGAAAGATATCGCGGTGCAAAGACCATCCATAGACGAATGGGCCGGTATGCTCTCATTTGTCGATAAATCCCTAAACGAAATCGCGTCCGAATCACGTGATATCGAAAACGAAATAAAGGATCTGAATAATAAAAAATCGATTATCGAACGGGAGATGTCTGCCCGCCAATACTTGTCGGGCGAATCCCGCAAAGCGGTCGTGGTCGATCTGGATATCGCCGATCCCGGAACGATCTCGATGGAGCTTTCCTACATTGTCACCGGCGCCAGTTGGACTCCCATCTACGATATCAGGGCATCGTCGGAAAACGATACCATAAGCATCGTATTCATGGCTAATGTCAAACAGAATACCGGCGAGGATTGGCATGATGTTCAGATCGAACTCTCCACCGCCAAACCTTACGCCGGTCATGGCCCGCGGAAGCCTATTCCCTGGTATCTTCGTATCAAAACTCCGGTACTCTCTTACCGCGGTGGAAGAGTAAGTCCGGGCGAAGTTGCTTTTCAAACCGATGGTGATGATACCAGGAACAAGCAGGATTTTATGCCGTTCAATCGACCCGCTCCGATGATTCAAATGCAGGAAACGCAACTATCCGTCGCCGACGTCTCGCAGCAGCTAATCTCCACTTCATTTATTCTCAAGCAAACCGAATCCATACCCAGCGATAATAAGATAAAAAAGGTATCGGTGAAGGTCGCCTCCACCGAGGGCAAAAAGGAATATTATGCCATTCCCAAGACTAGTGACAACGTCTATTTGCGCTCGAAGATTATTAATAAGACATCGTTTCCTCTGCTTCCCGGCGATGCCAGTATCTTTTTCGACGGCGGCTTCGTGAGTACTACCGCGATCCCGCTGGTTGTGCCGTCGGAGGGATTCGATTTATTCCTCGGAATCGATGATAACATAAGATTGAAACGCGAACTTGCCAAAAGGTTCGTCGATGAAACCGGAGTAATGAGCCGTAAGAACAGAATCGAGTTTACCTATAATATTACGATCGAAAACTTGAGGAAAAACGAAAGCAAGATTACCATTCTCGATCAGATCCCCGTCTCCCGGGATGATCGAATCGACGTAAAATTGAAAGATATCTCTCCCGATCCGCAATACAAAGCCGACGATGAGCAAAAGGGGATTCTACGCTGGATTCTCGATATGAAGGCCGGGGAGAAAAATCAACTCTCATTCAACTACGAGGTCAAATTTCCATCCGATGTGATTGTCGACGGTTTGAACTAGATTAAAAACAGGTTGCTTTGGTTATCCCGTTGTTGTAGTATTTGAAACAGGTCGCCGGATATCATCGCGTATCGACGGCCTGTAAAAAAGTTGCTGTAACCTTTTTTAATGTCAAGGAGGACCGATGAAAGTAGTCGGATATATGGAAGGGACGAACTCCGAGCTTTTAACAAATCTCATGCTCGAGGGATACGAAACGCTTCCGCTGGCCAACGGTTGGGATAATCATGGTAAATATATCGCCCATGTCAATAAAACAGATAACCTCAACCTGGTTGTGGGATATTTGCATAAGTTTATTCCTGTCGCCAAAGAATTCAAAATCGGCGATGAGATATTATCGTCCCTGAAGGCCTATAGGGTACCGGTAATTTTCATCGTACCCAGGGCCAAACAAGCAAAAGCGAAGAAATACCTTAAGGGCAAAGGAATGAAATATGAATTCGCCGATCCCGGAAATCTAACATCGAATGTGATGAGTATCTTAAAGCCCAGGAAAATTGCTAAAAAGAAAACTAAAACCAAAAGTAGAAAATAAGCGAAAGCAAGTCGATGCCCCGATAGGATCAATAAATAACCTGCCGGGGCATTTTGAACGCTGAAGTTTTCCCCAAAGATCCATTTGCTATAGTTTTATAAGAAGATCCATGAACACAATTTTCGTAAAGGAGTACTGTTTCCGAGTTTTATGATCCGCATTGCGCGTGTTAAGCAGCACGAACGTAAAGCGGATACGGTTTATACATATAATTAGGAGATTGACTGATATTTTTCTTGACTAAAACGATAAGTTTTCTTTTATATCGATGTTTTGTGAAATTTGGAACAAACTGAGATTTCACAATAGCTCTTTACATGATAATAACGATTCTCAATTTTGAGGTTGCAAGGCCTTTCGGGCTGGAAAGGCTTGACCAGTTTAGATAAGGAGACATTAATGTCTGACAAAGTCGCTGCATTCATGGAAAAGGTAATCGCCAAAAATTCCGGCGAAAATGAATTCCATCAGGCGGTTCAAGAGGTTGTTGAATCGCTGATGCCCGTTCTCGATAGGCATCCTAAATATCGTGAGGCAAAAGTCCTCGAGCGTATAATCGAACCTGAAAGAGTTATAATGTTTCGTATTCCCTGGATGGCCGATAATGGCGATGTACAGGTTAACCGCGGGTTCAGGGTCGAATTCAATAGCGCGATCGGCCCCTACAAAGGCGGGTTGCGTTTTCATCCGACCGTGAATCTCGGTATTCTGAAATTCCTCGGCTTCGAGCAGGTATTTAAAAACAGCCTTACCACTCTGCCTATGGGCGGCGGTAAGGGTGGAAGCGATTTCGATCCCAAAGGCAAATCGGATAACGAGGTAATGAGATTCTGCCAAAGCTTCATGAGCGAGCTTTTCCGTCATATAGGCGCCAATACCGACGTTCCCGCCGGCGATATCGGTGTGGGAGGACGTGAAATCGGATTCCTCTTCGGCCAGTACAAGAAACTCCGCAATGAATTTGTGGGCGTATTAACTGGCAAGGGGCTTAACTGGGGCGGAAGTCTTATACGTCCGGAGGCAACAGGTTACGGCACCGTCTATTTTGCTGAGGAAATGCTCAAAACGCGCGGAGAGTCTTTAGAGGGCAAAACCGTATCCATATCCGGTTCCGGAAATGTAGCTCAGTTTGCCTGTGAGAAAGTCAACCAGCTTGGCGGCAAAGTGGTCACGCTCTCCGATTCGGGCGGTTATATCTATGATAAAGACGGCATCAAAGGCGAGAAATGGGAATTCGTTATGGATCTCAAAAACAACCGCCGAGGCCGTATCCGTGAATATGCCGAGAAGTTTAAATGCGAATATCACGATGGAAGAGGGATCTGGAATGTCCCCGTTAAGGTGGCTATGCCTTGTGCCACTCAAAACGAGCTCGATGAGAACGACGCCAAGACTCTGGTTAAAAACGGCTGTTATGTTATTTCCGAGGGCGCTAACATGCCATCGACACCGGAGGCGGTTAACGTTTTCATCAAGGCAAAAATCCTCTATGGTCTTGGTAAGGCGGCTAACGCCGGCGGCGTGGCGACATCCGGTTTGGAAATGTCTCAAAATAGCCTGCGTTTTAGCTGGACCCGCGACGAGGTGGATCAAAAGCTTCACGGAATTATGCGCAGTATCCATAAAGCCTGCGTGGAGACTGCCGAGGAATACGGCACCCCGGGCAACTATGTCAACGGGGCGAATATCGCCGGATTTATCAAGGTTGCCGACGCTATGCTCGACCAGGGATTAGTATAGAATCGAAATTTTAGTGTAATTAGTGGTGAATGTGTTCCGATTTAATGTGCTGGACTGATGGTGGGTTGTGAAGGCGGGTCTTTAAGACCCGCCTTTTTTATTCGATAATTAACTGGACATCGGGCCCGAAATTTCTTAAATCAAATGGTCGTTTTATAAGCAGAGTTTGAACTTTTAGCACGTTCGCCGGGTATTATCAATTGACAGGCGAATGACGGGAATTGAAATTAAAACGAAAAAATAGGAGGATGAATTGATTAGGAAATTAATCGCGATTGCCTTACCGGTTATTCTTCTGACCGGTATAAGTTTCGCCGAGGAAGAAACGGAGAAAGGTGTGGAGAAAACCGAAAAGAACCCCATCGTCAAAATCGAAACCAATCACGGAGATATCTATTTCGAGGTTTTCTTGAACGAAACCCCTATACACGCTACGAATTTCCTCTTAAAAGTGGATGAGAAGAAGTATGATGGTGTTTCTATTCACCGGGTAGCAAAAGGCTTCGTTATCCAGGGCGGCGATCCCACCGGTAAGGGTAACGGAAGTATGGGGCCCGAGAGGCTTGCCGACGAGAAATCTCCCTATCCTCAACTTACGGGGACAGTGGCTATGGCTCGTTCTGGAGCCGGCGCATCGAACTGCCAATTCTATATCAACCTGCAAGATAATACTCGTCTTGACGGTATGAACTTTTCATCGTTCGCCAAGGTCATTCACGGTATGGACGTGGTAAATAAGATCGGGCTTGTAGAAACGGCAGGTCCCAGAAAAGAAACTCCGGTTGAGCCTGTGATCATGACCAAACTATCGCGGGTCGAGGAGCTTCCTAAAGCAGAATAAATTTGGGGATGATGAATCTCGCCATATTAGGCTCCTCCGGATCTATCGGTAAAAACGCCCTCTGGGTGGCCGAGAGATTCCCGGAGGAGTTTAGCGTTTTTGCCCTTTCGGTCTATTCGGATATCGCCGCTCTTGCCGAACAGGTGTCGCGATATAAGCCGAAAATTGTCTGTATAGCGAATCCCGATACCGCTGTTAATCTCGATGCCGATTTAGGGGACTCCGAGCTTGTTATCGGCGAGAAAGGGCTGGAGAAAATAGCCTCCCTTCCTGAGATCGATATCGTGGTCAACGCCTTAGTCGGTTTCGCCGGATTGCGATCGACCATCGCCGCCGCGAATACGGGCAAGAGGATCGCGCTAGCCAACAAAGAATCGATGGTTGCCGGAGGGGATTTGGTCAACGCAATCGCAGCGGCTAACAACGCCGAGATCATCCCGGTCGATTCGGAACACTCCGCGATTTTTCAGTGTTTGAAGGCGGGTAGAGCATCAGATATCAAGCGGCTGATACTTACATCGTCGGGAGGGCCGTTTAGAACATTGCCGAAAGAGGAGTTTTCGAAAATAACTGTCGAGCGGGCTTTAGAGCATCCCACGTGGAATATGGGTAAGAAAATAACAATCGATTCGGCAACCCTAATGAATAAAGGGCTGGAGATTATCGAGGCCGTGTATTTGTTCGATTTAGCGCCTGAATGGGTGGATATCGTTATCCACCCCCAATCGATCGTTCATTCCATGGTCGAGTATATCGATGGTTCTATCATCGCTCAGATGTCTCGTCCGGATATGAGATTACCGATTCAATACGCTCTTTTTTATCCGGAGCGTCGGGAAATGAGGGAAGCCGATCTTGGGATCGATAAAAAATTCTCGCTCGATTTCGAGCCGCCGAATGAAGATAAATTTCCCAGCCTGCGATTAGCTCGAGAAGCTCTTATTAGGGGAGAAACAGGACCCGCGATCTATAACGCCGCCAATGAAATCGCTGTGGAAGCGTTTTTAGATGGGCGAATTGGATTTGAACGGATTTTCGAGATCGTGGAGAATACGTTGAATAATTCCGAGATTCTAAAATCGGATAATATTGAATCGATTATTAAAGCCGATAGTAATAGTAGAAAAACAGCGTTGAAATATATTGGAAAGTAAAGGGGCTGATTTTATGATAATTAGAAGAAACTTTATCGTCGCGACAAGGTTATATACTATAGGCAGGGATTAGAATATGTTTGATTGGATAATACCGTTTATCGCGGTCTTGGGGTTGTTGGTTTTTGTTCACGAGTTGGGGCATTTTATCGCCGCCAAACGCTCGGGGATAAAGGTCGAAAAATTTTCGCTCGGTTTTCCGCCCAATATCATCTCTAAAAAGATAGGGGAGACCGAGTATTGTATAGGCATGATTCCCCTCGGCGGTTATGTGAAAATGAAAGGGGATATCCCCGATTTTGCCGACGATGACACCGAACCGTCGGGCGAACCGGGCGAGTTCATGTCGGCGCCTACATGGAAAAAGGCCATAGTGATTGCCGCCGGTCCGCTTATGAATTTTGTGGCCGCCTTTTTCATGTTTGTCATTATGATCTGGGCCTGGGGCAACCCGGTCATGAGACCCGATACCACGGAGATCGGGGGCGTACGTCCCGACGGCCCCGCTTATAAGGCAGGATTGTTAGAGGGGGACGAGATTATCGCTATCGACGGCCAATTCTTCGTTGATTTTGACGAGATGGCAGCGTATATCTGGAGCAAACCCGAACAGGATATAGTGGTTAAATTCCGGCACGAGGGTATCGATAAACTGGCGACTGTAAAAACTATGGTAAATACCTATACCGATTCTCTCGGAGTCGAACAATCTCGAGGGTTGATCGGCGTAGAGCCGCTTTACGATTTCTACCCCACGAGTTTTTTCCCAGCTGTTCGCGATGCCGGCACCGCCACAGTATTTGTCTCGGCAGTTACGCTGGAATTCCTTTACAGGCTGATTACCCAGCAGGAGTCGGTTAAGAATATCGGCGGGCCGATAATGATCGCCGACGCGGCAGGTAAAGCGTTCAAAAGAGGATTGCCATATCTTGTTAATCTGGCCGCTTTTCTCTCGATAAACCTGGGGATACTGAATATCCTGCCTATTCCGGTTCTCGACGGTGGTCACCTGGTGTTCTTGAGCATCGAGGCGATCCGTCGCAAACCTATATCGTTTAAGAAACGTCTTTTCTGGCAGCAAATCGGTATGGGGATCTTGCTTTTATTAATGGTCTTTGTCACTTACAACGATATAGCCCGGTTGTTCGTGGGAAGTTAAGATTAATATGATATTGTCAGTAATGCGGCCGGGCGATTTCGCCCGGCCGTTTTTTTTGTGTAAAGTGCGGAACGGTTTTTTCGTGGTCGGAAGACGTCTTCGTCCGCCAACAAATTGGCTGGCGCACCGGGAGGTACGTCAACCGCAATATCGGTTTTGGGAATCACAGCTCCCGAAACATCGGGCAACCCTGTCATGCCGCGCTTGATGCGGTATCTACACGCAGGCCATTGCATAGGAATTGTCGGTTGGGTTCCGAAGCGAACGAAGTGAGCAAGAAACCAGACAAATAGAATGAGCGAGCCAACGCAAGAGCGAAGTTAGCTGTATCGATTACCGTGCTATTTGATTAATCCCATGTCCCTTGACAACTGACGATATCTATATAATATATTGACTGTTTGTCATATTCGTAACGTCATGTTTTATATGATATATCTCTGTGTACTATACGCAATGCATGAGGACTATAAAGTAAGTTGTTGTCAAGTGAATTGTGTGGACAGGAAAGACGATAGGATATGTTGGATTACTCTAAGTGAGTATTACATAATGTAATAATGATACTATATGTTAATGGAGCAGGCTATCTATGATGTATTGGCAGTGAATAATATTCGTTGGGGGTAATGTTCTTGTCAGGAGATTATATGTAGTTACATTAGAGGTAGTATAATAGCAAATATCAAATAGGTGAATAATAGTAAATATATAGCGGATACCGCTTGACTGTAATATGTAAAATAGTTACAATGATATCGTAGTTGCTACAGTGATATTTATAAATTGAATGGCGAATTGAAATGAAATCGGGAGTGTTGTAATAATAATAGGCATGAACGACGGATCATAATGCGCTAGGGGCGCTTTAGGTAGGAACTGTATAATAGCATTTATATAAATAAATTAGGCAAAGTGATGTATGGAGTGAATGCGTGGGGGCGAGCGAATATGGAAATTCGATAGCGTCTGATTCAAAGGAGGTGAAAAGGATAAAAGATCGAGAGAGTGAATGAAATTGTAAAAAATGAATTTAACTAAAAAGGAGTTGGCGTAAATGAAAGTTACCGATATTAAAATATTCCCGCTTTTAGTACTGGCGATAATGATGTTGGTTTATGGGGCGGCATACGGTACTACCAGGCTTGTTCCGTCTCAATATGCCGAAATTCAGTGGGCTATATTGGCCTCATCGGACGGCGATACGGTAATGGTAGCGCCTGGTTATTATCCCGAGGAAATAGCGTTTTATAGAATTATTGTGGTCGTTATCAGCTCGGGAGGCGCCGAGGTTACGACTATTGACGCTCAAGCATCGGGTGTTCCCACTGTTACTTTTCAGTCGTGCCTGCCTGGGGCGGAATTGAATGGATTTACTGTTACTGGGAGTGATTATACGGGAATCCTCGTAAACTATTCTTCGCCAAGGATCTTGAATAATATTATCGAGTACAATAGCAGTAATAATGGTAATAATGGCGGCGGGATCGATCTGAATTATTCAACCTCGTCCATGATTAGGAAGAATATCATCCGAGATAATAGCGCCCGAACCTACGGTGCCGCCATTCATACCGAGTACAGCACAAATGACACTATCTGCTACAATCTGATTTACGATAACTACGGTTATACCGAGATTCGATGCCTGAACACCACCGCGGCCATCTACAACAATACAATTGACGGCGCTGGATCGAGGTGGAGCGGCATTTCCAATCAGCTTTCAGGTACGCTCGATTGCCGTAATAATATCATTGTAAATATGGTCGCCAACGGTATCTATGGCGGGGGGCCCGGAACAGGCTATGTAGTAGCCTCTTACAACGATATCTACAATTGCGCCGGAGGGGCTTTCGGCGGTCCTTATGTCACCCAGGGGCCGGGAAACATATTTGTAGACCCGGATTTCTGGGGCACGCCTCCCGGAACTCCCGAAGAATACGATATTACCCCGTTCTCGTCATGTGTTGACGCCGGCGACCCGAATCCGTTTTACAATGATCGCGACGGTTCTCGTAACGATATGGGATGGAGAGATGCATTCTATGATATCCCTGTACTCTACGTTCCCGGCGATTACGCAACGATTCAGGGGGCAATTAATGCCGCCCCCAACGACTATACAATTGTCGTATTTCCGGGTATTTACAATGAAAATATCGATCTTCTCGGAAAACGTATTGCTATTTATGGCGACGACGGTCCTGAATCCACGACTATCGACGCCAGCAACGCGAATATAGCGACTGTGAAAATCAGCTCGAGCGAGCCAAAAGGTACCGTACTTAGCGGCTTTACAATTACCGGGAGCAACATCACGGGAGTCTATTGCTACGGTTCATCCGCGGAAATTTCCAATAACATTATCGAGAATAATAGCAGTAACTACATGAATAACGGCGGAGGGATCGATCTGAACTATACGTCCTCCTCGGTGATCCGGGATAATATCATCCGAGATAATAGCGCCCGAACCTACGGCGCCGCCATTCATACAGAGTACAGCACAAACGACACCATTTGTTACAATTTGATGTACGATAATTACGGTTATACCGAGATCCGATGCCTGAACACCACGGCGGCCATCTACAACAATACAATTGACGGCGCCGGGTCGAGATGGAGCGGGATTTCCAATCAGCTCTCCGGTACGCTCGATTGCCGCGATAATATCATTGTAAATATGGTGGCCAACGGTATTTACGGTGGGGGGCCCGGGAC
>JAZGHS010000261.1:0-21129 GCA_036481315.1 Candidatus Zixiibacteriota bacterium | reverse complement strand
CGGAGTGTATGGCAAATCATCATCGTAGCTTGCCGGATATTCTCCGTCGAGACCCCTGGGCACCCCGTACTGAGCCATGAGCAGATCATATGCTGTAGTCACCAGTACCGATTCGCCTGTCGCCGTTTTCAACCTTTTAGCCGGTACTCCTCTGGAGATTTCGGTACCCTGACCGAAATCATCCAGCCGTACCAAAGCGACCTCGTCGCTGCAGCCAAGAAACGTTAGTTGGGGATCGATGGAACTATCGGTTATGCCATCTTGCATGGTCAGGTTCCATTTCCCTTTTTCCTTACCCCAGCGAAAACCGACACTTCCTTTGGGCATCTTTGGCTTCTTCTCCACGGAATCCCACATCAGGAATTTCCAATCGCCATTCTCGACGCCTTTATATTCAGTAAGACGATTAGCGCGGAGCAATTGTCCCGCCTTGTAGATATTATCTTCCTCGGTCCCGGTCAATTCGACCAGCATGGGCGCGTCGGTATACTGTTTGGTGTATTCGATAAAATAGGGCGTCTGGCGCTCATGATGATATTCCTTTAAGAGGACATGGTTAACAGCCATCCACCATGCGCCGTCCTGACCGGCGTTCAAGGAGACCCATTCGTCAGCGTATTTGGCCACTTGGTTGAAATCCGGAGAGAAAACCCACATCTTCGTTCCGTTATGACGGGCTTCAGCGGCAAAATGACAATCCGGAGTTCGGGTCATATTAAGGTTCGAACCCATAACCGCTAACATCTTAGCGTTATACCAATCCGCTGATTCTTGTACGTCTGTTTGCTCCCCCCAGGTTTCCGGTGAGGCGGGTGGCAGATCGCAATACCAGTCATAGAAAGAGAGTGATACACCGCCCATTAGTTGGAGCATGCGAGCACCGGAAGCATAACTGATCATAGACATAGCTGGAATCGGGGAAAATCCGGCGATCCTGTCGGGGCCATATTTCTTTATGGTGTGGATATTGGCGGCAGCCATGATTTCCAGAACAGTATCCCAACTGGCTCGACGCAACCCGCCTTTACCGCGAGCTACCTGCCAACTTTTGCGTGCCTCCGGATTTTCCACCAGTGACGTCCAGGCGTCAATGGGATCCTCATGTTCTCCTCTTGCTTTTCGCCAAAGATCCAGTAACGCGCCGCGTATATAAGGATATTTCACCCGCAGGGGACTGTATAAATACCATGAGTAAGAAATTCCCCTCTGACAGCCGCGAGGTTCATACGGAGGCAAACCCGCCTCTAAATCAGGGTAGTCCAGTTTCTGCATTTCCCACGTGACAATACCCTCTTTTACGTAGATCTCCCAGCTACATCCGCCTGTGCAGTTTACTCCATGTGTACTTCGTACGACTTTATCGTGCTGCCAGCGATTGCGATAGAACTCTTCCCAGCTTCTTAATTTGGGATCAACTATGTCCTTGATCCAGGGTGTCGATCTGTCCTTACTCAAAATTTACCTCTTGCTTTTGCGTTGTTAACCAATGGCCTCCGAACAGAACGAAACCGTCTCTCCCAAATACCGCCGAACACTACCAAGCTTACTACGGCCCCACCCAGCCCATAAAAAATCACAGTCATCCAAATTATGAAAGAATCATGATTATAGCTTCTATCGAGGTTCTCCCAAGCTTCGAAAAGATCGACAAGTAAGCGAATCTCATCCGGTTCTAACGGATGTTTTTCGAAAACTGTACCCATCGTAGGCGTAGGCGGAGCGGATAACCACGCGCTAATAGCCCTCCGTCCCTGTAATCGTTGGAAAATCAAATTGAGGTCAGGGCCAAGGCTACCGCCGATATCCGGCCCGGCCCCCGTGTGGCATGAGATACAGGAAGGGCCTCCATTATTGAGATGTTCTTCTCCATTAAACAGCTTATTGCCGAGAATCGGATCGGTTTCTTCGGTAGGTTCTTCCGAAAATATGTTTTTCGCAAACTCGGATACTTCCAGTTTTGATTCGGACTCAACGAAGTCCAATATAAGACCTGCCTGCTCCTTGGTTATACCGGCGATCGGAGTCATGATAACACCGTTTGCCTCCGTCTGCAGTTTTAATGCATAAGGATCGCCGGCTTTAATCATTGCCACTGGATCAACTATAAATCGGATAAGCCAATCGCGGTCTTTTCTTTCTGAAACGTCTTTTAGATCGGGGCCAATAAGCTTTCCCCCTCCGATTGTATGACAGCTCTTGCAGTTTTTCCCGAAAAAACCCGCCATATCCTGTGCGCCGATTGACGTGAAAGAAATAAGAAAAAAAACGATCGCGAAAAATATGGAGGATCTTCTTTCGCATAAACTCGTCTGCGGCATATTTCGGGACGCTACTTTTAGAAGCCTCAACGCAATAAACGAAGATATTCTTTTACCAAAATTTTCTCCAGATTTCATTTTTTCACTCTTTTCTTGCGGCCACTATTAAGTGGAAATAATGATTGGTCGCCGGCGATAGACGCGATCGTCATATTTTTCAGGAAATTCGTATAAGCAATACGAACATCGCGCCAGGCGCTATGAGCCGAACAAGGTTTATCATCAGAACATATCCGATATTCGCCAAGTAGACATGATGGCTCGGCGCTGGGTCCATCAAATAAACTAATTATTTCTATGAGCTTGATTTTTTCCGGCTTCTTACGTAATCGATATCCGCCTTTCAAACCACGCGAGGAATCGAGGATGCCGGCGTTTCTGAGATCCAGTAATATTTTATACAAATAATCAGGTGGGATCCCCGCCTGTTGGGCCAAATGACCGCTGACAACCGGAGTTCCCCTGGGGATCGTCCCTAAATAGACAAGGGCTCTAAGCGCGTATTTTGAAGTAGTCGAAATCATTCTGGACTTCTGGATAAAGATATATAGAATAGTTTATCGCCTGTCAAGTTTTATTAGGAACTTTCCTTAATATCGAGAAATTGGAGATCGTTATTGTAATAATAAATAGATCCCCCTCCGCAATAATAAGGAAGGAACCAAAAAACCTTAAATACGTTGATATCTAGCTCTTATGAAGATACGATCAATTGAATTTCAGCTTCAAGCCGGGTATTTGCCCATAATATAGGCATTTAAGTACCGGTTTTCGGCCTTTACATCTTTTAGCTTTGCCTTGACAATATCGCCGATAGATATGATACCGGCGAGTTTTTTATCTTGGAGGATGGGAACGTGGCGGAAACGGTTTTGTGTCATAAGCGCCATTATGACCTCAATATCGTCGCCGGGAAAACCTATTATCAGGTTCTTAGTCATGATCTTGCTTATCGAAGTTTCCTTCCAGGCGTCGGTTCGCCCGGCATGACGGAGTATATCCCTTTCAGTAATAATGCCTACGGGGGTATTTCCCCGCTCTGTCACTACCAGAGATCCCACTTTATTTTCAATCATAGACTGCAACGCCTGTATGACCGTTTTATCGGGAGAAATTGTTCTCACCATGGATCCTTTTTCCTTAAGTATGTCAGATGCTTTCATTGATGCTCTCCTTGATGCTTTAAAATAAGATTTAATTGTCTACTATCGAGGAAAACCGACCCGCTTAATTTTCACAGCTAAGGAACGTCTCCCGGGAAATTACAATGTACTCCTTCAAATGAATCCGGACAGGTTACATCCTATGATAAGAGACTTTTTTTTCGATTAGTAAATCCTTTTGATGAGTTGCGTTTTCCATTTTTACAATTGACATATTCCCTACGGGGAATTTCATTTGCCGATTATCTTTACGTCTCCACTTTATAGTCCGACGCTTAGTTATTTCCCGCATACGCCAGCCTAGAATTGTCCCATATGGCGGTCGAAAACTGTACCACCCGGGTTTAGAAATAACCATGCTATGGCGTGGTTGTCAACAGTATAGATGCTTCATAGATGCATCAAACATCCTCCCAGCAGCGACCTTTTCATATTATCGTATTGTATGCTCGGCATACAGACCGTATGATATAGGCTCCCCCCATAATAAAACCAGCCAAAAAAACCCGACCTGAGCGGTGGTACCATTGTCCAAGATAAGACGATCTCAAAGGATGCAATAAACGTTACAACCTATTATATCATAAGGGGTTAAGCGGAGAGACTGGGATTCGGACCCAGGAATGCCTATATCTACCAACATTTTAGAGGGGCTGCTACATATATGCTCTAGAAATCGACCTTTTGCGGGCTCGGAATTTGATTGCGTGGGAGGGTTAGTCCGGAGAACATCGAACAATAGCCCCGAGTATTGTCGTATTATTGAGTCCGGGATATTAAAAGCAACCGAAACCGGATCGAGCAACGGTCGGCCCCGAGTTTTTCCTTTCAAACTATCCCGATTATGTATGTCAATGCCGGGAAAGGACTTTTTCGTAATCCTTTTGACTCAGATAACTCACAAAATCATCGTCTCCGAAAGCCATGGCATTCGTTTCGTAAAGATCGGTTGTCTCCGTTTTCTTGCTTGTCAGGGAGACGAGGATAGGGATCAGAAATGTTGCCAGGCTTACCGTCAATGGAATATAGGACGTAAAATGGATTGATTCGGAAAAAAACGATTTTTCTATCGTATACCAGAGCGAAGAAAATAATCCAATCATCCCCAGACCGAACATCGGCACCAGGTAGTACCATCGAAGATATCGCGACATTCCAAGCCGGCGAGAAAACAGAAACATCAGTGTTCGGATAGGCGGTAAGCTTTCATGGAGATACTCCATTCTCAAGCCAAGGAGAAAAACAGCGTTTAAGAGGCGATGGTATACCATCTGATCCAATATCCAGAGGACCAGCAGACCTATGGTCCCCATCATACAGATTATGGAAATTAACGCCTTGGGGGGCAGCATGGTAATTGTTTCCCCGCCCTCGCCGAGATAGGCGCCCCTCACGAAGAAGGCTATTGCGCCCAGGGAGGCAAGCAACCAGACCGAGGCTAGCTTTCGGATTTCGGTTTCCATCTTATTGAAATGGTGTTCATTGATCTGTATCCGGGTATATTTCTCAATGATGTTATCTTTATTATCTGAGGAGTCGCTTTTCTCAGTCATTGCATCCTGCAGGTTTTCTCGATCTCGTGACATATTCGACCTCCAATAAGCTTTGATTACTTACATATCTATACCTTCTGACAATGCAGTCTTGCGATCCAACCAGAAAAAATCGAATCGAGCCAACGTCCATGGTCAAACACCCGCCGGACAACAAACGTCTTTATCAGCCCGGATTGCCAAGAAATGCGGCTGGCTGGATCTATTCATTCTCAGCAAAAAGATTATACTGACATCAAATAGCTGATTCCTGCCATAAAAAAGAACATCAAACTAGCTCCAGTGAGCCAAAAAGCGAGATTGACCCAACGATGCTCTTCCTCGACATTTATTGAGAGAAAATAGATCTGGCTCGCCAGTGCCTTGACCTCAAACTCCTCATCAACCTGAGGTAGTTTTTCAATAAGGCCCTCACGTCGAAGTCTTGCTATCATTTGGAAAAAACCCATGACGTCAGGTCTATAGGAATCAGGTTTTGCTACGTCGACCCCAAGGTCTCTGTAATAATCAGCCAACTGTTTATTATTGTGCAATCGAGATCGAACACATATAAGCACTGCGATTAACGAACCGGTCAAGGTTATGACCATCATGGCCAACAGTACCCACGTTAAAGGACTATGGAATAGATAGAAACCAGGCTGGTTATTTCGTGATTCAAACATCGCCTTGGTGAGAAAGGCCAAAAACGCTCCATCAATTGTCAAAACCAACTGTGCCTTCGTTTCGGCCCGCTTGTACCAGTCGAGAGTGTTCTCATAGAGCCGGCGCGAATATTCCAGAGAATTTTCCATCGGAGATACTCCTTTATTCTACCGATCCGTCGGGTCGCAAAGTGTCTAATCCGAGCGTAAACAATTAATTACTTAATGAACCAATCGATATTTCGGATTATCAGGCTATATCTTCGGTCGGCGCTCCGGGTGCATCATCCTTTACCGCCGCGATTCCCTTCTCTCGAGCCAGTTCTGTAGTATAGGTTTCGCTTACACCGATTATCTCTCCGTTGGCCGCCTCGAGATTGAAGTAGTACTGATTATTTTCCGCGATTTTGCGCTGGTACCTCTCATCCAGAGGTGCGTTCTCCTTGACCGATTCTATGCCATTCTCGGCGCTGGCCTTGGCGGTATACGCCTCGCTCCCCAGGATGATTTCTCCGTTCCCCGCCCGCAGGCGAAAATAGAATTGTTTATCATCACCCTTGAAAATCTGGAATTTGGGATTTTCCATTTTGCTTCTCTTTTTGTTCGGTTTTTACCCTTAGCGTCCCATTTTTATAGTAACGCGCGTGCAATCTTTATTAAAAGGCAGCCCCGTTGATGCACCACTGTGACGTCCTCCGGCGCGGCGACGGGCGGTCGCCGCATTCAGATCGAGTACAAACTGAGTGAGCAAGTCTCTATTTTCAATCCGTCTCAAATGAGCCTCACAACGCTTCCGGTCCGGCGCCTCTACCCGCCTGTGGGGGATATCGCCTACATGCCGGTTAATGTCGCTTACATAAGATGCGATATTCTTCTTAAAGGCCGCCTCGGAGTCAGTATCATGCTCCGCCTCTCTCTTCCTGATATATTCTTCGAACGCTCTATCACTGGGATCGCCAGCCACGTGGATGATGACCGGACCGGGGCCGGTTCGACAGATTTTTTCCCACGAATATTTAGCCGCCGCCTGTGCCCGGGTAACCCTGAAATCCCAGGGGCCCGGGGAATAAATATCCATATTTGTTCGGCCGGTAACATTGACTCCCCCGTTGAACCAACAGTACGTTCTTCCTTTTTCCGTCCGGCTCTGAATAGTCGGTTGGTGAATAGCGGTTTCAACATCATCGTTGTTTTTTATTTCTCTGCCGTTAATGAATTGAGTGGTCAGACCGCCCGGGGGGTCTATAAGCGGTGTGGAATGAAAACTATCTTCAGCCGCATTACGTCGATTGATAATCGGAGACAGCCAGCGAGCCGATGAAAACCTGGCCAGTATCCCTGAATATTTCAATTCTGCATCGCTTGGGCCAACCTGTGTCCCGTACTCATCGACACCGCCGTGTGGTTGACGGGTAGATCCTCGATACTCTCTAATTAATGGTCCGTGGATAGGATCTTTTTCTTCTGGGCCGGCTCTCTGGGGCAGTACCGAAACCCGGTCGGCTTCCTGCTCGTATTTATCATTGGGCTGGCCTATCTTGAGCTTCGGTTGGATGGCAGGCGCGCATCGAGGGCAGCCGCCGTCGCAGGGGCAAGTGGACGCGCGCTGGAGAGTCAGGCTATCGGAATAATACGAGGTCATGTCGCTTGCCGCCGAAACTACCGGTCGATGATAAGCGGCCTGCTTGCCGATAAACGTTATATCCGATTGCTTCTTTCTTGCTATCTCTCTCATAACTTCATCGCCCGGTTTTGGCCATCATCCAGCATAAAGCAATCCATTGAAAAACACCGAGCCAGGCGATAATCAAGCCCGTCAGAAAATAATCCAGCAGGCTCCATGACGATTCCATGAGTCTCGGCCTGTAGACGGCGACCAACGCGAACGCCGTCCAATGACAGAAACAATACCCGCAGGATAGAAGTTCGCCCAGTGGATTGTTTTTCCGTTTCATCCATTCTCGAAACCTCATAAATAGTTTAGTTTCGGTAATTGTGAATGAAACCGACCCTGACACTAAAGAGAGGTAAATTACCTCTTTCATTAGTAATCCGTATCCATTAAAATGATTCTATAACCTAAACGTCAACATCCGGTACTACAGTGAGCCACCGGACGGAGCATATGCTTCTTTGACCAGATACTGGAACTCATAGATCTCTCCTTTCCCCGTAATCGTTCTCGATCATTATTTTATATTATTCTCGAAACTTCATCAATGGCGTTTGCATAAGCCGATGCCAGTCCCTCCATATCCGCCTGTGCTTTCACCAGGTCCTGATCGTTATCGATAAAAAACGGCTCGGCGATGACGCAGGGTTTATGCGTATAGCGTAACAGATACCCGCCCCTGTCTTCGGCGGTCTTCGGTTTAACGCCTCTTTCAGGCAGTTCTAGAAACTCCACCAGATGCTCCAAGAGTATCCGGGCCATCTCTTCGCCTTTTGGCGATTTGTAATAATAGAGAACTTCTGTGCCCGATACGGTAGCATTAAAAGCGTTGCAATGAAGGCTGATAATGAAATCCGGTTTCAGCGCGTTTATATCGTCGGGGAGCAGGATATAGGTACGTCGGTAAACCCTCTGGATATCCGTGTCTTTCACTTTTCTTTCGATTCGAAGCGCCAGATCATCATTGAATTCAAACTCATAGAGGTTTTGATTTTTGTTACACGCTCCGGGACTTTTCTTTTTATGACCGATAACTATGGCGCATAGTTTACTCATTTTGATCCACCATTAGCATAAGATTGTTTGGTTTTCTGCTATCTCTATTTCATTTAATATTAGTGAAATGTTTCCTCCTCACGGATCGGGATAATAGTCCCGTAACGCTGCCGGCCCAAGCCGACAAAATTCCGGCCGCGGTATTTTTCTACCGGATCTCATAGGCGGGAAGGATGTTCATCGTCGAAACATCACTTCTTTTTCTTTTTCGCCTTGTCGGACTTTGCAGCATTACTATTAGTCTTGAAACTCTTAACCAGGACTTCGTATTTCTTTATTTCCTCATCATATTTTTTCACGGTTTCGGTTTTACGCTCCTTCAGCGCATAGATACGATTTTTATACCCCTCCAGCGCTTCTTTCCGAGCTGTTTCAATCTTACTTTTAAACCGCTTTTGACGCTCATCACTAATATTCGCCAACTTTTCCACTAACTCTTTATCTGACTCGATGTCCCCTCTCTTAACATTTAATTCCTTTTTCATTTTTTTTACTCTCTTAGGCATTTTTATCTCCCAACGTGTTAGAATATTACGTTATGTTCAATCAGTTGTTTGTAACCGTTATTTATAAAGCCTCTGTTTGTTACGTTTCCAATTACTGTCATATACCAACCATAACCTAAATCTACAGAGAATTTAAATTCAACTCCGCATTCAACATAGTTATTAGAAAATACACATTGACTACATTGAAGTTTTACCGCAAAATCGTGGAGTAAAGATTCAAAATGATTGCCGGTTATGATCACTTTAATATCCGTACCTTTTTGTTGTTTTTCCTGCCCCCCGGGAGGGATTTCATATATCCAATATCCACCGAGGAATAAAGCTGGAGCACGAGATCCTTTAACCAGATTATCTATCACCTTGACGTCACTATTACCAGTCGGATATTTAGGTATAGCTGGTATATCAATAACTGCTTGAGAGTTTTCGAAATTATCAGACTCCGGTCCATTGGCTATGAATTGATTATTGGCAATTATTACTTCAGAAAGTTGTTGTCCATAAATACCACCAACATTGATATTATGGTTAGACTTTCTACCGTTTTCACAAACTTGATTACCAATAATTTGAATTCTACTACCGCTTTGTAATACAATTCCAGCATATTTCCACCACCTTCCCCCCACACCGATCAACCTATTGCAGCGCAATATTCTATTATTGGAAATTAGTAAGTTGTCGGTTCTTATTACGTGTTCTGCCACCGCGATGCCGTTTAGACCCATATCGGAGATTAGATTATTCTCGATGTTCAATCCATCCGCGTTCGACCAGATTTCGATACCGTGGCCGATACCGCCGGTGATTCGATTTTCTCGTATAATCGCATTCTTGTTGACAATTTCATTTCTCCCTTCAAAAAGCTCCCCAATGAATATACCGCCCTTTGAGCCTAAGTTCGTTTCCGGAACAATACGTCCCTCAATCTTGTTGTTGGCCGCAGTGCAACTCTCGGCAAAGATTGAGATTCCGTAAGAATACTTAAGAGACTCATTCCCGGTCCGATGGGCTATAGTAATATCATTATCAAGTATCTTTGTATCGGATATACCCGTAACAATTCCTGCCTGTTGTACCTGGATTGAATTGCGCTGTATAGTCCTCTGGTAACTTGTGATATCTTTTGGTACTTTTGGAAGTTCATCAATTCCTGATAATATGATACCACACTCGTTACACCCAGTAATGGAATTATCAAAGGCTGTAAAATCAAATATAAAGAGAGCCACGTTGCTCGCCTTGATCCCGCTAACTAAGGCATCGATAAAGTTCAAGCCGATCTGGATATTGGCGATGAATTGAGATATTTTTTCGTCCCCTCCTTCTTTAAGAAATTCAATACCGCTGCTCCTGCTCATGATCCGATTATCGAAAACGGTTAGGTTCAAAGCCAGTTCCCCAGTGCAATAAATACCGCTTCCCCCGCTAAAGAGTATGTTTTCATTAATAGATAACCCTTCGAAAGAACCCAGATCAATTCCTGCCCCTATTGCCAGAATCATATTCTTCTCGATTGCTGATTCCAGAAGAAATTCGGCATGAATACCGATTTTACCTATAATGATATTGTTAGCAATATTCGTATCCATCGCACCGGCTTGCAGATCTATAACGGGAGAAGCGGTAGTAACCTTATCTGCTGGTGTCCGATATTCGACAGAGACTCTTGCTGTCGACGCTTCGCTCATTAGATGATTTGCGAATAGATATACAGGAGTAATATTGGATTTCGTAGTAGTCTCTATCCCTCCGATATCTCGCTTGACCCTGTTCGCTTCAGCGATATTTGCCTTATCATATATCGCCTTTTTCTCAGCAAATGCTAAAAATCGAGGTGGAAAATAGATCTTCATAAAGGAGTTTAGCGCAAATCCCAGAAGAAGATTGTCAGTTATTTTTGAGCCGAGAATAGTAGTCCGGCCGACCTGCAAGACTGCCGACTCTAGTGCAAATATCGTATTTCTTTCAATTTTTACCGAAGCAATAAGATTTGTCATCCTTTCGGAAGAGGACTCAAATCGAATACCAATTATGCCCGCAATCAGACAGTTTCGAACTCCACTCGCTACCGAAGAACCTCGAAATACAACAGCTCCGGAATTATCGGAATCGCCGGCAGCCAAGAACAAGCAGTCATCAATTTGAACAAAATGACTATGAATTGAGAGTAAGGCTCGATCTCCCTCTTTTGTGAACGCCCAAAGGTCGCAGATTGTAATCCCCCATGAATCTTCGATTATAAATATCGCTCCATACTCACTCGATTCTGATTGACTCAAAATGAGTGATTTACCGCCGCAGCCCTTGATAGTGATATCGTTTCCTTTGATAATAATCGGCTTATCAATCGTATAAATTCCCGGTAAGATACAAACCGTTCCGGGACCGCCTTCAAGGGCGTCAACACCTTCCTGTACAGTGTCGAAATCACCATTCTTACCGACCGTCACCGTGCAGCAGCCACCTCCTTTAGTCAGTTCTGTCAAAGGAGGAAATACATTTCTACAATCCTCGATTTCAGCACTACCATCTTCTCTCCATTTCACAATAGCCAATTTACAATAATGGTGTTTAATTCCATGTGGTAGTTCGTATTCAAGTTCTTCGATCTTACCGGTGGCGGCACGCGCTGTAAATAACCAGTAGTCCCCTGTTTTAAAAATACTGCCTGAAAAACATGCCTGGATCCCATGTTCCAGGTTAATGGGTCCTTCTTCGACCTTTTTTAGAGAGGAGACTGCATCAGAAGCGACATCCCAGCGGCGGATTTTCGGATGTTTCTCGTTTTCATGAACAGCAACATCCGTATCCAGGGTAAGGACCGACTTCTCTACCTTCGTCACCTTTGCCATTGTACCGGGATTATCAACGTGAAGTTCGGTTTTATCTCCAGACACTTCCAGCCAATCGTGTTCTTTTATTTTTAGTACTTCATCTTTACCTATTTGTTTTAACCTGATTTTAAAGACCTTTGTTGGGTCAGAATCAGGGATAAACTCTTCGATAGTATAGGCGGTGGATGCGTTATCCCGGGACCACTTGAATTTTGCGGTACCTAAAGCTCCTCCGTCATGGATTTCAATCCTATACAAGTGATTCTCCCGGCCATGGTACCCGCCACTTTCACCAAGTTCGCAGGGAGTCGGCGGCTCAACTGTTTTAACCACCTGTGTTTTCAACCGTCCATCACCGGGAGTAATTTTTGCTTTCCAACCGGAGATGTCGTCTCCACAATGAACATCACCTATATTGGGTAATATCTTCACTTGGGCGATAGTTCGAATCCGCGTGTCCGTATCCGGCCCACCGAGCGCTGTCTCACGAATTTTCGGGTCCTCGATGGTTGTAATATGCCTTTCCCAAACGTCCAGGTAAACCAGATCCTTTTGATCTGATACAGGATTCCATGACATAGCATCTGGATAATCGGGTTGTTTCGAATATAAAATCATACGGCGCAAACAATGATTAGTCTCACCACTTAAAGACGAAACATCTTCACTTAGCGTCAGCGTTTTATTGTTAATATCGGTAATTTTACAAATAATGCCTTCAGGCGTTTCATCGGTAAATACTAAGATCCATTGATCCACTGCCAGCTTCTCTCCGTCGATCTTAAGATCATCGACAGTGATATTCATGTTTGGAATAAAACTCACTATAGGAATTTTTGAAGCAGGATATGTTTCACACAACAATCCACCCGCATAAAACCGCCCGGTAGATATTAACAGATCCTTTTCCACATCACTATGATGGCGAATTTCAAATCCGCTATTATGGACCGGAGCGCCACAAAGGCCTATAGTATCAATGGTTCGCGTTCTACGTTGATGGGCGGCTATTGAAATCAACTCATTCCAGTCCGAATCCAGTTGCACACGACCCTGCTGTTTCAATACACTATTATAATGTTCCCTTTTCGCGTGTATTCCGGTTATTCGGCTAAAATCACCTTTCATCAGGAACCTCCCGTATTTCTTAAATTATGTGACATAGATTACTCCAGCCTCCAATCCAAGGCATAGATACTCATTCAGTGCCGTAAGCAAATTGGCCTCCCGCTGCGGCTGTTTAAGGTAGTTGAAAACCCCCATTTCGGATCCGTCTTCAGCCCCGGTTTTGATTAATAATGGGCAGGTACGGCTCAATTGCCCATAGGCGTAGTGACCATACTCGTTTGATGTAAAAGAGGGGAACAACCACTCACGGATAGCATTTCGGATCGCATCGCGTTCCGTCGGTGAGAGGTCGCTTCCTTCCTCAGTATCGGTTATTTGGGTTTTGATTGCCAGATCAGGTTGACATCGGAACCGGCGAGGTGTTGCAGATTCATAAGGTATATAGCTGAAGCGAATGCACCCTGTCTGCCGTCGGTCAATAGTGACAATATCTTTAAAAATGCAATTTCCCGCCTCGATTGTCATCGCTTCTACACTGCCAAAGATAGTGCATTTTTGCAGCTCAACAGCACTCTGATCGGCGATGACAGCTGAGCCGTTTTTATTGTCTACGATACTTTCTTCAGCAAGCAACTTCGATACAGCCGCGGTCAATTTGATTGGACCACAAATGCTTCGGATCAACTTGATTTGCAGCCGTTCATTTTGAGAGTTCACTTCGAGACCCTGGTGACCTGGGACCAGTGTACAATGGGAGACGCGTAAGGTACCGAGGTTTCCGTTAAGAACGGTCAGCTTGCCCTCCACTAACAAACCATCCAGCGCCAATTCACCGCCGATGAGACTGTCAATGACAGCCGTGCCCACCACTTCCAGGTCACCCAGTAAATGCGGCCGTAGCTCATCTGGAGTCAATTGTCCGGTGACCCGCTCTTTTTCGTCAGGCTGACCTCCCGGCACGTCTTTCTCAGGCCAGTCCGCGGCTACGACTAATAATTGGCTTCCTTCCGAAATCTTAATTCTGCTGGCTCCGGTGAGATTCTCTTTATATGTTTGATTGTCCAAAATCGTAATTACACCTACTGAACCAGAGGGCTGCTTGTTCCACTCCTTCACAGCGTCATCTAACCTGCTGAAAATTTTTTCATCCCGAACCGGCTGGATTTCTTTAGCTACTCCTGCTTGCCATGTTACTTTTCGTGTAAGGACGCTGGAGATAGATTCTTGTCGATCATAGGGTCCTCCGCCAACGTCCCCACTGAAACCATAAGCATAATTTACGCCCACCTTCTTCGGAATTATTCCCCCGGGAAAAGCTAAACGTCCCCTTTCCGGGTCCACTGCCACTAAAATGGGATGGGACTCTATAGGACCGCCGTCAATTGGCTGATACTCTTTATTTGGTGGTGGCCGCAGCCAGCCTTCTGGCACTGGAGGGTCCCTTTCGCTCAGATCGCAGATGAGGATATTCTCCGGAAAGATTTCGGTGAGAGTCTCAGGACCGTTGTCCTGAACGAAGACCTGAAAAACGGGTTGTCTGCCGAAATAAGTCGTGTCAGGCGTATGGCCATCAATTAAAGCCTGCCGACGCGCCTCTAACTCATCGTAAAGTGGGCGGCGGCGCAACAAACCCGGTACATTGATTTCCTCGGACAGATGCGTGATCTCCTTTTCCGTTTGTGGCAGGTTGAACAAATGTGTATCGTAGCCAAGTGGACTGAATGTGTAACACCCCGCCGGCTTACCCTCGGCAGGACGAGCAGTGGCTCCAGTCATTGGGTAGCTCTGCAACCGCCACAAAAATAGACCGATATTGGGAATATTATGTTTGCCAAGGCCAGTGGCGATACGTCGCACATCGACATTATGAGTACTGGATTCAAAAGCTGTATCCAGGAGATCTAATTCATTCATGCGGCGTAGATCTGGCGTTATAAGACTATGGAGCCGAATGTGATTTACATTTTGAGTAGCTCCCAGCAATTCGAAAAACTCAACAACATGGCTACGCCAGCCGGTGATGTCCAGAGCCAACTGCTCCAATACCGGTGCGGTACCCTTACGCCGTCTATAACTCAACGTGTTTGCTACGAAAGCACGCTGGCTGAAAACATCTGCATCTATGATTGCGTGCATGCCGCGTACACGGAGTAAATCACCAATATAAGGTACTACCCACTCAGCACAAGTTTCAATGAACCAGTTTTCATGCATTTGGGCAATATCCGCCTCCACAACTCCAGACTCCCTGGCAATCACCTCGATCAAGGCCTTCAGCGGCTCGCCTTGTTCGGAATCGCGAACGCGGTAATAAGCTGGCAGTAACTCGTAAAGCTTTTTATCGCTAAAACTCATGATGGCATCACCGTAATCTCTATTCCATTCCGATTGATTGTTAATAGCTCCGCCGCAACGATATTTTTGCCGTCCCATCCGCCTAATTCCTCCAGGTCTACGGCAATAACCCCCTTGACTCCCTGTATAATGGCTGTCACTTCGCTGGGGGTTACGACTTGGCCGAAATCGCGTGCATTAAATGAGTATACTTCCTGTAGTGCTTTGGATACCGCTTGCAGCACATCCTCCTCGATGTAGTCGTCGTCCACCAATACCCTGGCTTTTACGTCGAAGTCAAGCGACTTAAAGGAACTCACCTGTACCTGGTAATTCGAGTGCCGTGCCGCATCTATGGCGAAAGTTAGATTTTTATACAGATCGGAAGCCGTATCCACCCCTTTGCCGTCGGCCGAAGCCACCGTAATGTGGACGACCCTTTGTTCCCCTTTCCATAATAAGTCGGCCCGGGCTTTCCCTATGCCTGTAAAAGCGCGTGTGAAATCTTCAAAATCCTGAATTGATACGATCCTGTCCATCGTGAGTACCGTGAGCGGCGCGTTCTGCCGTGCCATATCGCGCTTCTCCGGATCATCCGCCCCGGTCGGCGCAAGCTGATTGATGACTTCTTTCACGCCCAACTGCGGCGTCATCAGCAAAGAAAGTTGCCCGGCATCCAATAATCCGTCAAAACCGATACCTACACGGTAGGTGGCTTTCACGTTTTCCGTCCCGGTGGGTAACCGTGCACCGGTAATACCGTCGCCGAACTGAACCGTAACCTTTCCGTCATCGGCAATACGAGTAATGTAAACTCTCTCTTCCGGTGAAACTTCGTAAAGAGTGGGCACCTCTTTCCACAAAATATCGTTGACACGGATTTCCAGCGTGGTTTCCGTGCCGCTTGCAGTGGCTGCCGAGACATAAGTCAGCGGTTTTTGCTTTAATTCGAATTTCTGAAACGTTTGTGAACCATCACCGCTTCCCAGTACTTCGGTTTTGGTTTCACCGTGGGTGGCGCGGGCAATATTAGCCGAAATCGTTACAGTAGCCCGATCATAAATATTCTTAAGTGATTCGTCTAATACCAGTTTTGTGTGGTTATCATCCTCCGCCTCCAAAGACGACAGCTCTATGAGTTCACTGACCGTTTCATCATCTTCCCTGGCAGAAGTATAAGTAATCTCACTGCTGGAAACTGTCACGTGTCCTTCGAATTCGGTGTTTTTCCCATCTATTTCCAGGTTGTCTTTTAAATGCCATTTCTTTCCATACGGATGTACTTCAATCTCAATGGGGGATTCCATAACGATCAGTTCATTACCTGGATTTAGTTGTTTTGTTAGGGCCGGCTTATCCATAGAAACGAGGGGGACTGTATTAGTGATGCTGGCGCGAATGCGTTTGCCAGTGATAATGAGCTTATGCCCTTCTTTCAGGCCACTGACCACTGAATTAAGAACGATTTCTTTTCCTGAAATCGGCGTGGCGATCGGTGTTTCGGCTATTTCCAATTCTTCACTTTGAGCGTAAACGACCGTTTCACGTATGCTATTATTAAACTTTGCTCTTAAATATTCCCCTTCGAGTTTGACCGCTGTTGTTTTGGAAGCAAGCGTAAAGTTCTTACAAGAAGATTCACGCGTTTCAAGAACTTCGTATACTTCCACATAATTACCCGGCTTGGATGTAACTAAAACCAACCAGCTCTCTTTTACGATCTTCGGATAAAGGTTGTCCAGATAAATTGTATCAATTTCCTGGCCAACAGGGACTCCGGATATCGAGGCGATGTCAAATCCCGGCCAATCAGAATAGTCCCGAGGGTGATAAAGCCGTCCCTGCGGAATGATCTCTTTGACGTTAGTGCCGGGCCTCCTCCAATACAATTGAATTACTGCAAATTTACCTTTTTCATAATAATCGAGCCGAATATCATACATCCGTCCTGCTTCGAGCCAAATAATCCCGCTATCTAGCTTTGCTTTATGATCCGTCCAATTTTCAATAATTAATTCATTGTCTACCCACAGTCTAACTCCATCATCGGATCTAGTATAAAATGTAAAATATCCTGCCTGAGGAGGCTTCACCAACCCGGTCCAGCGCACGGAAAATTTTTCAGAACCTATGTCCGAATGTGGGCGTTTTTCTACCCAATTGAAATCTACCTGAGAATCGATTCGTATAACCTTACTTCCCGTGAAGTTAATGTTATTGCAATATCTGGCATATAAACCTGATAATGGAAATTGCTTCTTGAAGTCAATCTTTATGTCATCAGAAATTACCCGCCAATCCGGAGCGTTGTTACCGAAGAGCGCCGCCTTTTGACGCATGGCATAAATCTTGGGATTCTCTTCCGGTGTTTCTGAACCGAGGGCTGTATCCAATATAACTTTCGTATATCCCGCATTGGGAACGGCACCCGGTTCGGAAGAAGGTACCAGGTCGACCTTTTTCACTTTTCGAAGAGCCCATTTATGGCTGTTGGGATTTTCTATTCTCTCATTGCCAATAAATAGCAATACGTCACCCGCAATCAGATTGGTGGACGTTCCTTTTAAATAAACCTCAGAGTGATCTGATGCAGGCAATTTTGGTTCTGAAGTCCTGGGTTTGAGCGCGTTTCGTTCCACCAGCGCCTCGATATCCTCAACCGTTTCGAAAACCTGGGGTAATTCATCCTGACCGGGAACGCTCTGAACCCTGGAACCGATAGATATGGCAGCTTTCGATGGCGCTCCCGGGGTCTCATCCATGGTAAAGGCCAGATAAGTACCCGCGGCAACACCGGGCCGCAGATTGTAACTGATATGACGAGCCAGTTCGAGAACGGAACGCCGTTCCCTTGCTGTACGCAAATAGCCCTCGTTGATGATACGCTCCTGGTAAAAGGTAAGCACATCCAGAACTGTTGCCCAGGCATCCAGCAATGCAATGGACGGATCGTCATCGTCTCTCGTTGTCAATTGTTCCAAGGTTGGTTTTGTCGACAGGATAGTCTGCATGGATTTCTTAAAACTGGCGTGGGTTCCCACGCGATAAACAAGGGCAGCCAGCCCGGGAAGGTTCTCCACCGACACGGGTGTCAAAGTTTTAATTCCTTCACAGCACCCGCAGATATCGAGAATATGATTTTGATTACTCATAGTCCCCCATACATCAGAAAATCGATTTTGCCGTTTTCCGGGAAATTAAGATCGTTATCGAGTCGAGCAATCTCCAAATTCGCCGGCAGTAAAAGACCTTTTTCCTTCTCGTTGTTGGATTTCTTTGCCCACCGCCGAAACTTTTTTGCCTCGACAGAAGCAACGCCTGCAACCTCCATAGCCCTTTTATAAATGGCGCTGAGATAAACGGGTTGACCGAAAGTGAAATTGTCAGGGTGAAAGAACCCGCGCCTGCCGTCAGGTAAATCATACCGGCTGAAAACCTGCAACAGGCTTTCTTTCACGTGGTTCCTGAAATACTCCGGCTTCACGCAAACGTTCACAACAATATCCAGGGGTACAAACAGAGGACCCCGGATTTCCAGATCGTAACCGGCCATCCGGTATTGTTCGAGATGCCGGCATATTTCCCCCTTGAATTCGGTATCCACATCCCGAGCATTCCTGCGATCTACAGTTATAAACACAGTATACCAACTTCCCGTCCAGCGAAACCTGGCAGCAGCCTTTTGCACTTCGGAGTGGAGTTGAGTCTTTTCAGCGTAATCCGTTTCCGTCACCGCCCGTTCCTGTGTACGGAACGCCTGAGGTGCGAACTGTCGAATTTCCTCCATCGTCTCGGCTTCAATTCCACCAGTTGCGGGCATTGGATTCCGCACGCTGTCGATCCCTCCTGAATCCCATTCGACGCGACAAATCGTTTCGGCGCCAAGATTTCCCGTACGACCGGTACCCACTCTATAGGTGGCTGATGGTTCAAAACCCGCAGCGGGTTTCTTACCCAACACGTCATCTCCAAAACGAATTTGTGCGGTATCATCCCTTTCTATTTCCACAACAAACTCGGTCGCGAAACGATCACTTCCGAGTAGATCGCGCTGTGTTCTCCATGTTTCGTCACCTTCATCCAGCCAAACCGAGGGTATTGCTTCACGCGGATCTTGCGTCAGCGCCGTAGCGGCGGCTTTCAACTTCGCCGATGAATGATCATAAGGCACGGCAACGGTGATATCGGTATGCTGCAATCGTGGACGAAATTCGCCGTCATCGGGCGCCGATTTAGGAATCATTTCCTGCGTCTCGAGCGTCCTGCCATGATCAGCCAGGACAACGTTACCGCGGGCGACGCTGATCTCATTCGCAACCGAAATACCGCCAGAGCTTTTAACTAAGGTGGAAAGGCACAGCGGGAAGGGAAGCGCATCTTTTTCGTACCATTCGATTTCCAAAACAGGTGTACCGGTTAACTGATCAACAACGGCCTCTACATGCTTAAGTCGAACCGCATGGCGATGGCTTGGATCCGCATCGCTCTTCGTGCCCTTAGTTGGGCTTAATACTTCTTCAAAGATCAGTAAATGCTCTGGCTCTAGACTTAAGGAGGGATCATTTCGCAATGTCGCCCTTGTACTTCCACGAGGGAGACAGCATTCCGAATCACTCCAGGTGTAAAAGCATATTTTATTGTGGGAACTGTGAAGTTTTAGATCGTGTTTCGTTTCAAATACATCGGGTCGTTGCTCATCCAGAACCTTTCTCAGGTCGGGCGAAGCAACCGCAGCTTTTCCGTCGGGGCCTTTGGTCATTAGAATTGTACCTTTGGGTAGTATATTGCTTTCGGCACCGCCCCCTTCTTCAATTTCAAAGTGAACCCAGGTTCGCGCATTGCAGCCATCGTGCACGAAGTAATCCAACAAGCGCGCATGACGCCTTGCTGAAATCCGACGACGTGCTGTGCCAAGATATGTCTCTGTTGCCACGGCATCCTGATAATAACTTAAATGATCACCAACGTACGACAGCAATTCGACGAGGGCGATTTGCATATCAGCCGTGTTTCGTTCTCTCCAGTCGGGCATGATGTTGCTCAGGCGATCCAGCATCAGACGCCGGAAGCTGGCATAATCTTTGGTTAAATAATCGATTCTCGGATCAAACAGTTTTTCCCGAGGACACACTGTCATGGCTTTACAATCTAAATCACTGGGGCAATTAGCCTTGAAGGAAAAATCCACGGTAGAAAGCTGAACATCAAAACCGCTAGGAGGTTCAGAATCAGTAGGTGAATTGACAATTCTGAGTGTATATTTAGAAAAATCACCCGCTTGATTTACTTTCACTGTAAGAACCTCTTCGTCGATGCCAACATCACCAACCACGTGTATATTCTTAATCCGTATTCCCCCTTCAATGCGTATATTCTCCTTTTTTAACAATGGTGCAGGACTTGGAGGCACCTGATTCGGCTCTTCTGGCAAAGGATGTAGGAAATGTACTTTCAGAGTTTTTTGAGTGACCGAGGCGACTTCCAGATAATCAATACCGTTCAAAGTATCGCGGGCTTTCACCGCCTTCCGCCTCCCCTTATTTTTACAGAATAAATGTCTGTCCATTAAATTCCTCTTTTGAACTGTACCATCTGACTTTGTTGAGTGCGCCGAATTGTATATTGGATCGTAACCTGTAGAGTAGAGTCATAACTCTCCACTTTTACCTCACCTACTTCGATTATTTCGCCAAGCCATTGCTGCAACGCTCCCTGTACTAGAAACTGCGTTGTGGCAGCAAATTCATCGCTGTTTGGCTGGAAAACCAGTTGCATCAGCCCACTCCCGAAGGTTGGACGGTTAACGCGCTCACCGGGAGAGGTAAACAGAACCTGCTCGATCATATCTCGGATATGGTCAATATCATCCGTTGCAGCTGTACGACCCCGATTATCAAACTGAAATGGAAAATTAATATTCATATCGCCTTACATTCCTGTGACTCTTGTTTGAGCGACCGTGATTAATAATGGAG
>JAZGHS010000260.1:0-3680 GCA_036481315.1 Candidatus Zixiibacteriota bacterium | reverse complement strand
GATCAGCTCGACTATAATTCCGAAACGAATAAATCGGGGGTTCTCCTCGGAGAATCGTCCCTGATCACTCTTCTAAGCGACATTCGTACCAGTATCGTTAAAAGAATTACCGGGATTGACGGTAATTTGGACACGTTGTCTGATATCGGGATTACCTTCGGCCTCAACGGTAAACTTAAACTCGATTCTTCAATTCTAAACGAAAAGATTGCGGAGAATCTCGGGGACGTCAAAAAATTATTGTTGGCATCCGGATCATCCGATAACGGTTATATCTCTTTTATGTCGGCCGGTCCCGAAGTCGTTCCCTCGTCTTCAGGCTACGATGTCGATATAACACAGGCCGCTTTACAAGGCAAGTTCGATTCGGCAGTCATATCCGATCCGGAGAATACGAATCTCATACTAACGGCCGAAAACAACAATATTCAATTGAAAGTTAACGGTATGCTCTCGTCGGCGATTACCCTCGAAGCGAAAACGTACACCAGCGGTGATGACCTTGCGCAGGAAATAGAGGAAAAAATTAACGCCGATAGTTCGCTCGGTTCAAACGAAGTTAGTGTTGCCTGGGTCGATAACGGAGATACCGGATATCTCCAGATAACTTCGACACTTTGGGGAGAAAATTCTAAAGTCGAGATAGACTCGGTGCCGTCGGCCAACGCCCATAATATTCTCGGATTTACCAATGGCACATCAACGGAGGGTCAGGATGTCGAGGGTACCATTAATGGCGAATCGGCTACGGGAATCGGACAGATTTTAACAGGTGATAATGATAATAGTACTACCGAAGGTTTGAAACTCAAAATCGAATTGAGCGGAAGCGATCTGGTTGAGGGTTCCGAGGGTAAAATCTTTGTTTCCAAAGGGGTGGCGGCTCTTCTATCGGAAAAAATCGATAATTATACCGACGCTAATGTGGGATTATTAAATTCTAAGACGGATTCGATTCAAACTCAGATCAATAACATTAAAGACCAGGTTGAAAGAATGGAGCAGCAATTGGAGAGAAAAAGAGCCGTTCTGTACCGTCAGTTTATGGCCATGGAAGAAGCTCTAGGCCAATTACAGGTTCAACAACAATACCTGACATCCGCTATCGCGAGCCTGCCACAAATCGGCTCGAGGAATTCGGGCGGGGGTTTACAATAAAGATAGATTCTAATAGAGGGATGAAGCGTGACTAAGAAAAATATCGATACATATCTTAAAATGAAAATCTCAGACATGAATCCGAGAGAGTTGATAGTTTTTATGTACGAATCAACAATAAACCTTATGGAAGAGTCTAAGGAGACAATTAAGAACGGGGATTTGCAGGGTACCCATACGCGCTTAAACCGGGCCAGGAATGTTTTCCTCCATTTGCTGGGCACCTTGAACATCGAGGAAGGCGGGGATATAGCCGCAAGACTCTCGTCTCTTTACGCTTATTTTATCGAAAAGATAACTATGGCCAACACTACCAAAGACCCCGAACTGCTGGACGAGATAATCCCGTTGGTTGTCGAAATCAAGGATTCATGGGAAAATATGGAACTCGACGCAGAAGAATCGAAATCTCCAAAAACCGCCGGAAACATCGAAGGCAAGCTCGTATCTGTGGAGGCGTAGTGAACGACTATATAAGCGAATTAACCGGACAACTTAAGATTAAGCGAAATCACATAATCGATATGGAAAAATTGTTACATCAGCAGGAAATCCAGCTTGATAATAGGGATTACGAGGGATTCGGTCAAATCTGCCACAAAGTGGATCGGATCGTGGCTGAATTGAAGAATATAGATTACGAGATAGCTGTTCTCGAATCCTCGAATACGTCCGACAATCATTTGAATCCGTATGAGGATCAGAAGATCGCCGATATTATAAGCCAGATGAAAGAGAAGGCTGAGGAAAACAAGGCTCTCTTAAACAAGCTCGCTGGCAGGCTAATCGAGTCGAGGATCACGCTCAGAAAAGAACTCGATAATACCGTAGCGATGGGGCGGATAAGCGGATACAGGCCATTCGAAAATAACAGTCCTGTTTATTATGATAAAAGGAATTAAATTTTCTCTTCCCGAATACCGATACTGATAAAAGGGAGTAGTGTGCATGAAAATAAATGGTTTTGATTCTTCTCTGCCGCCCCCTGATAATGGGAAAGGGCAGAATAAGAAACAGCCTGTTGAAAAACAGGTAAAAGCGGATAGTATAGAGCTCTCGGCGAGCGCCAAAAAAGAGGCTTCCTCGGGTGAATCCTCTCCCGTACAAAGGGGTGCCGATGTCGATAAGACCCAGGCTGGATTTTCCGGCTATAAGGCCCCGTCGACTCCGGGCGCCAATAAAGTTTCCCCCGAAAATAGGGTTGCCGCCGGCTTGGAACCGGCTAAAAATACTGATATAGTCGGCGATAGAATCGAAATTTCCGTAAGCGCTCAAAGAGCTGAGAAAATCGCTCTGGTTCGCATGCGTATAGAGTCCGGATATTACAATCAACCGGAAAACATCGAAAAATTAGCCGATATTTTAATAGATAAACTAAACCTTAAAAATACCGAAAACAATTAAGATGTCGCCGATAACATTAGAAAACGAAAAAGCTATCAAACTGATAGTTGCCAAGATTCATAATCTTCCGACTCCCCCGATCGTATTTTCACAGATAACCAAGGTAGTGAATAATCCCAATACGTCGGCTTACGAAATAGCGTCGATCATCTCCGAGGACCCCGCTTTGACCGCTAAAGTCCTCAAGCTTACTAATTCGTCATTCTACGGTATCTCGGGGTCTATCACGAATGTCAAACAGGCAATAGTAATACTCGGGCTAGAGGCCATAAAATCGCTGGTTATTTCGGCCTCTGTTTTCGAGACCTTCTCGAAGACCACCAAGTTGGATACCGATTACCTAGAACACTTCTGGCGTCATTCTCTCTCGGTCGCCTCTATGGCCAAAATAATCTGCCGGGTTAAGAAAATAGGATCGATCCAGATGAACGAACAGGCCTTTTCAGCCGGGCTTCTGCATGATATCGGCAAGCTTATCATCATTTCTCATCTGCCTCAGGAACACTTGAAAATCAGCGATTTACTGAAAGATGATTCGAAACGGCCGGAGGATGAAGCCGAAAGGGAGATCCTGGGTTTTAGCCACGCTGATATTGGAAGTTACCTGGCCACAACATGGAATTTACCCGACTCGATTTCTTTGGCTATTCAAAAACATCACGATTTCGATTCTATAACCGCAGGCAGGGAGACAGCTATTATTCATCTGGCGGATTACCTGGCTCATAAATTGGAGAACCTCGAGGCGTCAACACATAATAACGAGGGCCAATTCTATGTTGTCGCCTGGCAGACGCTCGAAACCGAACCGGATTTAGAGCCCCAATTGCTGGAGATGTTGCAGGAAGAATATTCGAAGGCTGAGACCTTTATGAAAATGGCCCAGGGGGTCGCCTGACCGTCTTTCCTTCAACCCCCACGCTAATTATTTCGATAATCGTATGAAACATAATTGAATATAGCCCGATTTTTCGCTTGCGTGCGCTATTTCACGAAAGTATATTTTGCTTTTCCGAAAGGATTCGTTTCGGTTGGAGTGAGTTTAATGGTTGATGGGGAATGACTTTATGTCGAAAGAGACCCGATCTCTGTTTTTTCGTCAATTGAATAAGGACAAT
>JAZGHS010000259.1:0-28700 GCA_036481315.1 Candidatus Zixiibacteriota bacterium | reverse complement strand
TATCTTTATGCGGTTGATTCCGAAGGGGGGACGACGCAGGGGAAAATTGTCGTGATCCGGTAAACATCAATAGTTTGTTCGTTGTGAAGAATATTTATAGATGAGAGTTTTTGACGTTTGATAATCGGCCCCCGTAGCTCGGTAAAACCTGTCGTGCCAATTCGGCTACTGAATTGAAGGACTGTTTAGGTTAGCTTGAACTTAATAAAAGAGCTGACCAAGACCATAGATTGATGACAATCATCTTCCTCGAATTGTACGATATCGTTTTCCCCAGAAGAAAACAGGATGTTTTATTTGCTTTCGGTTTAATCTACGATCAGCAATCAGAATTATTATTCCTTATTGAACCAAAACGTAAATGGTGAGTAAAATGTTGACAATCGGAAACTTCGGCCATAATATAGTCGAAATTTCAGGATCGGGATAGAATGACAGGCAATAATCAGAAATATTTTAAGGCAGATTTGGAAAAATACTACGCCATAGAGTTCGGGACTCAAAATCCGCCGATTCGCGCGAAAATTACTCTTTGGATTTACAATTTCGGACTGCATTGCGTAGCTATCTACAGGCTGGGCCGGTTTTCTGAAAGATTGTACAGGCGAATAAAGTGGCTTGCGTTACCGATTAAATTAATTCATCGATTATTGGACCTAATGGTCAAGTTTGTCCACCATGTCAATATAGATGACGCCAAGTTGGGCGGTGGTTTTTATATTGGTCATGTCGGTACGATATATATCGGGCCGACCACGATCGGTGAAAATTGCAGTCTTAGCCATAATGTGACAATCGGTATCGGACATTCACAGGGTAAAGAGGGATCTCCGGTTATCGGCAATAATGTTTGGATCGGAACCGGGTCCATTATCTCTGGGGCAATATCCGTGGGAAATGACGTTACCATTATCAACGGGAGTGTTTTATCGCGCAGCGTACCGGACGGTTGTTTGGTCGGCGGAAATCCTGCCCGGGTGATTCTTCAGAATTATGATAATACCAGCCTTCTGGGGCAGAGGCATTGATCTTAAGAATGACAGTATATCCAAAAACCAACCGGTGGTGCTTAGAAAAGCATGAAAGAAAAGCGAACCGGTTATCAGGACACAATTTATCAGGAACTCCGCTAAAATCGAGCGGTTATTATAAGTAAAACTGTACTGAGAGGGAAACATGAGAATTATTATTTGGATATTGGCCATATCAATTATCTTTAACTTAATCGGCCTGGCCATTACTTATAGATATTTAAAAACCAAAAGGCACTTAGGCGGGGTCACCCAGAGCCTGATTCAAAATCGAGTGGAATACAATAAACAATTTCGTAAACAACTTTTGTTCATCCATCACTCAGTCGGAAAGAACTGGCTAAATGAAGGCGGTTTACAGGATAGCCTTGCCGGTTTCGGAGTGGGTGTTCATAGCGTCACCTATGGCAGCGATATCGGACAGGATACGGATATGTCTGATTGGATTTCCAAATTCAACGACTATTTCGAAAAGATGTTGAAATACGATATTAGACCGGATATTCTATATCCGGGGGATATGGAAAATGATATAATAATGTTCAAACCCTGCTTTCCCAATAGCGATATTGGCGCGGATGGTGTTCCTCCCGGAAATCCGCTTGAAATAGATCGGACAATATGGAATTATAAATCGGTATTTGAGAATCTCGGTGAGCGATTTCTAAAAACTCCTCGGAAACTATTCATTTATGTCACAGCGCCTCCTTTGGTTCCGGGAGAGACGTCGGCGGAAAACGCCGGCAGGGCAAGGGAATTTAACAACTGGGTAAAGAGCGATTTTATGACTGACTACAGGAAGCGGACAGGTCCGGAGAATTTCTGGGTATTCGACCTGTTCGATGTATTAGCTGATTCCAGCAATTATTTAAAATCCGAGTACAGGAGATCGGATACCAATTCTCATCCCAATGCTGATGGCAGTCGAGAGGCAACCAGTCGTTTTTTACAGTTTTTGAGTGAGAATGAAATTTTTAAGCCGGAGTCGGAGCAGTAACGTGAGATTACAAAATCTTGAATGCTTTTATCTCGTAAGGATGCCAGTACTATTCTCACTGAAATTCGCCCGATTATGAATCTAAAGAGCTGGGTTAAAAGAACGCTTTTTTACAGCGGATATTATAAATTCAGGTACGCGGTAAAAACCAGCCGAAATAAGCGGCTGTTAATATTGATGTACCACGATCTTATCGACAATGATGGTAGCTTGCCCCAGGATCGAACCGAGCATGGTAAATTGACTGAGGCTGAATTTGAAAATCAATTAGATGCCATAAAAGAGTGTTGCCGGGTTATTTCGGTAGAAGAAGCGATAGGCGAGATCAAACATGGCGGCGGATTAAAAGAAAACTCAATCGCTATAACATTTGATGATGGATATGCCTCGGTGTACGATATCGCGTTCCCATTATTAAAAAAGCATGGTGTTTGCGCTACCATATATCTGCCTACCGATTGGATCAACGGGAAGTTGTCATTGTGGTGGGAAGATCTGAGTGATATGTTATTGGGTTTCAAAGCAAAAGCGGGAAATATTGAGGAATTGGGGAAGATTGGCAAAGAATTGAAAATTGAGCCATCGAAATATGTGTTGAACGATAAAATATCAAAAAAAATGCTGCTTCAGGTATTTTCCTTTGAACTTATGAAGACCGGTGATGACCGCAGAAAAAAAATAATGGATGATTTGCGATATGCGTTATTTAACGATACAGCCTATAAACGCTCGGAGATCAATCCCATAACCTGGAACCAAATCTCCGAAATGGCCGATGCCGGTATCATGTTTGGCGCGCATACAAGTTCTCATATAAATCTAAGTTATGTCGATATTGAATTAGCCGGAAAAGAAATCGCCGACTCTAAAATTGAAATAGAGAATCGCCTGGGGCGCGAAATTAAGGGCTTCGCCTATCCCTATGGTTATGATGTCGCGGGATATACGAGATTTATTCCTCTCCTTGAGGAACTCGGATTTGATTATGCTTGTACAAGTTGGTGGGGGAATAACGCCAATAACTCGAATTTATTTCAGCTATTTCGAAATAACCTTCCAGCACTGAAATCGAGGGTTTTATTAAAGCGGGAGCTTTATATAAATCTCTCGGAATGAGAAACCGCTAATCGTCGGCCAAAAATTGTACCAGTTGGCAAAATTCCATAGGTTCTGATCGACGGTTTTATTCCATGGACAATAATGAATCTTATAAATTCTGTTTTTCGAATATTTTTATAGCTATTAACAGGGGAATGGCAACCCAGAGTACTACCATTACAAGTGATAAGCCCATAAGCGTCCCCATGCTTCCCAGAAGCTTGATCGCTACCACTCCGGCGGCCCCGAAGACCGATTCGCCGCCGACAACGATAAGGCTTGTTACCCGCACCATATCAACCGGATTGAAAAGCAAACCGACCAACAGGCTGGTTTTCAATGCGCGGTGCGAGAGGAAAACGGTGCTGGCCATCATGATAAGATCGTAGAAAATAACGAAGAAGAACCAGACCAAAACAGATAATCCAACCGCTGCCTGTCGACGTTTGAGCAATATGGAAAGCAGAAATGATAAGCTTAAAAAAACCGCCCCGAGTAAAAACGAAAGCAATACCACCAACGCGAAACGCAGGGAGCCCGCGGCGCCGATACGAATGGCGATAATCACACCCGCGACTCCGAATCCCGCTCCGGTGGAGATGAGAAAAGAAATCAACGCTCCAAGGTATTTGCCCAGGATAATCTTCCAGCGGGTGATTGGTTGAGTAGTGACCAGATCGAGATATTCCCGGAAAGATACGAAAGTAAACGTGCCCATCATCAATGCCAGGATCGGTACCAGGTATAATACCAGGCTCACTATCGACGCCCCTGTACGGCGGAAATCCTGAAAACCTACATATCCAGCGGTAACCATCCCGGAATAGGCAATGGATAATGTGAGTATCCCGAATAACACCGATACCCCCAGTATCCAGCGGTTACGCAAATTCAGTCTTAGATCCTGTTTGGCGATTTCAAAAACTTTTTTCATTACCTGTATATCGCTTCCTCGGTTGTGTGATCGCCGCCCACGAACAACATGCCCAATATGGCGCCGTCGGATTTCTGAAACGCGAAACCCTGCCCCGGTTTATCGGCGATAAAAGAGCCGTTGCCTGTTGATTTTGGATGGGCGGTTATCGAGAAATCATATCCCGAAAGGGTTACGGTCTCTTCCGAATCGGAACCGTTGTCATATAATACGTAAACGATCTCTCCCCGTATAGCCTCGTAGGTATCGGGTTGTTGTATGTTATCAGATGATAGTTCTACGGAAACATCAGGTCCTTCATGATTCAATCGAAGATCGTTCCAGATGACAATTTCACCGGATACCTCTCGGGTGAACTCGTCAGCAGCTTCTCTTATGCCGAACGCCAGAAGGCCGTAACCCATAGCCGTATGGAAATCACCGTGAACGATAAAAGCTCCCGCCGCGGGGATAGCTGTATTATCCGTATGATCGAACAAGTAGCTTTGCCATGACGGCATTGCTCCCGCATTTTTGAGTTTATCAAATTCATTTATTAAACATACCGGACTGCAAAAAGTGTGAAGCTCCTCGCTGGCGTCGATAGCTACCGCTCCCTGATCGACGTTCTGAATAATCATGGTGCAATTCTCGCACTCGTCGATACCGGCCTCTATAACCGGTTCAACCTTCATCTGGCATGAGGTCACAGCCAATACCAGAATGAATCCCCAAAATGCCTTATTCATAATGGTCCTCCACCAACTGATCGAGGCTCGGCTGTTGAGTGGCGATATTGAGGATTTCGACACCGGCGCTTCGAATCGATACCAGCACCTTTATCTGATCTATCTGATCGGCGTGGTAAAAGAAATATCCGTTTTCATATTCCGCTCTATGGGCGCCGTTTCGCAAGGCGATCTCCTCAAGACCGGATTTTTTTTCGCCAAGTACGAGAACCATCCGGGTTTGATTTTTGACTTTCTCCTTGAATTCAACCACCGATTGATCGAGCACTAATCGTCCTTTAACGAGCACTCCGACCCGATCGGCCAACCCCTCAGCGTCCAATAACGTATGCGATGAGAACAGAATGGTCTTGCCCTCTTTTTTCGATTGCCTGAGGTATCGACGGAAATGTTTCATACCCGCCAGGTCGAGGTTCAATGTCGGCTCATCGAGGACGATCAAACGCGAGTCACCCAGGATGGTGATTACCAATCCCAATCTTTGAAGCATACCGCCGGAAAGCTCGCCGACATGCTGCTTCATCTCCGCCTTGATATCTATATGCTCTAACGCTTCCTCTATTCTCCCCTTCGGTACATTCTTCATGGAACCGAAGAAGTCGAGGACCTCGCCGACAGTGAGGTTGTCGGGTATTGTTAATCTTTGCGGCATAAACGCCAGTTTGCCTTTGACCTTTTCGGGATTTTCCCAGAGATTATCGCCATGAATGAGAATCTCGCCGGTTGTCGGACGGGAAAGCCCCACGACCGATTTTAAAATTGTCGATTTTCCACTGCCGTTGGGACCGAGCAAGGCGTATGTTTCTCCCGATTTTATTTTCAGGTCAGTGGGATATACCGCCTGGAATTTACCGTATTTTTTAGAATAATCTAATAGCTCGATCATTTACGCATCCTCAATATCATAACGGTCGGCAGCAGGGCTAGGGTGAGCCATAACACCGCGTGAGGAAGAGATGCTCCTTCGTATTCAGAGCGCGAATTTTCCCAGGGAACATCGTCATTCGCGTTAATCTCAAACAGGGGATAAGGATCCTGCACGGCGGTCTTTCTGAGAATGGGCAATCGCTTTTCAGCGACGGCGAGTAGTTGTGAGGCGGGGCTATAGAGATAGAACCTGATTGCCGGATTATCCGATTCGATATATTCGAATATGTTCTGAAGATTGTGGGGGATATCTCCGATACCGTTGTTATCCAGATCGTAACCGTCGTAATCCGACCAATAATTACCTCTGTCATTCTCCGCCCAGTACGTATTTTCTATAATGGAAGCGTCCATCATGCAATGCGCCAAATTAGAGATGAAATTATTACCAATGAAACTATTTTCCTCACAGGAAGCGTTAATCTGGAGAGCCATATCGTTCTGGACGATATCGTTGTTTGCGAAAAAGCAGTAATTAGCGTCGTCGAAAAATAGCCCCTTGGTATTATCGAGGATAAGGTTGTCCGTAGCCGATAAATAATCGACCGATTGAAGCAGAATTCCATACGCTCTAAAACCGCGGCAATGGGCGAATATGTTTCTTTTGAATTCGATATTTTTAGAATACATTAACGCGCTACCGGCCACGTTATAATCGAACAGATTATTTTCGAAAGAATTATCGTTGGAATACATATAATGAAGGGCATAGCGAAGACGATGGATATGGTTGTTTTTGACGGTAGTCTTGTGGGCGAACGAGAAGTAAATACCGTCTCTGGCGTAACTGATATCGTTACCCTCTATGAAATTATTAGCGGTATTCCATAAATGGATACCATTGCCCCTGTCGGCTTCCTGGATACCGAACCGTCCGATGATCACATTATTAAGAATACTAATCGAATTGCCGCCTTTAACATAAACTCCGTGTAGAATATCCTCGATTTTACAGTTGGTGATCGTGACATGATTGCCGGTGATTTTCAATCCGGCCATATCCTTCAAAAGTCGGGTGCCTGAATTCCGGATCGTAATACCCTCAATAACGACCGAATCGGCGGAGATGCTTAAAACGTTGCTTTTACCTAAGCCGTCGATTATAGCGTTGTTATTCCCGATCAAGACTATCGGAGTCGCTATTTCGAAAGAGCCCTCGTAAATTCCGCTTTCGAGGATTATAGAATCACCGGGAGAGTGTTGAGCCAGAGCGGCCGTCAATCCCCCGGTGTCGTGAACCGATACCGTCTTCGCGGAGACTATATTGCCGCAAAGTAGAATCGTTAATATTGCCCCCGGAAATCGCATATAACCCTCGACTCGCGTTACATTCTGTTGAATTCGTCGTCAACCATCGTCTTGGTGCGGATACCGGCGACGCCAACTTTCACCAGCAACTGCCACGACTCTTCCAAATTCAGAAAGAGCTTTTTATCGAATTTTTCAGCTTCCATTCTCTTCTGACAATCTCCGTAGAGAGTGGTGGCTTTGGTAAGATAGGCTACAGTATCGTCCCACTCCTCGGTTGCAATTTCGCTGAATTTGTCGCCATACTGTTCAAAAGCGGCGCTAAGATAAGCGGCCACGGGATTGAGGATGTTCAAGACTTCAATAACCTCGGTATTTTTATTGTTGACCTTGGCTGCCCAATCGGTATCGTTTTTTGGTTCGATTCTTTCAGGAACGTCCATAACCGCGGGCACCATATAAGTCAATTTTACGTTGCCCACCTTGACCGTAGTTTCCTCCTGGGCGAATGATAGCTGCCAGCTTAAAGCGACGGCCATGATCAATCCCGCGAGGATCACCCTTGTTGTTTTAGTTATTCTCATAGCGGAAATCTCCTTTTTTCGATTATCCGGCTTGTTCTTTTCTTTTTAATGAAAACACCATTGATAAAATTAACAATACTCCGAAAATCACCAGCGCGTACGAGGCTATTCCCGGATAGCTCCAGACTTTGAACTGACCGACCTGTTCGAACCCGAATACGGGCGGTGTGAACGGATCTACATTCACCGAAGCCCTGGGATCGAGGTTATGGCCGTAATAATGGAGCTTATACCAGAACGACCAGATGCTGAATAAACCGAAGTAGGTGAAGATCATGAATAAATCGAGCACCTTGCCTATACGGCCGAATATTAAGGCGCGCATGGTAAGAAGCATGAAGATCCCTAGTGCCAGGGGAATCCATTTGAGCTCCAGGAAATCTTCCTCTTGCAGTTCGGCCATTCCGATATAATGATTCAAAATGTTTATCTCGTTCAGATCGTTACCATCATCCCCGCCAACCAGCTTATGGCTATAAATATACAGGCTCAAACCGTCCGGATATTGATATGACCAGAATTCAAGGCTCCATAGCGGTGTAAAGAACGACGGGATCAGCACGAGTACGGCCAGCCCCAAAATCAACCGCGATTTCAGGTCGAGTGGGTTTTCGAGCTTATCCGATATCCAGGAAAACATCCTACGCATTTTCGCCTCAACAGTCTTCGGGGATGACTTCAGTCATCCCCGATATACTCTCAACTATCCTATCCCCTCGGTTTCACCAATAGATATCCCTGCATCTCCTGATGAAGAGCGGAACAGAAGTTTGTGCAGTAGAACGCGTAAACACCCGGTTTGTCAGCCTTGAATGTTACCGACTTAGTCTCACCCGGATCGGCCACGATATTGATATTGTAGGCATTGATAGCGAAACCGTGAAGCTCGTCGCGTGTCTGCTCGATATTGGTCAGGTGAACGGTGACCTTATCGCCCTGGTTGACACGAATGACATCGGGGGCAAAGAAGCTTCGCACCGCGATCATCTTGACAGTCACATTAGGGCCGTTGCGTTTAACCGAAGTATCTTCCGGTTCCCAAACCGCGTTTTTATTCGCGGGCTCCACGTCTTTTTTGTAAACCTCGATGGTTTCTATTTTATCCGCCTTGATCATGACAGCGTAGTGCGGTTCCGGTTCGGTGAAAGCGTCATACAAAAGTTTCATCTTATCGCCGGAGATATCGATCAACTGCGCCGATTCGGGAATTGACGGTCCCACGGATAGATGACGGCCTTTGGAGAGTTTATTAAGAGCCACAAGGTAATTGCCGTCGGGAGATCTGGAATCACCCTCGGCGGTCACAAGGTGTCCGATATTATAAGCGACCGGTATTTTCTCCAGCACGTATTTTTCCATCTTTTTAGCGTCGTCGGTATCGCCCGGATCGTAGGGCGGCAGTTTCCATTTGGCGACAGCGCTTTCGACAAACAGAGAAGTATATGCGTTGCCTCTGTCGTCGAATTGCGTGTGCAACGGTCCGAGACCTACCGGTATTTCGGCTTCCCTGACCGATTCATAAGTCAGCACGGGGATACCGTCCACAGTATCCTCGAAATCCTTGTTTTCGATAGCCTTTAAGGCCTTCTCGAAATTGAAAACGGTAGTGGTGGGGGAGAGTTTTCCGCTTCCGATAATCCACTGACCGCTTGGGCTGACATCAACGCCATGCGGGCTTTTGGCCAGACCGACAAAATAAACTACGCCTGGAGCCTTGGCCGGATCGATGACTTTCGCGCCCTTATAGGTTTTAAATTTACCGGCGGCGATTGCTTTCTCGGCCTCGCGCCAGTTGAGCATAACCACGTAGTCTTTGTCTCTTTGCGACGCTGTTACCTCGAGCTTGCCGCCCTCGATAAATTCGCGTTCGGAGTTGTAGCATGTCCAGAACAGCCAGCCGTCGCTTACGCCTTTACCGGCGTCACCGAGGTCATAATTGAATGGAGGCATCAGAACTTCCCACCCTAATGACATATGACCGTCCTTGGGATCGACTTTAATGCCGGCGATCACACCCTTGTATTTCCGGGCGTATTCGGTGACATCAGCGTATGTTCCCTCCGGGAACGGCACCGACATGCGGGTAGCCATGGTGATATACTCGGTGTTGGGAGTCACGAACGACGAGCCGTGGTTGGCCGAAATATGGGGGATGGTCATAATCTGCTTGGTTTTAAAATCCCTCAAATCGATACGGGCGATACGTCCCTGGGCGTTATCGTTGATAAACAGCCAGCGTCCGTCATACTCGCCGTCGGTTTCTGATAATCCCGGGTGATGAGAATCTCCCCAAGTGTAATCGCCGAGCATCTCCTTGCTTTCGTTGTCGAAGCCATAGCCGGTTCCCGGGTAGGGGGAGAATACCGGGATCGTACTGATATGTCTCATGCTGGGAACGCCCGCTACGAATATCTGGCCGCTGTGCCCGCCCGAATAGAACAGGTAATACTCGTCGAGATCGCCGGGGGGAACGTAGGTCTTTAACGCGGCGTCGGTGACATCGGATCTACCCGCACCCTTACCAGCTCTTCCGCGTTGGCCTTCCGGCCCGCCGCAGCCCGCGAGAAACGCCAGCATCGTCAGTATGAGAACGCCCACAAAGAGCCGTTTCATCAGTGACAGTCTCTCAAACACTTGGTCCTCCTTTAACGTTGGTTTTTATGTCTCTAATTATTAATATCCTGTTGTGTTTTATATATATGATTAGCTTTGGTTAATATATTGATAAGCTCCCATTTTTCCTCGTCGGTAAGCACGATCTTGGCGCCGAAAATGATAGACATTGTCCCGCTTTGCGACGGATCGAATACGAATTCCTGCAACGTCTGCCGGAATCTGACCCTGGTATCATCGAGCGCGAATGTCAAATCCGGCCCTTTTTCCGTAGGGGATTCTATTCCAAAAGCTTGAACCGAGTGGCAGACGAAACAACCCTTCTCAATAAAGAAAGCGCCGTCGCCGGTAAGGAGTTTCTCCCGCTTTTCTTTTTCCTCGGGTCGAAGTTCCTCTTTTTGCGCGAAACCGGGGATATACTTCGTCGGGAAATCGGTATCCTTCCAGCTCATCATCAGCATAGCAAGTGCCTGACGATCCCTGGTTTGCAATCCCATTTTGGGCATTACCGTACCTGGAACAATCTGCGCGGGCTCGTCGAAATGCATTATATGCCAGTTGAAGACCGATTCGAAACCGCTGAAATTGTTCCAATCGAGATTCTCGGCGTGCTTGTCGCCTACATAATTCAGATCGGGCCCAATGGTACCGCCAGATCCGTTGATCACATGACATCCCCAGCATGCTTTATCCTGAATGAGGTTTTTAGCGTCATTTATATATTCCATACCGGCCGTCTGGCGTTCATACCTGTGGCAGATATTACAGTTGATTTCAACCAAAGCATTCTTTTCGCTGATATTGTAATCGGAGGCTACCGCGGCGGCCAGAAGCGGTTCCTCCCAGAATTTCACGTAGCCGTGAGCGCCTAAATAATCAACCGAATACCCCTGTCCGCCATGACAGATACTGCATCCGTAATCTTCCGCCGGATGAGATGCGAATATGGAGAGATCCGGATGAGTGGTGTACGGTTGCGGAGCGTTCTCGAGTCCGGGCCAGAAAATCCCTTGGTGGCAGGTAATACAACGATCGACTCTATCTATATCTTCAGCCCAGATCTGTTGGATTCCGGAGGGAATCTTATCGAGTGCGGCCTCATCGGCCACCTTAGCGGCGTAATCCTTGAATTCGGCTTGATAGTATTTCCACTCAGGTGTGATGTCGTTGATAATGGTTGCCACGGAGATGCCCGCAAATAAAAGACCGGCTACGGCGAGGAGAATTCTATCGACACTTATTATTTTATCGCGTTTTGTTTCGGAATTCATATCGGAACTCTCCTAAAGTTTAACGGGCATTTCGGGCCAGGGCTGCCAGGGCCAGAAGAAATCCCAGTTGGGGCCGCGGAGCCATGTCCCCACAATAGTCAGGATTATAAAAGCCATTACAAAACAGGTGAAAAGCGCTATGGACGCTTTCCGGGACGATCCCGATATTTTTAGGATGGCGAAATACAAAATGACCATAGCGATTAATAAACCTGTGGCAGGGTTCAACAGATCGAACCAGATCTGATTGCTGAACACTGATCCCAGTATTTCACGCGAGGGTAGCTGAATTCCGATAACGATGGAAAGGCAGGTCGTTACCGTGCCGAATATTGCGCCGACTATCATCCATTTGATCTCCGACATCCCCTTAAGCCAACGTCCCACACGCTTGTTCTCCCTGTCCATCCAGGGGATTAGCATTAATCCCAAAACGGCAAGTCCCGGAACCAGAACGCCGCCTATAAAGGCGCTATAGCTGACCAATTCCTGCAATCCAAGGAAATACCAGGGAGCCTTGGCAGGGTTGGGAGTGAGATTGGGATTAGCCGGTTCTTCAAGCGGCGCGCCGAACATCAAGGCCAATACCGATGATATCAATAACGTGAATATGATCGCGATGCTGAGACGACGGATAAGATGGGGGGAGCTATCCAGAGAGTTTTTTGAGTTTAATATCTGACGATCATAAATGTGCACCGATGTCCCTTTCGCGATACCCATCAGGGCGTAAGACTTGGATTTGACTTCGCTTAAATCCGTTGTCTCGGAGGTTTCGCTTTCTTCTCTGACCTGCTCCATGGCGGCCAGGCCGCCGTCCTTGCGAACCCGCCACATATGCCAGGCGATTATAAAGAACAATATCAGCGGCAGGAAGAAAACGTGGAGAACGTAGAACCTGATCAGAGTACTCTGGCCGATAATCGTCCCGCCTAAAATGAATTCGCGGATCGATTGACCTATTAGTGGCACCGCCGAGGCTATGGATGTTCCTACCGTTATAGCCCAGAATGCAAGCTGATCCCAGGGGAGAAGATATCCGGTAAAAGACAATAGCAATGTTAGCACCAGGAGAATCACCCCTAAAACCCAGTTCAACGGACGAGCCGATTTTTTGAATGTCCCTTTCTGGTAGGCGTTGGTATAGAATACCCGGAACATGTGGATGAATACCAAACCGACCATCAGGTGCGCGGCCACCCTATGCAGCGCCCTTAAAAAACCGCCGAAACTAATGGCAAATTCGATATCCTTGACCGACCAATACGCTCTTTCCACCGACGGTACGTAGAAGAACATCAAGGCAACGCCGGTTACGCATAGGATCAGGAAAAGGGTGAACGAGATTGTTCCCAGCCAGAAAGAGTATCCCCAGGAGAGGCTTTTTATACTCACCCTGTGAGGAAACCAATGTAAAAGGAAATTCTTCACGATGGCGTCGCCGGCTTCCCGGTTGCTTTCGGGTTTCCATGACCAGATAACTCGATTTAACATTGATTTTAATTGCGACATGATTCCTCTACACTGTTAATTTGAAATCGCTTCCTACCGAAGACGATTTATCCACTATTAACTGCCCGTCGTCCGGGGCGATATCGAGACGATGCCAGGGAAGGGGAGAGGGAGCCGGGCCTGAATAAGGCATGCCGTTCTGATGGAATTTCGACCCGTGACAGGGGCAGAGAAATTCATATTTAACCGAGAATTCTTTTCCACCCGATTTCACCATTTTTTCATGATCGAATGTCGAGTGCTTTACAGTGCATCCCAGATGAGTGCATTTGGCCGACATCGAGGAAAACTGGTTGCCATCCCTTATAATGAAAATTCCCTGCGCTTCTATTACGTTAATACCCTCGGAAAATTCATCGGGATGTCCTACCTTGAATTTTATCGGAGGCTCGTAAAGGACATTCGGAACCATCGATCGTATGTACGTCCAACCCTGCCCTATGAAGGCCAGGGCAAACGCGGTCCCGGTAATTTTCCCTAAAAAAGAGCGTCGGCTTTTGTCGGCCGAATCGTTTGCCATTAATTATTACCTCCGATTATATCATGAAAATTAAATCTCTCCATGGTCCACGCCTCTGTGGGGCAGATCTCGGCGCAAAGGCCGCATCGTATGCAACGGTCATGATCTTTAAGCATGACGCTGAATTCAGCCCCCCGCTCCGATTGACTTTTAATCTCCGAAACATCGATACCATCAATTTCGGCCTCCTCAAACGGCACCAGCGATAAACATTCTTCCGGGCAGACATCCACACACGCCCCGCAAAGCACGCAAGCCTCCGAATCGTATACTGTCTCTATATGGCACTGAAGGCATCGCTCGGCCTGAACGACGGCTTCGTCCTCGGAGAATACCTCCTCGACCTCGGTAATCCCGGTGCGTCTTTCGAGGGAAATCATATTAGGACGGCAACGTTTGTTTTTCTCATAGGCCGGGGGCATGACATATTCATCTATCGGGATTTTCTCTATAGTTATTCTGGTTCGGTACGACGTTTCCTGGTTAGCGAGGTATCGATGTATAGCCCGCGCCGCCTTTTTACCGTTTTCCACCGCCTCGATCAGAATCCTCGGGCCGAAAGCTACATCGCCGCCTGCGAATATACCGGGTGCGGTGGTGGAGAGGTCTTCCTGGTTAATCTTAATCAAACCGTTTTGAGTAAGTTCTATGCCGTCATCAGGTTTGATAAACCCCGTATCGGCCTGTTGCCCTATAGCCAGTATTATACTGTCGCATTCTAAAAATTCCTCGGAGCCCTCTAAAAATTGCGGATTAAAACTGCCGTCATCATCGAATACCCTGGCTACGTCGATAAGGTTGATCCCTGCAACCCGGCCGTTATCGCCGATTATCTCTTTGGGGCCCTTCGACGGGTAAAAATCGATTCCCTCGCTGGCGGCGTCTTCCATCTCTTCTTTGCCTTGAGACGTTTTAGCCGCGGGCATCTCATCGAATGACTCCAGCGAGGCCACGTAAACGTGCTTGGTTCCCTCGCGCTTGGCGCTGCGGGCGACATCGATAGCCATATGCATACCGCCGGCTTTGACCACGGTTTCTATAGCGTCTTCCGGCGAATAAAATCCGCGTAATGCGGTTCTAGCGGCATCCAGGGCGACACTTCCGCCGCCTATCACGAGAACCTTCTCGCCGAGGGCAACTTTGTAGCCTATATTGACATTGAGTAGGTAATCCACGGCTTTTATCACGCCGTCGAGATCGGCTCCCGGAATATTCAATGCTCTGCCGGATTGGGTGCCTATAGATACGAAAATAGCCTCGAAACCATCGAGCTTTAGTTCGGCGATGCCGTATGTCGAGGTAATGGGCGATTTTGTTTTAATGGTCACGCCGAGGCTTTGAATGTTACTGATTTCCCTGGCGATAACCGATCGCGGGAGACGGTATTCAGGAATACCCAGACGAAGCATCCCACCGGCTTCCTCGGCGGCCTCGAAAATGGTGACATCGTGCCCCAGAAGTGCCAGATCATGCGCCGCGCCTAATCCAGCCGGTCCTGATCCGATGACGGCCACCTTCCTGCCGCTGGGTTTGGTATCGGACGGGAAGGAAGCAAGGTGTCCCAGAGTCTCTGCCCCGGCCGATTCCTCTCCCATCAGTAACGATCTGAAACTGTTCGGATGCTGAGATTCACTACCGTATTTTTCGGTTAGGAATCTTTTTAACGCCCGTATGGATACCGGAGAATCAATAGCCCCGCGTCGGCAGGCGTCCTCGCATGGCGCGGCACATACCCGGCCACAGATAGACGCGAGAGGATTTGGGCCCCTGGCTACCCGAAAAGCCTCCGAATATTTACCGTCGGCTATTAGCTGAACATACTGACCCGAATCGGTATCTACCGGGCAGGCCAGACGGCAGGGTACATTTTCTCTATACCACTCCAGCGGAAACGCCTGTGATTTGAATTTGGATGCAGCCATAGTATTCTCTAAATTATATCTATTCGGAATAATATCATTGACTTAAGTCAAACTGATTTCCCGCGTGCCTCCCGACTCCATTCACCACTTAATTATATAGTCTTCGTAGATGCAATCCTAAGCGTGCCCGATTCAATTATAGTCATTCGGGATCTAATAATTCAACATTTTTATGGTTTTTCTATGAAATTGATTTCGCAAGGAATTCCCGAAAGGCCGAAAATACCGGCGATTTTGGCTAATCGTATTATTCAATCGGATTTCCGCAAAATTGTTGACATATATATAGTTTATGCGCATATAGCAATAGACGGATATAAATCGGGAACATGATAATCCCGGTAGAGGTAATAATGAATATGAACGAGAAAGTCTTCAGCAAATACTTCAAGGCGTTCGGCGACCCGACGCGGCTTAAGATAGTCATGCTGTTGTCGTCAAAAGAGATGTCGGTCAACGACATAGTAGATGCAATAGGGTTATCGCAACCGACAATCAGCAGACATCTGGCCGTTTTGCGTGAGGCCGAGATCGCTGTGGATCGACGGGAAGGGCAAAGTGTATTCTACAGCCTGAATAAAGGTTCGGTGGAAAACTGCTGTACCGGTTTCTGCGATTGCCTGGCTATCCCCATACGGGTTAGCAAAAAAAAGAAAAAAAAGTAAGAAAATCGCTTTTTTTTGGAACAAATATAGCTATATATGCATATATAAATATGTAGATGAAGGAAAGCGAAAGGAGGTGAGTCGCGATGGAGAAGGAAAAAGGGCAGATTAAGTTTATCGAGACCGATGACGGTTATCGTATCGAGGTCAAGGGCAAGGAGTTAAAGGATCTTATGTCATGTTGCTGTGTACCGATGCTCGGATCGGGCAAGGCGTTCAAAGTAGAATGTTGCGAACCGGGAGAGGAGAAAAAATAATCCTGACGGCTCGTAATCGGTTCAGGCGGCTAATAATCCAATAATTCACAAAGGAGGACAAATGAGACGTTTTACGATTCCCAGGACCGCTCATTGCAGCGACGGTTGTAGGCGGCTGTCCCGGGCACGACGCTAAACTGCCCGTAAGAGTTTGGCTGAATAGAATATTTGGCGAAACGATACGAATCCCGGGTCTTTCGGCCCGGGATTTGGAAAGCCGAAGGAAGGTGAGATTAAGATGATATCGACTTTGGAAATCACGAGAAACTGCTGCGAAGACTACCACTTCACACGTGAAATAGTGGAAACCAAGGATAATATGGCGGATAACCGCGAAGAAAGCGAGATCCGCGATTTTATTCTCCTGGCTACCGGCAGCGATTTTTTGGCGCGCGGGCAGATGATCGTCAAATAAATATGGGTGTGTTATTGTTTGAATATAATGACTCAGTGTTTTTTCTAGAGCATACCCGGTTTGATATTCGAGGCTGCCCGTTGCACGACCGTGGCGATTCTCCTCTGTCGGGTTTCGTCCCGCTTGGCGGCGTTTATCCAGTTAATATAATTTCGCCTATAACTAGGAGCAAAATCCTCGAAATTCTTTTTTGCCTGCTTGTTTTGGCCAAGAGCTTTTTTCAGAGCGGGTGGGATAGCCGGTGTTTTCTTTTTCGATGAGACCCTGTTTTTATCGGCTTTTTTATAAAGCTCCGATCCAGCTTTTGTCATTTGCCCGGCCCGGATCATTTTCCGAGCTCTTTTAATATTTAATTCCGACCATCCACTGTTCTTCCGTCGAGGAGTGAATCTCTGAGCGTATTTTTCATCGTCGATTCGTTGCACCGTAGTGTCTACCCATCCGAAACATAGGGCTTCCTCCACAGCATCATCATAAGGGATTCTGGGTTTTCCAGTATGCTTCTTAAAATAGATCAGCCAAACTTCTTTTTTTGATTTGTGGTAATTCTCCAACCAGGATCGCCAATCGTCGCGGTTGGTTACGTAAAGAGTTTCAGTGATTTTCATCTTGCTTTAATTAAGAGGCTTACGAAATATTTTTCGGAATAATATGTCACTTTAAGGGAATCATCAACAAAAACCGAATCTAATTATCAAATTATAATTGGCCCTTCTAAAGCTCTTGTGCTACTCCCTTTTTTCCTGTTAAATTCCGGCCGAGATGACGATGGTAATGAGAATAAAAGCTGAAGCAATCGATAATTTAATATAATTATCGAATATCGGTTTTGAAAGCTATCAAAAGCGCTTGGTATAGGCGTGGCAGTAGGGAGTTCCGTTTTTCTTTTCGTAGTAATCCTGATGGTAATCCTCGGCGGCCCAGAAGGTTTCAGCCGGAGCAATCTCGGTGACGACATCGTATCCTTTGCCTTTGAGGATATCGATTAATTTTTCGGTGGATTGTTTTTGATCATCATCGGCATAGAAAATGACCGACCGGTACTGTTCGCCGATATCCGGTCCCTGGCGGTTTAGCTCCGTAGGGTCGTGGATTTCGAAAAAGAACCTGGCCAGTTCCTCGAACGATGTCAGTTCGGGATCGAATATTACCTCCACCGTTTCGGCGTGGCCGGTGTTGCCGTCGCAAACCTCGCCGTATGTGGGATTATCTTTTTTCCCGCCCATATAGCCGGAAACTACCGATTGTACCCCTTTGAGTTTCTCGAAATGATATTCGACTCCCCAGAAACAGCCGCCTGCGAAATATGCTTTTTTCAATTGATTATCCTTTTTGTCTACTATGAATTTCATTGATATCGAGTTTACGCAGTGCCTGATATTCTTATCGGTGAATCCCTCTCCCTCGAATACATGCCCCAGATGAGCGCCGCAATTATCGCATAAGATTTCGGTCCGGACGCCGTCAGCATCGGCGACACGTTTTACCGCTCCCTCGATCTCATCGTCAAAGCTGGGCCATCCGCATTGTGAATCGAATTTTGAGTCGGATTCGTAAAGAGGAGCGTCGCATCGTTTGCAGATATATGTTCCTTTTTCCCAGATATCGTATAATGTACCGCTAAATGGTTTTTCGGTGCCTTTATTGATTATTACCGCCTCTTCCTCGGGCGTCAATTCATTAAATTCCATGTCATTTTCTCCGGAAATCGATTTTGAGCCGAAAATAAGCGCGATCACTATAATCGATCCAAATACGGCCAGGGGGAACCCTATCGCCTTTGCGTTTTTTTCGTTTCTGAATTTCGTCGTTGTTTTCATAATCATTAATAATAAATTCCATTTTCCTTAAAATTGTTCCCTGAGGAGCATAAACAAAACCCTTGCGGATGCGTATATTCGATACTATGATATGCGAAATTCGAGGGATGTTGCAGGAAACAGATTCAGGCGGATCTGTTTTGGATCTATTTTCCGGATACGCCCTTTATCGATGGATAATAGTTAAGAAAGGGATTGCTTAATGAACGGCGATATAGCCTCAATTCTCAAAACGGCCGAAAAGGGAATCAGCGAATACCTTCAAAACGCGAGAGACTCGGGCCGAATCGATCGGCAATTATACGATGACGCTATCAGGATTACGTTCCCCAATCTGAAAGAATGGATGAACGATCCGCATATAGATCGCGTTTCGCCCATGTTGAAAAAGGGAGTATCGGATAAAATCAAGGCCGGTAAATGGGAGGAAATTGTCAATGCCTATCGCCAGTCGGTTCGGTTCGGCACCGGTGGGATACGCGGTATGATGGCTTATGATAAGGAATCGATCCTGAAAATGAAAAAAGAGGGTATCGCTACCGATATATTGAAAGGCCCGAATACCATAAACGATCTGGTCTTCCTCTTAACATCCGCCGGCGTGGCCAAATTCGGTAATGCTCAAAAACCGCGATTGGATAAAATTGTTATTGGTTATGACAGCCGTATAAGAGGTTTCGATTTCGCCAGGATCGTGGCCGAACTGTTCCTTCACTACGGATATACCGTCTATTTTTTCGATGCCCCGTGTCCGTACCCGGAAGTCACTTTCGCCATACCGAATGACTCTGTCAAAGCCGATATCGGCGTGTTGATCTCGGCCAGCCACAACGATTACCGCTATAACGGCTATAAGCTTTCCTGCTCCAACGGCTCTCAGTTCGATCCCGAAGAGCGGGATAGGATGTATAACGAGTTTATCGTCAACGCCAAACCCGAGGATATTCAACTCCGTTCGTTCAAGGAGGCTGAGGAGGGGAAGCTCTGGTTCCTCGGCGGTGATACTTTCGAGGAGAATTTCGATTACGGCGGCAAGGAAAAATACTTAATCAATATGCACGAGAAACACAGGGATCATAATAAAAAATTCCTGTATTTACGAGACCTCGAGGATACGCAGAAAAAGTCGAAAGACCCCTTAAAGATCGCCTTTTGCCCGTTTCATGGCTCCGGCAATATGGCGGTTCGCAGGCTTCTAAGCGAGGTCGGATTTATCGACGTGAAGCCTGTCAACGGCAAGCTCGATCTATATGTTCTCGATGGAATGTTTCCGTCGTTTAGAAACGACCCGGGAAAAGAACAACAGCCGGATCCTGGCGATCCTCGCTCGGCAAAAGTTGCCGTGGAAGCTTTTTTCGAGGATTACCCTGAGGATGGATTTGATATTTTAATAGGCACCGATCCCGATGCCGACCGATGCGGGATCGTGGTAGTCGTGCCGGAGGAGCAAAGACATCTATATAAGAACCAAAAGTATTATCTGCTTTCGGCGGATGATGTTTGGACTCTTGTTCTATGGTATCGATTGAATATGGAGAAGGACGATTCAGGCAAGGTTAAAGATGCCGAAAAGAAATTCCTGGTTCTTTCGCATACCACTTCCGACAGCATCACCTCTTTGGCCGGAAAATACGGAATAGGTGTTGTGAAATCATGGGTGGGGTTTGCCGCGCTAGCGGCGGTAACACGCGACGTATGGAACGGAAAGGGAAAGGACTTTATCGGGTTGGTCGATGGTCGAAACGAGAGATATAAAACAAAATGTCATCCGTTCGCCTGCGATAGTAGCGGTCTGGAAAACGGTAAACGCTCGATTAATATTGGCGCTCTGGAACAGAGCAACGGATTCTCCATTCTCGGCGGGCCTCCCCCGGACGAAAGATCGTTGGGTGAGGGGGGGCATGTCCGCGATAAGGACGGTACATTCGCGGCATTGTTGGTAGCAGAAATCGCGGCCTGGGCAAAAGAGAAAGGGACCAACCTGATAGAGCTTCTCGATAAGAATATATATCTCGATCCCGATATCGGCCTGTTCATGTCGTTTTACGAGCCCGACCCTCTCGACGGCGAGTATCCGGGTATAGAAGGCGATCGTATCAAGAAGAAAATCATACGCAGAGCGTTGGGGTATTATCAACTTGCTCTTGCCGGTGATTTAGAGATCGCCGGGGAAAAGGTTATCGCGGCAAGCATTTTCCGTACGGGCAAATATGATGAAATATACCCTCCAGATCACGATTTTCAGTTCCCGGATGAGGGGATACGGTACTATATTAGCGAAAACAAGCTTGAACATATAACGGTAAGACCTTCCGGGACGGGGAACTCTATGCGATTTCATATTCAATTGCATGAAAATCCGTCGGAATCCGAACTGCTGGCGTCAAAGGAGAGGTTACGCAGGAGGGGGCTGGCTATTATGGACGATTTGCGGGTGTTGCTCAAAGCGCCGCGGGAAACCGCATAGAACGATCACTATTCGCGGTTGGGAAAACGTCGGAGTTCATTATGGCTTGAAGATAGAACGAATCGACAGGTCGATTGATCCAACGCTCAAAGGCGAAAAAGGGGAATAATTACGGACTTTTCTAATTCATATAGTGACGCCAAACGCGCGGAAGCCTACGCTAAGTTGGAATTTCCCGGGACCTATTATTTGGCGTACAGGGATCTGCCCGAAATAATATTCAATAATGTCAGGGGAAGAAAAGCGATAGATTTCGGATGCGGTGCTGGACGTTCTACGAGATTTCTTCGAAAGTTGGGATTTGACGCGATAGGAGTTGATATATCCGAGGATATGATCAAAAAGGCGAGAGAAATAGATCCTCAAGGGGAATATCGCCTTATTGACGACCGTGGTCTTTCGCAATTTCGCAATAACGCTTTCGATCTGGCGTTATCCGCGTTCACTTTTGACAATGTCCCCACGATGGAGAAGAAAATCAAATTATTCGAGGAAATAGGAGACCTGCTTAAAAGCGATGGCATGATAGTTAACCTTGTTTCGGCGCCTGATATATATACAAATGAATGGGCATCGTTTTCGACCAGAAATTTCCCCGAAAATAAAAATGCTAAAAGCGGGGATAAGGTAAAAATAATTATTACGGATGTGGATGATGATAGACCGGTCGAGGATATTATCTGGACCGATGAAGCTTATCAGGAAACTTTTAAAAAAGCGGGACTAAAAATAAGCGCGACCCATAAACCGCTTGCGAAAGAAAACGAGCCGCATAAATGGGCCAATGAAACGAAAATTGCGCCCTGGGTGATCTATGTATTAAAAAAGGCGGAATGATATTTTTACAGCCCAAATCCACTACATGATAATTTGATTGGCTTCAAGAGCTCAACCGATAATTATAGCATCCTCCGACTTTCTCTGTAATCAACATGATCCATTGACTCAACAGGATTTATTTTCGTTTATTACACTGTAATTAAAATCGATCCCGTCGTAATCCAGGCGGGATCTTCCGTGGAAAGGATAAATACGTGGAATCGTTGATAAAGAACTGGGACGGCGAGAAAGTCATCATACAACACGATAAACCAACAGGAGCCTGGATAATAATCGCTGTTCACTCGACCAAACTCGGACCGGCCGTAGGGGGTACCCGCTTAAAATCGTATCCCGTTTTTCAGGCGGCGCTGGGCGACGCTCTCCGTCTGGCCTCGGGGATGACCTACAAGTTTGCAGTGCCGGGTTTGCCATTTGGCGGCGGGAAAGCGGTCATCGCCATTCCGGACAACCTTGATCGTGCGGCTCGCGTGTCGCTGTTGCGAAGGTATGGAGCGTTGATTCATCAACTCGGAGGTTTGTTTTTAACGGGGCCCGATATTGGCATATCATCGGAGGATATGGATATTATAGGAGAGACGGGATCTCCATACGTCTTCTCCCGGACACCGGCCGTCGGGGGAGCGGGCTCGCCGGGACCGTTCACCGCTTTAGGCGTCTTCACCGGTATACAGGTCACTTGCGAGAATGTTTTCGGAGAATCATCATTGGCGAATCGTTGTGTTCTGGTGCAGGGGACAGGTAGTGTCGGTGGAGGATTGTTAGAGCTTTTACTGAAAGCAGGGGCCGAAGTGATGTTCAGCGATGTCAACGAGGATGCAATCACCCGTTACAGAGACGAACTGGGGTTGAAATTTATCCCATCCGATGACGTTTACATAACCGAATGCGATATTTTCGCCCCCTGCGCGTTGGGGGGGATACTCAATGCTGAAACGATTCCGAATCTAAAATGCAAGGCGGTTGCCGGCGGAGCGAATAACCAGCTTGTCGAGCCGAAAGATGCTGAGGGGCTTCTAAAAAGGGGTATTCTCTACGCTCCCGATTTTGTTATCAATGTCGGCGGGGCGATGGCCATAATGGGGATCGAGACCCAGGGTTGGAATAGAGAGCGGGCGGAAAATGAGGTGATCGATACAGTCCGGCGGGCGTTGCGAGACGTTTTCGAGATGGCGTCAACTGAAAGCATTACCACAGACGCTGCGGCGCATAGGATAGCGGAGATGAGGTTGCCTTAGAGGATGGAATAGACTGACTTAATTGATTTTACGAGAAAGTAATTGTAAAAAGATACCTGGAAAGCTGAATTTAATAGATCTGATATGATTTAGATGGGGATATAGATGCGCTGGAAAGTTTCTAGTCTGTTTTTTCTATTTTCTATTGACTTCGACTTTTTGACAGGCTATTTTATTATAAAATTGTTTTAGAATATTTCTTTAAACAAAAATACATTTTCAGGAGGTCAACAGAATGAATGATGATCTGAGTTTTAAATCTGAATTAATGATAGAACAATATGGAAGGCTTCACGAATCTCGACGACAGCATATGGGTTTTATTTGGCAAATTCCCTCAGTTGTTGTCGGTGCTGTTTTGCTGTTCATAGGTTTAACACCTGAAGAGATTAACATTTGGAATTTACATCCTTATATCCCTTGCCTTGGTTCTTTTGTAATTATGTTGTTTACCTTTGTAATGTTCATATTTCACCGCCGTAACGTAAGATTTTTAAAGAACTTTGAATCCGTATTGTCAGATATCGAACAGGAGAACGGAATTTATAGACCTATCTATGCAGGTCATGCTGACACAAAATGGCGTTGGTTTAATAGAATAAGAAGCTCAAAATGTCTTGAGTATTTTTTACTAATTATATTTTTACTGAGCGTATTTGGTTTTTTGATATTCTTCTATTTTTGGCTATGCTAGAAACATCACGTAACTTGCTTAAGCTAATTACGAAAGTGTGGAAATATGAGTTTTGAAGTTTATTACGAAAATGAAAATTCTTTGGCTTCACTTCAGGATAATATCATTGCTGTTTTGGGTTTTGGTAATCAAGGGCAAGCACAAGCACTCAATGCACGCGACTCCGGATTGACAGTAATTGTATCAAATCGATTAGATACTTCCAATGGTAGATTAGCAAATGAAAAAGGGTTTTGTTTGCTTCCTATTGATAAGGCTGTTAATAAAGCTGATATGATACTTATTACGCTGCCCGATGAAATACAACCTATTGTATTTGAGAATTCGATTAGACCACATTTACGAGCTGGGCAGACAATATGCTTTGCACATGGGCTAAATATTCATTTTAAGCAGATCATACCCCCACCGAATGTTAATGTGATTATGGTTGCTCCAAAAGGATCTGGTGAAATTGTAAGAAGTGAGTATCTTCGTGGGCACGGTGTTCCATGCTTTATAGGTGTTTATCAAGACATTACTGCAGATGCTAAAGATATTGCTATTGCTTGGGCTGCAGCAATTGGTGGTGCTCGTGCTGGAATATTCTTCACCACATTTAAAAATGAATGCGAAGCAGACTTATTTGGTGAACAGGCTGTTCTTTGTGGCGGTATCACTGCACTTATTAAGGCAGGTTTTGATACACTTGTGAATGCGGGCTATCCAAGCGAGTTAGCTTACTTTGAAATTTGTCATGAATTAAAATCGATTATTGACATGATACACGAAGGAGGCATAAGTTATATGCGTCAAAAAGTGTCGAATACTGCAGAATGGGGCGATTTATCCGTTGGGGATAAAGTTATTGATAACAATGTGAAAGAAAACATGAAAAAAATACTTGAAGAAATTCAGAATGGTATATTTATTAATAAATGGTATGAGGAATATAAGAGCGGCTTAAAGAAGTTCAAAAGTGCATATATTTCCGATTACAATCATGGAATAGAAACAACTGGCAGGCTATTAAGATCCATGATTAGGGGTTTCGAGGCAAAAAATCCTCGTTCTTAACCAATTAATATGGGTATTATCACTAATTCGAAATTATCAGATTTATTTATGAGCCTGTAAAAAAAGGAGGAAAGGATATGAAACCTATTATACTAATCGGCGGAACTTCCGGGACAGGTAAAAGCAGGCTAGCAAGAGAGTTATGTTCAGGTTTGTGTATTGATCATAGACTTGGGACTGGTTTTATCAGAGAAATAGTCAAAAGTGAAACTTCAGAAAAAGAGGAATCTATATTGTATAAATTTACATTCCAGAGTGATGATGCAATTCAAAATGTAGTATATCAATCTGAAAGATTGTATAAGGCTATAATATCATGTGTAAATCGTGCAAAAAATGAAGGCACTTCCCTTATCATAGAAGGGCCTCATCTTTTACCAAAGTTATATTACAAATCTAATTATGATTCGTTCTTTATATTGGCGTCACCCGAAAGTAAAGTACATAGCAGGAGGATAAAAGGACCCAGCCATGGCAAAAGAATTATATCAAATAAGGATTTTAAAAATGCTCGATCAATTGACAATTATTTAAAATTAGAAGCGAACAATTATAAGATTCCTTGTCTTATTTATTGCGATAATTATAAAGACTTTGCTAATTTAATTACTGAAAAAGCGAAAACACTATTATGAGATAAATGAAGGCCTTCCCTAGAAACCATTAAATATGATAATAGACCTTAACCAGAAGATAAAATGTCTTCAGAGTTATGGGTAGCAGGGACCGAAGTTGAACTCTCCCGCCGCCTAATAAGGCACTACAGTTGACAATGTTACAACTACCTACAGCGCGATAGGTGCAGCTTAGTTGGATGTGGGTGAAGTCCCGGTAAAATTGCCAAGATTTCCGAAAAGCGGGTGTAATCGATCCCCAGTCTTAAAATTGCTTCTAATTATTAACGTGCGTATATAAAACTACGCATTATGTCCGTATTTTTTTCGTATTGACAATGAATATTATTATCATATAGATGTAGCGTTCGTTCGGAAATTCGATACTAATCTGTACTGCAAAAAAAAGGCGAACCTAAAAAAGATGAACAAATTCGGTTACTTTGTTTTGACCAAAAAACAAACATGGAATTAAGGCATTGTGGAACTACTCTTAAGCGAAATATGTTGCGACATTCAGCGATTCGGGGAGGCTTCCTAAAGTAGCGTCTTTTTTACAGGGCTCTTATATGGTAATTCTACGATATTCAGGCTACTATGCGGCTTCGCATCAGCATCGTTAGATAGCAGTTGCCCAGACAAATTAACTCGAGCAGTAAGAGGAGGAGAAAAGTATGAATTGATATCCTAAAGTATTGACGAAATAGTGAGAGTGCAACATGCGTGTGCGGTCGCTGTCGCGAGTGTGCGCGGGAACGTCAAGATAAGGAGATTTGGATATGTCAAAGAAACAAAAGGCACAAACCTTGGAAGAGGCGGCTAAGCTGGAATTGACGGACGGCTCCAAGGAGATAGTACGACTCGCAAGTGAGGGTCGTCTGGGGACTTGGCATGGCGCTACGGGATGGATGGTATCGGCCAGTGTTGTCGGGGGGCCGTGTGAGGTACATATTAGTTTTGCCGGTAAGAAAATGAAGTGGTCCGGGATCATTGCCGGGGTATCAGTTGGAGGTGAAATGTCCGCGATGACCGGTATCATGCGGATGGAACCTGCCGAGCTGATGAAGTGTAAGTACCTTACCCTTTCAAGCATCAAGGTGCTGCTAGGTACGACCAGGGTCGAGTTCTGGAAGAGCGAGGGTCTCGGTTTTGCGGGTAATCTCGTAGGAGTCGGCTTCGGGCTGGGAGCCAATCTCCTGACCTTTGGATGGGGGGAGTGGACATACGAGTAAATAGGCAGGCGTAACGAGGTAATCGGGGTCGAATTGCAATTAGCGGACAGAAATCCCAGTTTGACCCCGAGGTCCCTGGCTGTAGCAAATGGGTGGTGCTCCAGATGCGGCCTACGGCGCTTAGCATCGCGCTGATGCCGGGCGTTAGAATGCGAGCTGTGTCGCACTGTTCGGAGGGGGATTGAGACGGCCTGGGTCCCGAGATCGAGAAATCTATAACCAACCTGATCGATAAAATTACCTTGGCAAACCGTGATTTTGTGGATAATCGGATAATCGAATTGAAGCGGGAAATAGCGGAGCATACGTTATTGTAATTCCATGTACAGAAATACGATAATGAGATTTTACTGCGATAATTAATAGTAAACGTTTAAGGAAATAATTTTGACTTTTAATATTAAAAAAAGCTTGACACTAATCTTTGATATAAATAGATTATATGGGTCTATTTAAATTACAATAAGGGAATTTTAAGAAAGTCGTTTGCTGAGGATCAAAGCAGCCCCTTTTTAGCATATTTGGGCTGGTTGTTTAAAGCGCTAAACAAGGCGGAGGAAAGTCCGTGAGCAATGAAATGAAGATCTCGTCGTGGTCTAAAAAGCGCTTAGAAGAACAGGGTTTCTGTGGTTTCACCGATACCGAATTACGGCAACATCGTTTCGGAATCAGGTTAGCCTATATAGTCTGCTTGAGTTTGGTAGTGATAGGCCTGGTCGCTAAAAGTCAGCTGTTTCTACTAATCGCGAACATCATAGCGCTGATAGGAATATTACCTCCATATCATCCGATCGATTACCTGTATAATTTTGGCCTGAGGCATCTTATGAATCGCCCCAAACTCCCCCGCAGGGCCAATCAGGGCAGGTTTGCCTGCGCGCTGGCCACAGTTATGCTGGCAGCTATCAACTATTACTTTTATCTGGGTAATTTTACTGTCGTCTATGCCGTTAGCGCCGCTTTGCTTACCTCGGCATTCCTGGTCGGTTTTATCGATTTGTGCATACCCTCTATTATCTATAACGCGCTCTTTGGGAGACGCTTTAACTGATTTCACAGGGAGGCTGAGTAGCTGAGTCAATAATGAATCACCGAAAGGAGAATTACTGTCATGGCAAGATTTCTTATTGAAGTTCCTCACGAGGAGGGAGAATCGGCATGTCTTCGTGCCGTTCAAGTTTTTCTTAGGTCAGGGTCGCATTTCCTGACACGAGCGGAGTGGGGATGCAAGGATGGAGAACATAAGGCATGGATTATTGTCGAGGTAGACAGCAAGGACGAGGCCCAAAATATCGTGCCTCATGTTTACCGCTCGAAGGCTAAGGTCGTAAAATTAAACTGGTTTTCTTTGGAGGAGGTCGACGAACTCCTCGGCTATCATACAAACTAATTGTGCCCGCCGCAAAAGAAGCAGGGCAGGAGCCCCGTGCTCCTGCCTATTCCATTTTCCATTCTTGGTAACGCTCACTTTTTAATCGTCTGGGCCCGCTACGTACAGGAAAAGAAGACATCGTACCGGGTAGCCGAGTATTGAAAAAAGAGAGCGACGATCTTAATCACCATCAGCAAACATGGAACTTAAAGGTATTTAAAGCGTTAGGATAAATCACCTAAGAGGTATATTTCTTTTTTGGCTGGAATACCCCTTGATCAAATATCACCAATTTGACTCCTTTATTGATAGAAAAACTCAATTAAAGCCGATAGGTCGGGGGTTCGATGCGGGGTACAGACAATCAGATAATCTAATAATGAATCCTTGCTTACGATGTGCCCTGCGGTGTCGAAAATAGCCTCTATTGGCTATTATTTTCATTTTTTTCTTATAATAGGCAGTTCTTTTGTCTATATTACTATTCGCCGCTTAAATTCTGGCTTGCTTCGAGGCAGTTAAATACAAAAACTGATGCACTGGAAATCATCACGCTCCGCCAGAAAGTATTGATATTCTATAATGAATTTAATGTTTTCGCAGATCTTTGATCGAGGATAACCGAGAAAATAGAAAATCTCACGA
>JAZGHS010000258.1:0-8165 GCA_036481315.1 Candidatus Zixiibacteriota bacterium | reverse complement strand
ATATCATAATATTCCCTTTTATGGTGCCGCGCCATCATCGACATTCGATCCGAATTGCCCCGACGGCTTGGCGATCCCGATTGAGAATCGACCCGCCGATGAGATTCGATTATGCGGTGGTAGGTTGATCGCCCCGATCGATTCGCCCGTTCACAATCCCGCGTTCGATATTACTCCGCATACTTTACATAAAGGGATTATCACCGAAAACGGTATTATTTCACCTGCGAAATAGATAATCTATCGGGTATTTTGATTTTCCAACAGCTACTTATCCGAAAGCTTGTCGATTATTCCTCAATATAAACGGCTATAAAGACGATACTTATAAGAGTTTTGAAGGTCGGGATCTATCAGGCAAATTCAAGAATTGCGGGGGTGTCGAAAGCAAAATGTACGGAGTAATTGCATTATTTTACTTGACACAGGGGAATAAGCCTTTAAATTTCCATGTTTGTAAATTTTTGGGGGCTCGAAGGATAAAATGGAGCGCAGATGAATTCGAAAACGTTAATACCGAAACAAGATAGAACGATTCAGAAGTGGTATTTAATAGATGCCGACGGTAAGGTTTTAGGCAGGATGGCCACGAGAATTGCCACGATGCTCAGGGGTAAAGATAATCCCCTTTTTACTCCCCATCTCGATATGGGTGCGTATGTGGTTGTGGTAAACGCCGAAAAGGTAGCCTTAACCGGTTCGAAACTATCACAGAAAAAATACTATTCTTATTCCGGATATCCGGGTGGTCTCAAGGAAACATCGGTGGCAACGATGCTTGCGAAGCACCCCGAACGAGTATTGGAGAAAGCGGTAAAAGGTATGTTGCCACGCAATAGGCTTGGCAGACGGTTACACAGTAAACTTTACGTGTATTCCGGTACTGAACATCCTCACGCCGCTCAGAAACCCGAAAAAATAGATATTTGAAGAGATAGGTGGAGGTAAATTGGCCGACGAGTTTTTTATTGGTACAGGGCGGCGTAAGGAAGCGACCGCTAAAGTCAGGTTAACGCCTGGTAAGGGAAAGATTACGGTTAACGGTTCGGAGATTGGTTCATACCTGTGCCGCGCAAACCTTGTTATGCACGCGCTCAAGCCGCTAACTACGACGGAGCTTTCGGGGAAACTGGATATTTTTTGCGAAACGCATGGTGGCGGGCTTACGGGTCAGGCCGGGGCGATAAGCCTCGGTATCGCCAGAGCGCTTCTGAAGTACGATCTCGAATTGCGTCCTGTTTTAAAGCGCAATGGACTTCTGACCAGGGATTCCCGTATGGTTGAGCGAAAGAAATACGGTCAGGTGAAAGCGCGCAAACGCTTCCAGTTCTCGAAGAGATAAACAATTAATTAACGACGCACACCGGCGGACTTCGGATGTGGTCTCCTCCTACGGGGGAGTCATCCGAGGGATGAAACCGGTGGAGGAGAAACCATGCCAAAAGTAACGGTTAAAGATTTACTCGAATCAGGGGTTCATTTCGGGCATCAGACCCGTAGATGGAACCCCAAAATGAAGAAATTCATTTTTACTTCCAAAAACGGCATCTATATTATCGATCTGAACAAGACCCTGCTTTCAATTAACAGGGCCAGTCAGAAGATAAGAGAGGTCGTCGAGGCCGGCGGTAAGATCCTGTTTGTGGGTACCAAGAAACAGGCCAAGGAAGTAATTAAGAACCAGTCCAATCGTTCCGATCAGTATTACGTTATCGAGCGCTGGCTGGGCGGTATGCTCACGAATTTTACGACCATCAAACGCAATATCAAGAGGCTTCGCGATCTCGAGAAAATGAAAGAGGACGGTTTTTTCGAAAGAGCCACAAAAAAAGAAGCCAGCAAACTCGAAAAGGAACTCGCCAGGCTGGAGAAATTCCTTTCCGGTATTAAGGATATGTATTCTCTGCCGTCACTACTCTTTGTTGTCGATACCAAAAAAGAGAGAATCGCTGTCGCCGAGGCCAATATTCTGAATATTCCCGTGATTGGAATCCTCGATACTAATTCCGATCCCACGCCTATCGATTACCCGATCGCGGCCAATGACGACGCCATTAAATCTATATCGATAATAATCAGGGCGCTGACCGACGAGATAATAGAAACTCAGAATAAGGTAAGTTCCGAAGAGATGGAAGAGGCCGCCTCTGATGATAAAGAAACAGTTTCGGATGACCAGGAGAAAAAATAGATGGAGATAACCGCCAAAGCTGTTAAGGAATTACGTGAAATGACCGGGGCAGGCATGATGGATTGCAAAAAGGCCCTTGTCGAATCCGATGGCGATATGGAAAAAGCGGTCGCCTTCTTACGAAAGCAGGGGCTTTCGAAGGCGGCAAAGAAATCCGATCGCTCGGCAAACGAGGGATTGATATACGCCTATATTCACCCGGGGAGCAAGCTGGGTGTTTTGCTCGAGATTAACTGTGAAACCGATTTCGTAGCCCGCACCGATGATTACCAGAGTCTGGCTAAGGATATATCCATGCAAGTGGCGGCCGCCAATCCATTAGTGGTCGAGCGGGATCAGCTCGATCAAACCGCGTTGGAAAAAGAAAAAGAAATTTATAGAACTCAGGCGCTTAACGATGGCAAACCGGAAAAAGTCGTGGAAAAAATCGTTGAAGGCCGTCTTTCCAAATATTACCAGGAAGTCGTCTTGCTCGAACAGCCGTTTGTTAAAGATCAGGATATGACGGTAAAGGATCTTTTAAACAGCGCTGTTAGCAAAATGGGCGAGAATATTATCGTAAAGAGGTTTGTTCGCTTTCGAATGGGGGAATAATTGAATGCTTCCCCGGATTCCGGGTCCTCGTCAGGGGATAATTCCGGAAGCCTCATAAAGTACAAGAGGATTTTGCTGAAACTATCCGGCGAGATCCTCATGGGAGATAGGTCCGGCGGCGCTCTCGACGGGAAAACGCTTGCCGGTATAGCCTCCCAGGTTGCCGCGGTTGCCGATAAAGGCGTACAGGTATGCATAGTAATTGGCGGTGGTAATATCTTCCGAGGTCTCCAGGCCGCGGCGGAAGGTATGGATCGGGTAAGCGCCGATTATATGGGAATGCTGGCTACGGTCATCAATTCTCTTGCTCTTCAGGAGTATCTGGAAAAAGCGGGTAAATATACAAGGGTAATGACAGCCATAGAAATGGCCGCAGTGGCAGAGCCGTTTATCAGGCGAAGAGCTTTGCGCCATTTAGAAAAGGGACGCATTGTGATTTTCGCCGGAGGGACGGGCAATCCGTACTTTTCGACCGATACGGCCGCGTCGCTGAGAGCCGCCGAAATCGAGGCCGACGTAATCCTGAAAGGGACCAAAGTTGACGGTGTTTACGATAGCGATCCGGTCAAGAATAGGGACGCGGTGAAATATGAGACGGTAAGTTATCTCGACGTTTTGAATCAGGATTTAAGGGTTATGGATGCTACCGCTATTTCCATGTGCATGGACAATAAAATGCCCATAATCGTTTTTAATCTGTACAGTGAAGACAATTTAATGCGTATAATAAATGGTGAGGATGTTGGTACAACCGTAAGCTGACCGAGGCTCTTATGCTAAAACAAATTTATCAGGAAACGAACCAGAAAATGGAAAAGGCCTTAGAGGCCACAAGCAGAGAACTTGCCAATATCCGTACCGGCAAGGCCACGACAACCATCCTTGATGGAATAAAGGTGGAGTATTACGGTACTCCGACGCCTCTTAAACAGGTGGCGTCGGTCTCGGCGCCCGACCCGAAACTTCTGGTCGTGCAACCGTGGGAAAAAAATATCGTCCCGGACATAGTTAAGGCCATTCAGAAAGCCGATCTGGGACTCAATCCGGTGGTAGAGGGAAATGTAATTCGGTTGCCTGTTCCGGCTCTTAACGAAGAACGTCGAAGGGAAATGGTTAAGCTCGTGAAGAAATTCGGGGAGGAAGGTAAGATTTCTATGCGCAATATCAGGCGCGACGCTATCGAGAAGCTTAAGAAAGCGGAAAAAGACTCCGAGATTCCCGAGGACGATTCTCATATCGGGCAAAAAAAAGTCCAGGAGTTCACGGACGATTACACTTCTAAAATCGACACTATTTTGGAAGCCAAAGAAGCAGAGGTAATGGAAGTTTAATGGGGTGGTACGATCTTGACCCAGGAGAAACTAAAAAAAGAGGTAATGTCCCATGGTAATATGCCCGCCCATATTGCCGTCATTATGGACGGTAACGGGCGCTGGGCCAAGAAACGTGGATTGCCCAGAACATTAGGTCATCGTCAAGGGGTAAAAGCGGTTAAAAAAGTTGTGCGTATCGCCGGGGAGATCGGAGTCAAATATCTGACTCTTTATACTTTCTCTACCGAGAATTGGAAAAGACCCAAACAGGAAATTTCGGCTATAATGAAACTACTCGGTGAGACTACCCGCAGGGAACTTGCCGAGCTACTGGATAATAATGTCCGTTTGATAGCCACCGGAGATATCGATAAATTGCCCGAAAAACGTCGCGATGTTTTGCTGGACGCGATAAACAAAACCACGAATAATACCGGGTTGGTCCTGAATCTCGCGTTGAATTACTCAGGAAGAACCGAAATTATAGAGGCGGTAAAAAGCATAGCCAGAGATGTCGCCGAAGGCCGGATAGAGCCTGAGAATATCGACGATAGTATATTTGTCGGTTATTTGCAAACTAACGGCTTGCCCGATCCCGATCTTCTAATCCGAACCTCGGGCGAGATGCGCATCTCCAATTTTTTGCTCTGGCAAACGTCGTACACGGAGCTTTACTTAACCGACGTCCTTTGGCCCGATTTCAGCGAGGACGATTTCTTGAAGGCTATTCGCGATTTTCAAAAAAGAGAACGACGATTCGGCAAGGTTACGTCCTCCCGATAATGGCGAATAATCTCATCAAAAGACTTATCGTAGCCGCCGTGGGAATCCCGGCGCTTATTTTCATAATATATAAGGGCGAACTGTTCTTGTTCGCTCTATGCCTGCTGGTGGCTCTTCTGGGAAGCTGGGAATTAGCGGCCATGCTTCTATCGAAGAAAATCATAGTCGGGAAAAAACTGATGACTTTGCTGGTTATCGCCACAGTTACCGTTTTTCAATTCTCCACTTTCGCCTACTCAGGTCTGCTTATAATGTACGTCCTTTTCTCCCTGGCCGCTTTATTTAAAATGGCGGAAACCGGTGTTGTAGAATATACATCGAGGCTATCCATTGCTATGTTGACAGCCGTTTATCCCGGTTTTTTTATATCGTTCGCTATTTTAATTCGCAGGGAATTTGTCGATTTCGGCTGGATCATCCTTCTATTTATTTTTGTTAATTCATGGATCGCGGATACGTTCGCTTACGGTTTCGGACGCTGGCTCGGAAAACGCAAACTCGCGCCAAGAATTTCCCCCAAAAAAACCTGGGCGGGATTTGTATTTTCTTTCCCCGGCGGGATGCTGGCCGCAATAGCCGCATATTATTATCTCGACGGACAATTGGGGCTGCCGATCTTAATTTCCGCCTCATTTATCGCGACCTTATTCGGGCAGATCGGCGATCTGGTCGAATCCGCGATTAAAAGGGATTGCGATGTTAAAGACTCGTCGAACCTGATCCCAGGTCACGGCGGCGTTCTCGACCGTTTCGATTCGCTTCTTTTTGCCCTGCCAGCCGTTTACTTTACGTTCAAAATGTTCGGTTGATATAAATCTATTTCCTCAGGAGTTCGAACTCCGCGATTATTATTATGGATACGGATAATCAAAGCGAAAAAAAAAGTATAATCGCTCCTGTCGGGAAAAATCCGTTGGATTGGATCTTTATTCTAAGGCCGGTTTTACATCCTCCTGTCTGGACAATTCTCATTCTGGGGTTTTACCAGAGCCCTGTTAGACCGGTCGATAGTTTTCGGATAATATGGCTTATCTTAATATCGTCGGGACTGGCCGGATGGGCTTATATCGTGAACCAGATCTCGGATATAGAATCGGACCGGCGAAACAATAAACTGTTTTTTCTGCCATCGGGGCTGATTTCGATTAGGGCGGCATCCATTTTAGCCGGATCTCTAACGGCGATTTCGTTATCTGCCGCGTTTTTCATAAATATTAGCGTGGGATTGGTATCGTCAGCCCTGATAATTCTCGGCTATTTGTATTCAGGCAAGCCGTTTTACGGGAAAAATCATCCTGTTTGGGGGACATTATTAAACGGGTTCGGGCACGGCTCCCTTGTTTTCATGCTCGGTTTTAGCGGATCCGGCGGATATTTCGGTGACGCATTTCCGTTATCGATTCCCTATCTATTCGCCGTGATCGCAGTATTTATCGGCACCAGCTTGCCTGATACCAGGGGCGACGCTCTCTCTGGAAAGCGGACTCCCGGAGTTGTTCTCGGTGTCAGGTTTTCCACGGCGGTTATGGCATTATCCCTGATGATAGGGCTATTGCTTTCGCTTATTTTCCAGGATATCCCTATGCTTATCGTCTGCAATCTCTGCATGCCGTTTTATCTCTACGCGGCTATACGGCCAAAAGTAAAAAACGCTGTATTCGCGGTCAGGCTCTCGGTACTATTGCTCTCGCTGGCGGCCTGTTTTATTTTCCCATGGTACCTGTTAATCCTGGCGTTTCTATTTGTAACCGCGAGACTGTATCATAAGAAACGATTCGGGATCGATTACCCGTCGCTCTCTTTATAAATTTACGATCCTGCCGATATCCTATAGGTATGAGATATGGAATCGCAATTCTAGTCGCGGCCATAATGGCCTGCTCGGGGCCGGCCCGCCAATATGAGACCGGCATCAGGGTTCGCCCGCTCACCAAAAAAGAGGCCGCCCGGCTTCTGGGAGGGGCGAAAAATCATCTCGGAGAACCGTATGTTTACGGCGGGGCCGCGCGAAGCGGCTGGGATTGCTCGGGTTTCACCAGCGGTATGTATTATAAATATCTTTCCTATTATATACCCAGAAAAACATCGTCGATCTACGCTCAGAGCGTGAAAATCCCATCATCGAAGAAAAGAGCGGGGGATCTGGTGTTTTTTAAAATTAAATCCAAAACCGCGTCGCACGTAGGGATTTATATCGGCGAGGATAGATTTATTCACGCTTCCACGTCGAACGGTATAGTAATTTCAAATCTCAAAGACGACTATTATCGCAAATCATTTATGGGTTACCGACGGCCTTTGCTGGCGTTGGCGGATTAATCTGTGTCATTCCCGACTCGATCGGGAATTCCCTTTTAGACCTTAACTTATAGCTACTTTCCTTCTTCTCACAACCGCTACTGTTCTTGCGGAACCCGGAAAAGCCATCAATCTATGGGACTACTGGCGGACAATCCCCACAAGGTACTAATTCGGGTGCACCGGTTTTCAACTTAGAAAATCCATTGATTATATCGGAGACATTGAATGCGCAGGAATTATTAACATCCATGGCCACTACCCATTCGACTCCGCTGCCGAGTGGGCACTCGCATAAATATGCGGCATCGGGCGAACCAGTTTTAAGTTTTGAGAAACCGTCGATAATATCCGAGATGTTAAAAGAGCCACTGCCGTTAAAATCACCGATGACGTAGTCGCATCCCGATACCGGCCCAAACTTAGTCACAAAAGCATCATAATAACCATTAAAACTGCCGTCATACGGGTTTTCCGTGGGGAAATCTGACGAGTAAGTATCTCCCGTCACATAAGCGTTCCCGGAGGCGTCTACGGCGATGGGATGGCCCAGGTCATCGTCGCCCCCGGCTAAGTAGGTACTGTAAACTAAAGAGTTGCCAATCGGGGATAATTTCGTCACAAAAGCATCAGAAAAACCATTAATACTGCCGTCATACGGGTTTTCCGTGGGGAAATCTGGCGAGTCAGTATATCCCGTCACATAAGCGTTCCCGGAGGCGTCTACGGCGATGCCATAGCCAGTGTCACTGCTCCCCCCGCCTAAGTAAGTGCTGTAAACTAAAGAGTTGCCGGCCGGGGATAATTTCGTCACAAAAACATCGCTGCTATCATTATAGCTGTCATCATAGGGATTGACCGTGGGGAAATTTGTCGACCAAGTTTCTCCCGACACATAAGCGTTCCCAGAGGCGTCTACAGCGATGCAATAGCCAAAGTCAATGTCGCCGCCGCCGAGGTAAGTGCTGTAAACAAGCTCCGGGTCG
>JAZGHS010000257.1:0-4032 GCA_036481315.1 Candidatus Zixiibacteriota bacterium | reverse complement strand
GTTTATTACCATGCTTGATGGCGTTATTTACCAGTTCTGTTACGGCGATAGCGAGATCGGCTATGATATCCTCGGATACCCCTTTCTGTCTGAGCCAATCCTCCAGAAATTCATCCACCGCCGCTATTTTCGCGGGTGAACTCGGAATTGTAATAGTATCACGGTCGTTACCAGTCATTTTCGTCTCCAGGTGAATTATAAAAAAAAGGTGGGACAGATACGACCCACCCGTTTGTTTTGGTCCAAAATGAAATAACGCCCCCAGATCAATATCGAAAGTGGGTTATTAGAAGCTCTTTACTGCCCCCTCGACATCGTCAAAGCTCTCGAAAACAGTAATCAGTTTTGTAATTGTCAAAAGCGATTCGATCTTGTCGGTGACCCTGGCGAGTTTCAGCTCACCGCCGTTATTGCGCAGGGTGGTCAAGCCCGATATTAAAATACCCAACCCCGTGGAGTTCATCCATTCTACTTTCGAAAGATCGATAATCACTTTCTTTTTATCCTGTGCTATCAGATCATGAAGCTGGTCGTGCAGGATGGTGGCATCCGGACCGCCCATTATCTTACCCTTGGGTTCAAGGATAACCACTCCGTTTTCCTCTCGGCTGGTTAATTTCATAAATCCTCCTTAACCTACGAAACAAATCATTTAAAGATTCCGATCAAATGACAATAAGTCCCACAAACATTCGCCAATTGACTTCGCGCAATAAAACTCCGCCTCTACAAATCGAAAGCGAGAACGCCGCCGTGGACTTACCCTATGTTTCAACATCTTATGTGTAATCGATTTCGGGCAAAATGGCAAGCTTGTTTTGATTATCGGGCGAGAAATCACGGCATACATATCTTTAAGAGTCTATTTAATTCGTTTCAAAAATCATATGAGGACGGGGGTAGGCTTAGGGAATTTTAACGTGTTCAACCAAAGATCTTAATGAATAATTATAACTGGCATAAAAAAAGCATCGCTGGCGATGCTTTGAGAAAGAACTATTTGAGAAAAGCTAACGGAAAAGCGCTTTTATACGGCCCCAACTTTCTGACTGAATATCCAGAGTGATTACCTCGATATCACGTCTTTGCCGGCCGGTAAAAGCCTCGAAAGCGGGATTGGCCTGTTCCCCGTTGACTCTTATGGTAATAATATCGCCCGGCAGATAGCCGTCCCTCTGAGGCGTGTCGGAGTCGTCCTGATCAATATACAACGAGTATTGGCCGCCTGAGGTCTGAGTTCTCGCCAATTCAATTTCACCGACATAAGCAACTACGGTCATATTATCCTCGGCAGGATCTCCTTTAATAGTAACCGAACCATAAGGCTCGCAGGCGGTACTTGATTGTTGGGCTGACGCTACAATTGTAAAGGCCAAGATCATGCCCAACACCATCAAAATTCTATTTAAACTAAATTTTATCATCCACATATCACCTTAATAAGAATATTTCGGTTTTCAAAGTCAAGAACTAAAACTTTTTTTTCATCTTTTATCATTTGAAACATCTGAAAATTTAGATGTTAAACAATACCTGTCTATCGTGACCCCGTTAACAGGCTGCAATGCAACAATTTAACGTCAAAAGGGGTGAGTTTCAATTGTGGTGTTCTATTCAACCAACAACATGTCTTTATTTGTCAGCGAAAACGATAAATGCTCCAATTCAATGGCCATATTCTCGTTGCGCAATAAAACGTTGTCAGGTACCCGTAAATTTACCGGGGCAAAATTCAAGATCGCTTTAACCCCGGCCTCGATAACATCGTCACACACCAACTGGGCCACCGATGCCGGAACTGTCAGGATAACTATGGATATATCGCTTTCTATCAAAAGACGTTTCATATCGGAGGCATCGGAAACAACTATGCCCTTATGGTTCGATCCTATTTTGCGTTGATCGTTATCGAATACCTGCTTAATAACAAAACCCTGCTTGGCAAATTCCTTATAACTGACCAGGGCCGAGCCGACATTACCTACCCCTATCAGAGCCACGTTCCATACCCGGTTTATACCGAGGATCTCGGCTATCTGCTGCATGAGTTGTTTGACCGGATAGCCCAATCCCCTGGTGCCGAAACTCCCGAAAAACGAAAGATCCTTCCTGACCTGCGCCGGAGTAAGTTTTTCACGTTTGGCCAGCTCTTTGGAGGAAATTGTCTCATACCCCTCTTTTTCCAGAGATAAAAGTGCCCGGTAATAAACCGACAAACGATGAATTGTCGAATCAGAAATTTTACGTATTTTTTTCGCTGTCAAAATGTTATCTCCTGTCCAATCACTCTTGTGAAGGGTTTCACAAATACTGAATATAAAAATTGCCCTGTTTGTGTCAAGGGAAAAAACTAAGGTCTTGACAAAATGCGTTTAACCAATATTATGAACGGACGTGGATCAGATTGGTCTATTTTTTAGAAAGGTCGATCGAATCAGGTTGAATGCTGAAGTACCGGTAATTAAATTCCGTCCGTCTGAGAGGATAAAATCAGGCAAACCCGGCTTTTATGCTCAAATGTATTGCTGATTTGCGCGATAACAGCGGATTTGACGAAATAAAGGGGCTTACGATGAGTAAAAAAATAGATACCGATCTGGCAATGGCCAAGCTTAAGGACGTTCAGGACCCGGAGTTGAATCGTTCTATTGTGGATCTCGGTATGGTCGAGGAATTAAGGGCAGAAGGATCTACTTTAAAAGTCATTATTAAACTGACCATCCCCGGATGTCCGTTGAAAAAAAAGATATCCGACGATATCAAATCGGCGCTGGATGATATCCCAGAAATCGAGAATATCGAAATCGAGTTTACGTCCATGACCGATGATGAACGCAAGAAGTTGACCGCTCAACTCACCGGCAAGGATTCGTCGGAGCAGTTTAAAGCCAAACAGGTCAAGAATGTGATTCTGATAGCTTCCGGTAAAGGCGGCGTAGGCAAATCGACAGTGACTGCTAACCTTGCAGTAGCCGCGTCGATGGAGGGATTCAAAGTCGGCGTTCTTGACGCTGATATCCATGGTTTTTCGATCCCGCGAATCCTGGGAGTGGAGGGTCGTCCGACCATAATCGATAACACCATAATACCGCTTGAAAAATCGGGTATCAGGATAATGTCCATGGGATTTTTCATCGACGAATCCAAAGCGGTGATCTGGCGCGGGCCGATGATCCACAAGGCGGTAAGCCAGTTTTTGAGTGACGTTTTCTGGGATGATCTCGATATGCTCTTTGTCGATCTTCCCCCCGGCACCGGTGATGTCGCTCTATCGTTGGCGCAACTGATCCCCGGAGTAAACGCTGTTCTGGTGACCACTCCTCAACCCGGCGCATATATTGTCGCCTCGCGAATCGCGCAATTGGCCGAAAAAGCCAACATCAAGATGATAGGGATTATTGAAAATATGTCCTATTTCCTTGCACCGGACGGAAATAAGGAATATATTTTCGGTTCGGGTGGAGGACAGGAGTTAGCCGAAAAGTTGAATATACCGCTCCTCGGTCAAGTCCCCCTCGAAACCGATGTCAGAGCGGGTGGCGATAAGGGAGAACCGATAATGTTTTCCAATTCGAACTCAAAGGCGGCTCTGGAATTGAAAAAGGCCGCGAGAGGCATTATTGCTATTGTAAAACCTGAACTTGTGACTAAAACGGTCGCTGCGGGAAAATAAAATAGTATATTTTAATAATTCTGGAGACGATGATGAAAGAAAGAGTGATCGAGGCGCTAAATTCCGTGCGAGGCGCGTTGCAGGCCGATGGCGGCGACGTGGAGTTAGTTGAGATTTTAGAGGACGAAGGCATAGTGAAAGTAAGGCTCACCGGAGCCTGCGGTGGATGCCCTATGTCACAGATGACATTGCAAATGGGCATCGAACGAATTGTCAAACAGCAGGTACCAGAGGTAAAACAGGTAGTCGCTGTTCCCTCAACCGAGGAATAGCCGCGATTAATATGCAAATAGGCGGAGCATAATAAATGTAGGTCGGGTTCCGAATGAGCCCCGCAATAAGCTGGACGAAATGAGTAA
>JAZGHS010000256.1:0-3464 GCA_036481315.1 Candidatus Zixiibacteriota bacterium | reverse complement strand
AGGCATAGCGATGGGGGCGATAGGCTCGGATGTCGCGCTAGAGACCGCCGATATTGCCTTGATGTCGGATGAACCGTCGAAAATACCATGGACCTTTAAACTTTCTAAAAAGGCTTACCGGATAATAATCGAGAATATATCGATGGCCATAGGAATAAAAGCTGTTTTCGTGGTTATGGCTGTGACCGGGACGGCTACCCTCTGGATGGCCGTATTCGCCGATATGGGAGTGTCATTGCTGGTAATAATGAATGGCATGAGGGCGCTACGAGCCGAATTATTTTAACAAAGTGAATCCCTATCCTATCGGCAAAAACCGTAATAATCCTGATTCGCGAATCAGTAAGTAGAGTGAATTATCGTTTTTTTCTTGACATACATTATTATTGATCATTTATTTAGACAACAGGAATAGACTACGGCGCCTGGGGATATTATCCCATCATCTTTGAACTTGCAACAGGTTATCAACAGAGGTATGATTCTTAAAACCTCGTGAGTACTTCCTCGGAAGGAGAAGGCTCTCCTTTTTTGAGAAGATCCCTAAATGAAGTTGGCAAAGCCGCAATCATTGGCTTTCATTAGCTGAAGGGATAAAGAGAGTGCGTAAAAAAGCTATACGAGACGATCCTCTACTGCGATTTGTGGGTATATTTTTACCCGCGGGAACGTCAGCTCTACTTTTGTCTATCGCCCATTTTCAACACAAGCTATGGTTTTTATCGCTATTCGCTTTAGTACCGTATTTATGGAAACTCAAACGCACCAGCCTGCAGGGCTCCATCGTCCTGGGATCAACATTCGCTTTATGTTTCACGTTTGTCGTTTTTATAGAGGGATTATTTACATCACCGGCGCTGTTCGCGATAAAGGCGTTGGCTCTTGTATTGATTTTCTCGATATTCGGAATCGCTGTAAACCGCGTAAAAAAATATATAGGCTTCTATCCGGTATTCATCGCCGCTCTCTGGATTCCCCTTGAATATTTCCTCATCCGTTTTGCCGGGATAAACGGTATCCTGAATTTCCAGAGCCTGGCTCCCGGTTGGCTCATACGATTCGGTTCGCTTTTCGGCCTTCTGACGATATCGTTTATTATCATACTGATTAACTCGGCCATTCTTTTGCTTATCGAGCGCGCGAGAAAAATCAGATACTCGGTTAGCAGGCTGAGATTTCCCAATATCGCTTTTATATTTTCATTATTGGAGAATACAGGGTATACCAGAAAATGGTATTACTTACCTAATTTGCGAGCTCCGCCACATTATTAATTGAGTGTGTTAATGATGTTTAGTTTTCTTCTAATTTCACACTAATGAGGAGAGAAAAGTGAAAAAATTGATTTTTGGAGTTGTCGCTTTTTGCGTTCTACTTTCGGGAACTACCTTCGCTATAACCGACCAGAGCCAGCTTGTTTTAAAAGAGGCCGACAATAAACCGTTGAAAAGCGTGACGCTTCCCGGGGGACGCACACCGCCGGGGGTGATCACCGATGAGTGTTTCCTGATAGAAACAGGTCCAACTGCTTATACGTTTGGACCCTTTAGTGGCAACGGCGACCAGTTTTTGATATACCAGGATCCTACCGCGTGCACCCCGAATCCATATCCTTACCAGGTTTCTGATATGAGTTTCGCGCTTCTTAATTATGACCCGGCAGGTCAGCAGTCGGTGGATATGATAGCGCATGTATACAATGCTGATTTAAGCGATCCCCAATGCCCGGTGCCGGGAGCTTTACTCTGTTCCACCCCGCTGTTCAACATAGTATTCCAACCCGGCGAAGGATTAATAATATCGGCGCCTTTTTCAGATATTTGCTGTGTTAATGGCCCGTTCTTTGTAGGGCTGGAACTGCCATCGGACCAGTACCAGGGCATCTCAATCTTTATTACAGATCCTGCCCTTCCCAGCATGGCCTGTCATTGCTATTATGGTTTTGGAGCAGGCTGGTTTGATTTTACTACTTCCCTTGGTACATTCAACTTAAGCGACTATAACTACTCTCACGGTTGGGCGGCTGGTCAAAACGAGTGCGGGGATGTGGAGTGGTCTAACCATAAGATGCATTACCCGCAATTGCCCGATCCCAACGGTTGGGACGTTAGCGCTACCGAACCGTTCTGTCTGGCCGACGATTGGGAATGCTCGGAAACCGGATATATCCAGGATCTTCACTGGTGGGGATCATGGAGACATGATGATATCGGTCAAATCATAGGTTTCATCGTATCCATTCACAACAATATACCAATCGGTCCGGGCGGGTATAGTCAACCTGGTGATCCGCTCTGGGGGCCGATGGAGATCACGGACTTCACAGAGGTTCCTATGGAGCCATCGCCGCAAGGATGGTACGATCCGGCCTCAGGCGAGGTTTTCCCGCAGGGCGATCATAATCAATATTTCCGATACGACGTCCTTCTTCAGGAACCTGATTGGATCTGGCAAAACCAGGGTGAGATTTACTGGTTACGGGTTTCGGCTATCGTAGTCGATCCAGGTTTCACACAATGGGGATGGAAATCGACACAGGATCATTTCATGGATGACGCTGTTTGGGCGCCCGATCCATGGGATCCCATTCCTCCGTGGATAGAAATATATGAACCCGGTGGAGGTCCTCCCCCGGAACCGCTTTTAAACGATTTCTATGTGATGTTCGATCCTGAGGGCAATTTCATGGACGGTATGGGATTCGATACACCGTATCCGGATTTTTATTTCTACGAGCTTTTTGGATGGTGGAATGTCTGGTTCTACGATCATCCATTAGATTTTTCGCGCAAGAAGCAATTCGTTGTTGATGGATGGATTACCCCAATGGCACCTAGCTTGCCGGCATCTATCGAGATCGCCATAAACTGGTCGACCGACCAATGGCCACCGGGCGGCCCTCCTCCACTTCCGGATTTATTTCCTTTCCCGGAGGAGGAAGTGTTTATCGGGCGGCAAACGATATTCCAAATCGATCTTCCACAGGGATTTGTCGAACCAATTCAGGTAAATGAATTCTTCGAATGGCTGCCATACAATCCGGAATGGGTTTCAATCGACGTTCGAGGGGCTAATTTCATGTTCGAGGGCACAATCGAGCACACCTGTATGCCGCGCGAAGGTGGACAGCAGTCGCTCGATCTGTCGTTTGTAATCACCGGAGGAGAGCCGGTCGAGACGGGTGCCTGCTGCTGGCCGGAGGATGGCTCCTGTACGCAGGAAACCGAACAGATTTGCCTGGACAACGGTGGTCAGTTTATGGGCTACGTTGACTGTGCCGATGTTGAATGTCCGCAGGCGAATATTCCCACCATGTCCGAATGGGGTATGCTGATACTGGCGTTGTTATTGATGACGGCCGGTACTTTGGCTGTCGTTCGCAGAAGACGCAGGGAGGCAACTGCGAGGGCCTGATAATCTCTCGATTATCAGATTTTAACGTTAGCAATTGGGGCGCGGTGGCC
>JAZGHS010000255.1:0-9162 GCA_036481315.1 Candidatus Zixiibacteriota bacterium | reverse complement strand
AGCATGCCCCCCCTGGTGGGATAGTTCAGTTCCGGTTATATCTTACATGTATCCCAATATCTCATTCCAAAGTCTCAGCCTGGTTCCATCTATTCTAGCGGTATGAATGGCTCGGGGTCCTCTGCTGACCTCTACAAATGCTTGCGAGACGCTCTTGTGCCCATATTGTGACCATCGACTACCAAAACAGACAAAAACCAACAAAAACAGACACAAACAGACACAAAACCTAATTTATTGAAAATCATAGCATTATGTCGTATTTTGGTAGGGGATAAGGAGTTACCCAATACCCCTGTCGGAGAATCCCTGCCTCTCCGGAATAATAAAATCAACCGTTTTTTATTTTTCATTATTTGAAATTATCACTGTTTTCATGTATACTTTCGTTTGCGGCGGTGGTTTTCTGTTGGACGGGGGATATCATGATAGATAAAATAAAAAGTGCCAGAGAAAGATTGGCCGGTCAGAGCAATGTCACCCCTATAATGACATCCAGGACCCTCGATTCACTTGTCGGCGCCCGGGTTTTTCTCAAATGCGAAAATTTTCAACGTACCGGAGCGTTTAAATTCCGGGGAGCCTTCAATGCCATCTCTCTTCTGACGACCGAACAGCAAAACAGGGGGGTATTGACTTATTCGTCGGGAAATCATGCCCAGGCGGTCGCCCTCGTGGGAAGATTACTTCATATTCAAACCCATATTGTAATGCCAAAAGACGCCCCTTACATTAAGCGTGAGGCTACAAAAAGATACGGAGCGAATATTGTCTTCTATGACCCCGACAAATCAACTAGAGAGGAAATAGCCGAGGAGCTTCATGAACGATACGGCTATACTTTGATTCCACCCTTCGATGATGAGCAAATAGTGGCCGGACAAGGTACGGTCGCGATAGAGATTTTCGACAAATTAAGAACCCTGGATCATCTGCTCGCCCCATGTGGTGGCGGAGGGCTCTTAAGCGGGTCGGCGGTGGCGGCAAAAGAGATTCATCGCAATTGCAAAGTATACGGTGTGGAACCTGAATTAGCCAATGACGCTACCCTTTCTTTTAAAACAGGGAAACTGCATACGGTTGATAATCCAAAAACAATCGCCGACGGTACCAGAACACCGAGCTTGGGGAAAGTAACCTTCCCGCTGGTATTAAAATATGTCGACGACATGATTACAGTATCCGAAGAGGAAATCAAAGAAGCGGTACGTTTTCTCTTCTTTCGCATGAAACTGGTGGTAGAACCATCGGGGGCGCTTGGGGTAGCGGCCCTGATTGGCCGTAAGATCGAGGCTTCCGGACGGATCGGAGTCGTAATAAGCGGCGGTAATATTGACGCCTCTACTTTGAATGCTATTTTATCGAGCAAATAACGAATCTTCTTTCTCAATTCGGTTATGACAGTTTTGAAAAGTCGATTATAATTTGAAAATAAAGCGGTAATAGATATATGTATCTTCGATATCCTCGAGCCGATTAATAAAACTCTCCGAAAATAATCAAAACGACTAATATTAAATTCAGCGGTGTCATAACTCGCGGGCTTTTTATTATTGTGAATTTAATCAACTTCAATTGACAATTTTCAATTAAGCTTTTATGCTTCGAGCGGTCTTTCGAAAGGAAAAAATGAGCTCCGCGCGACGTCTGGTAATTGATATCGGAACCAACTCCATCCTGGCACTGTTGTCGAAAGTATCCGAAAACGATATCGATATAATCTTAGATAAGCAGAAAACAGTCAGGCTGGGGGAAGGGCTTACGGAAACAGAATTGCTGTCCGCAGAGGCGATGGAGAGAGCGTCGAAAGCGATAATATCCTTTTTAGATATCGACCGGTATGATGACGTTCTGCTATTGGGGACAGAAGCGCTTAGAGCGGCGTCGAACGCTGATGAATTCCTGGAGCTTATTCATAAACGAACCGGAGAGAGAATTATAGTCATTTCAGGCGAGAAAGAGGCCTATTTGACTTTCCGGGGTGCCTTATTCAAGATGCCGTTTTCCGGGGATAATGTAATCGTTATCGATGTGGGTGGAGGTTCCAGTGAAATCTCTGTCGGGAGCCGCGGCGAATTTTCTCACTCTATCAGCGTCGCGATCGGGGCATCGAGGCTTTACGAAGCGGTACCGGACGATAATCTAGAAAGCTATAGTAAAAAAGCGGAGGAATTAATTATGGATCGAATAGGCGGATTTAATCCGGGGGAAATAAGATCTCTGATCGCCACCGGTGGGACAATAACTTCAATCGCTGCGATACAGGCTGGATTAGAAAAATACGATTCGACAGCGATCCATGGTGTGGACTTGGGCGTAGAACAGATAAGGTCGATTGCGTCGAGATTCGAAGGAATTGACCTCGAAGCTCGCAAAAAGGTAATCGCGTCCGATCCGGAACGAGCGGATTTAATTTTACCCGGCGCGGGAATATTTTTGGCGATTCTCGGTATTTTAGGGAAGGATCGATTAACGGTTTCGACCGGGGGATTGCGATTCGGAGCGGCTTTAAGCCCGGAAATAGCACGCAATTGACAATTTTGGCGATTTTTTAGCTTTACCAATAGCCGGAGGACGCTTATTTTACTTAGCTAAAGATGAATTTAACGATTAAATAGGCGGTCCTGGTGATAAAAAAAGCTCTACTTTCGATATTCGGATTATTGATTCTGGCATGTGGCGGCGACAACCCAACCGTCTCGCAGCTTCCCACCCTATCGGACATGGAATATTCAGCGAATTTAAATATTAACGATACGCTATATGTCTCGGTGATGGTTACCGACCCACAGGGAGCGGCGGATATCGATTCGGTATGGGGGTTGTTTGGATATCTCGATAGCCTAAACAGTTATGATTCCGTTTTGTTTAATGACATCGGGATTGACGGCGATTCGGACTCAGGTGACGGACGGTATTCGATTAAAATATCACCTCCTTTGGGGGGATTTCAACGGGGATATTATAGATTGAGGGTTCAGGTAGCCGACATATCCGGAAATTTATCCGGCTGGCTTGAAGAAGATATTTGGTTTGATGATGATAACAGCCCTGTTTTGTCCGATATTGTATATCCAGTGAATCTAAATATTGACGATACGCTTTATGTCTCGGTGATGGTTACCGATCCGCAGGGATTGGCGGATATCGATTCGGTATGGGGGTTATTCGTATATCTTGAAGATCAAAACGATTATGACACTGTTTTGTTTAATGATGGGGGAGTCGATGGTGATTCGGTCTCGGGTGATGGACGGTACTCTATCAAAATATCGCCTCCTTTGGGCGGATTTCAACTGGGATATTACATTTTAAGGGTTCAGGCAGCCGACACATCCGGAAATTTATCCGGCTGGCTCGAAAATGCGATATTATTTGATAATGGAAGTAGCCCCGTTTTATTCGATCCGGTTGCCCCTGATTCGATACAAAGGGGATCTCCGACACCATCCTATATTACCGTTGGGGCTTACGATCCCGACGGGCTTTCGGATATCGATTCGGTTTATATTATTACTATCCGGCCGGACAGTACGTCCAGCGGAGGTCATTTCTATATGGCCGATGACGGTGTGACTTATGAGGACGAGGTGGCCAATGACGGCATTTATACGATCGGGATAGTTACCGATGTTGCTAATCAACTCGGTGATTACACGTTTACTTTTTACGCGATCGATTCTAACGAAAATCAATCGAATAATCCATTTGTAATAATAACGGTTTATTAGAGAGGATAAATGAGAAAACTAACATACGCGATTTTCCTGATGTTTCCCGCGGCCATGGCTTTCGGCGCCGTATCCATGACGGTGGAAGGGGGGCGATCGGGTTTATCATCGAACTCGGTTATCGATATCTCCCATGATGCCTCCTCGATCTGGCTTGGTACGGGAACCGGAGCGGCGATCACGACCGATGGGGGGCAGACCTGGACCACTTACGGGCAGGACGGCGGGCTTCCCGGCGACGAGGTCTCGGCTCTCACCGCTAATAACAGAGGAGTCTGGGTAGCCAATTCTCATACCGAGGAGATTTCCGGTGATAATATACCGTACGGCGACAGCATCTCTTTCAGTTCCGATGGCGGTATGAACTGGCAGTCGTTCGGCCCCAAGCAGGTGAACTGGCCGGGGATGCTCTCTTACGATCTGGCCGTTTACGATTCGATCGTTTTCTCTGCCTGTTTCTATGGCGGCCTAATTCGCTCAACCGATTTGGGCCAGAGTTGGGAAAATCTCTTTCCATCGCAACTCAACGATATAAATTCGGATTCAGTCGATTATCACGGAAATATTTTCAACAGCATAAACAATAGAATGTTTTCCGTTGAAGTCGATACCGCCGATTTCCCCGACATCTTTTCGGTCTGGGCAGGAAGCGCCGGCGGAATTAATCGTTTCATTTTCAATTCATGGAATGAATATGGCTGGCACAGATATCCTCTAAATGACACAAACTCCGCCGCCCGGGTCTCCGGAGAATCGTCAACCCAGGGAAACCACGACTGGCTGATATCGTCGGGAATGGACTTCACCGGCGCGACAGCATGCACCCTTTCATTTAATCAACACTACGCTGATATGACACCCGGCCTGGCCGATTTTGCCCTGGTGATGTTATCATATGACGACGGAATTAACTGGCCCGATACGGTTGTCCAGTTCGCCGATAGCACCCTTGGAAACCCTGACAGCTTCGACCAGCAGATTATAGATATTTCGGCTTTTGCCGCCGGGCAAGCGTCGGTTACGATAGCGTTTAAATATGTAAAAAATGTAATGCTCGCCGCCGGGAGTTGGACCGTCGATAGTATTTTGGTTGTCGCCGATAGCGTGATATTGCTTACCGAAGATTTCGAGGGGGCTTGGGGCAGGCTGGGCGACGTTCCGCCTGTTGGATGGACCATTATCGATAACGACAGGACTCCCGGGATTTTCAATACCTATCCCGATTCTATCGTCCATATTTTTCATGCCGATACTACGGTCGAAGATACATTGAGACTGCCGGGGGATTTCGTAGTCTCGCTTGGAGTGAATAAAGTCGGATCTGTTAAAACGGTTTGGGCGGCATGCCGTCCGGCGTTTTCAGGTTATATGAGGGTCGCATATTCCCAGGATAACGGTTTAAACTGGCATGAGGCTCCGATCGGCGGTTTCTTCAATTCCGTGGAAGCGTGGGATTTCTCGTTTGCCGGTGATACCGTTTACGTGGCTACTAACAATGGTCTTTTCAGATCGACCGGCGATTATTCGTCCTGGACGATGCTTTCGGATTTTGTCGATTCGCAAAACCAAACATATTACCAGCACGACGCTCCATTCTATGCGGTTAATGTCGCGGGAGGCGCGGTCTGGGCGGGCGGCTCCGAGGGAGTCGTAAAGAGCACTGTTACCGGAGGATGGGAGATATATCGTTCCCAGATTGACGCGAACGATCATTATGCGTATCCGTCGCCTTTCTCACCATTCCATTCGCCTCGCAAGGGAACGACTATCCATTTCAGACCGGATGCCGATTCTAGAGCTACGGTAACTATTTACGATTTGAATTTGGAAAAGGTGAAAATAGTGGCCTCAGGCGTACCGCGGGCAGGAGGAGTCGAATCCGATGATATTGTATGGGACGGCTCCGACGATAAAAACAAACTGGTCGCCAATGGTGTTTATTTTTACAGAGTGGAGCTTGATACCGGCGATGATCTCTGGGGAAAGATTATGGTGATAAAATGAGAAAAATAATATTCGCATCGGTTTTGGTCTTGGCGATTGTCCCGGCTGTTTTAGCCGGAGGATCCGCAGGTTATCCGGGAGCGTTTTTAAGGGACGGTATCGGCGCGCGGGCTCTTGGAATGGGCGGCGCGTATACGGCTATCGCCGAGGGCCCGGAAGCGATTTACTATAATCCCGCAGGTTTGGCCTATGGAGTCAGAGTCGACTTCACCTCCAGTTATAAAAGTCTGTCCTTAGACAGGCATTTCGGGTACGCCGCGATATCATTTCCGATTCGCAACGAGGCCACGATGGCGGCCAGCTGGATAAACGCGGGCGTTTCCGATGTTGTCGGGCGTGGAAATTCACGTCAGAATTTCGGAGAGCTTGACAATAGTCGTAACGCTTTCGCCTTGTCTTTCTCGAAAATCATACATCCGGTTTTCTCAATTGGCGGTAATTTACGATATATTCAGGAGAAACTTGACGAACTCGAGACATTCACCGTGGGGGTTGACGCTGGTATTCTGGCCAAATTGCATAAAAACATTTCCATTGGCGCGACCGTTCAAAACCTTGGTTCAAACTACCGTTGGGAATCGAGCAAATACTGGAGCGAGGGAGGTTCCTACGACGAACAGTTCCCGGCTGTTATAAAGCTTGGCGCGGCGGGCAGTTTTCTATCTAATCGGCTTATCCCCGCGGTGGATTTCGAAACGAGCGACAAAGGCGGTCTGTTGTTTCGCGCGGGCGCGGAATACTGGATTACCAAAAAAGTTACCCGTCATATACCGGACGAATACGAGGAAGACATCTTTATCGAAGTTGTAGAGGACTTTAGATTCGCAGGTTTGAGAATGGGACTTGATCGAGGAGTTCCGACTTTCGGATTGTCGCTCTTTCAGGAGTTCGGCAAGGTCCAATTCGGATTTGAGTACGCTTATCTTCTGGGCCGTTACGGCACCTCCGCCGGTCATCTATTGACTATGAACCTGGGGTATTAGAATATGGGAAAATATCTCGTAAAAGCAGGTATTATTACGGCGCTGTCGGTTGGACACCTGTTCGGGGCGGTAGGGCAGAGTTCGTTCGAATTCATGCTGATCGGCGCCGGCTCGAGGGCGTCCGGAATGGGTGAGGCGTATACAGCGGTTTCTGGCGATGTCGGCGCGCAGTTTTTCAATCCGGCGTCTCTGGGAATGATGCAGGGCAGGGAAGTTTCATTTGCCCATATCGCTTATATAGAAGACGTTACCTTAGAGCAGTTCGCTTTTAGGTCGATCTCAGGCGATTTTCGGTTTGGTGGCTCGATGAATGTCGGAAAAGTAGCGGATATAGAACGTCGAGGACAAACTCCGACTGGTGATCCGCTGGGGTTATTCGACGAGCATAATTTTGTCGCCTCGTTTTACTGGGGGATGCCGGTCGCTGATAAAATATCTATCGGGAATACGGTAAAATTCGCCTATGAAAAGATCGATCTGGAAGATGCCTCGGCATTCGCTATCGATCTTGGCGGCTTTTACGCCCTTACGCCAAATATCGCTCTGGGAGCCTCGATTCGCAATTTAGGCACAAAACCTAAATTTGTCGATACCGCGTTCGATCTTCCCAGGGAGATCCGATTGGGAGCCTCGTATCGTACCGGAGAGTCATTTCCCGGTATTACAGTAGCCGCCGATTTCATAAAACCGGAATGGGGCGATAAAAGCTCGAAATTCAACGTTGGCGGAGAATACAATTATCAAAATCTGGCTTTCCTGAGAGCCGGGGGCAATATCGGCTACGACTCCAGATCGATTTCGGTCGGAGCGGGAATAGCCTATCGCGATTATCTCTTCGATTACGCATTCGTGCCTATGAAAAACGATCTGGGGAACACCCACAGGTTCACTTTGAGTATTAGATTGTAATAAATATCATTCCAATTTTCAAGTATGCCGTCAGGTTGTTTATACCTGACGGCTTTTTCTTTTATCAAATCCATTTTTCCTTTGACGATCGTCTATAACATCATAGATTATGCCGGAAATTGATAAGGTCTTTAATAAAAGGAGATAGTAGTGGCAAAATACAAGATAGCGTGGATGCCGGGCGATGGTGTCGGTAACGACGTCATGGAAGCCGCCCGAATTGTACTGGATAAAATTAATCTCGACGTGGAATACATCCACGCCGATATCGGCTGGGAGTTCTGGCGGAGCGAGGCGAATCCGCTTCCCGATAGAACCATTGAGATTCTCAAGAACACCGACTGCGCTCTTTTCGGCGCGATAACATCGAAACCGAAAGAAGAGGCCGAAAAAGAACTTGCCCCCGAATTTCAGGGCAAAGGGCGCGTCTATTCCTCGCCCATAGTCGGGTTGCGCCAGAAATTCAATCTCAGAACAAATCTACGTCCCTGCAAAGCGTACGCCGGCAATCCGCTCAATTATAAAGACGGGATCGACCTGACCGTCTTCCGGGAAAACACCGAGGATCTTTACTCGGGAGTGGAGTTTTTCCCGCTTCCCGACGAGCTTCGCGCGAGTTTGAAAAAACACAGCAAGAAAATGGCTCGTTTCGACTGGTCTCCGGCCGATAAGACGGCCGTTTCCTGTAGAATCATCACCGAGAAGGCCTCGGAAAATATCGTAAGGGAGGCGTTTGAATACGCCAAAAAACATGGTAAGAGTTCGGTTACCGTTGTCGAGAAGCCGAATGTTATTCGGGAGACATCGGGTTTGATGGTCCGCACCGCTCGTAAAGTGGCAAAAGATTATCCCGAAATTCCGCTCTGGGAGACAAATATCGACGCTATGTGTATGTGGCTGGTGAAAAACCCTCAGGAATATTCGGTTCTGGTTACCTCCAATATGTTCGGCGATATCGTATCCGATCTGGCCGCCCAGCTTGTCGGTGGATTGGGTTTCGCCTGCTCGGGGAATATCGGCGACGATTACGCCGTTTTCGAGCCGACTCACGGTTCCGCGCCAAAATACGCCGGGCAATACAAGGTTAATCCTACGGCCATGATTCTGACTGTTAAACTGATGTTCGATTGGTTAGGGGAGATGGATAAAGCCGTTGCTTTGGAGAACGCTGTCGCGGACGTTATTAAAGAGGGCAAAGTCCGCACCTACGATATGGGCGGTGCAAATACGTCATTGGAGTTCGCCGAGGAGGTCGCCGCGCGGTTGTAGATATATAAATACAGTCGTCTTTTGTAGGGACAGAACACTGTTCTGTCCCTACGATATGCAAAAGTTATTCCGTAGGGGCTGATCTCAGATCAGCCCTTTAAAATTCGGGTCGATTTGAAATCGACCCCTACGGACCAATTCCAAATTTCGTATCGCGTCGGTCCCCCTTTTTATTTTGTATCTTTATCCTGAAAACACGTATATTAGATAAAACTAACCTGGAGATAAGTATGGAAAAACACATTCCTGTAATAGCCTGGCTTCAT
>JAZGHS010000254.1:0-17195 GCA_036481315.1 Candidatus Zixiibacteriota bacterium | reverse complement strand
TGTCGACGGCAAATTCACCGGCCCGATAATTTTCACGCCGCCCTCGTCGACCGTCTCGCCGGCTCGGGTCAGCTCGCAATTACCACCGCGTTCGGCCGCCAGGTCGATTACAACCGAACCCGGTTTCATGCCTTTGACCATGTCGGCGGTCACCAGTACAGGCGCTTTTCTGCCCGGCACCGCCGCGGTGGTTATTACAACATCGCTGTCGGCGACAACCTTGAACATCATTTCTCTTTGCTTGCGAAGAACCTCTTCGCCCATTTCCTTGGCGTAACCGCCTTTGGTCTCCGAGTCGCCGGTATCCAGTTCGATTTCGACAAACTTACCCCCGAGGCTTTCGACCTGCTCTTTTACGGCGGGACGAACGTCGTAGGCATGAACAACCGCGCCCATCCTCTTGGCCGACGCTATCGCCTGCAAACCGGCAACACCGGCGCCGACCACGAAAACGTGAGCAGGGGAGATGGTACCGGCCGCGGTCATCATCATGGGGAACATCCTGGGTAACGCGTCCGCCGATATAAGAACAGCTTTGTAACCGGCTATTGTGGCCATGGAGGATAAAATATCCATACTTTGCGCCCTCGTGATACGAGGCATCAGCTCCATGGCGAACGACGTTACTCCTTTATCCGCTAATAGCTTTAAGGATTCCGGTTCGCTCAACGGCTCCATAGCGCCTATAATGATCTGATCCTTTTTCATCAGTTCGAGATCACTTTTTCCGGCTTCGGGATTTGCTCCCAGGGCGCGGACATAGAGCATGATATCGGCCGATTTGAATAGATCCGCCCGGGTTTCGGAGATCCCGGCTCCCTTATCGATATAAGCCGAATCGAGATATCCGGCAGCGATACCGGCTCCTTTTTCGACCATAACCTCAAGTCCCGCTTTTTTTAACGGAAGTATATTGGCCGGTACAAGCGCGATTCGGTTTTCTCCGGGGAAAGTCTCTTTTGGCACTCCAACAATCATGATTTCATTCCTTTTATCAAATTATCAAAAAATTATCTCAATCTAATTTCACAATACAGCCCCACCGTAAAACTACTCATTAAATCAACGGGTTCCGGCTCCGGCGGAATTTCTCGAAACAGAGATCCATATTACGAAAATGATAATAGGTGTCAAGAGGTTTTCGCCATTACGGCGGATCGAGGAGGGCAAAAGATAATTCGGTTGCCATCCGATAGCATGAGTTATAAATTGCGACCAGGTTGTAAATCATTAGGCCTTTCATGCAGCCAAGCGAATTTGCCCCCAGGTTTTATTATGAAGATGCGTGGAAAATCTTGAATTTCGGGAGCCGCCAGAATTATCGAGGATTAATAATCAGTTGGATAACCCCGACGGCCCCTTGTTTACGTTAACCGCTAACGCTCCGAATTCTCACATATTCGTTCTCGAATCATAGCGGTATCCGCCTATGGCCCCGTTTTCGTCAGGGCAAACGGCTCAACAGCGCTTCTGTCGAGATACCGGAGCCTGCCGCTCCAGCCATCAGTGGCCAGGGCCTTCACGTACAATGTCTCGGCGAACGCCGCCCGTCCTTGGGGACAAGTTCCCACCAGAGCAGCCACGGGGACGTTCTTCGAGAACACACTGGCCGCGTCCCTTTCGAAACCATTTAAAGCGATGATGCTGCCAACGGAGCCGGAGGCGTAGGCCGGGTTTACGTCGTTGGACTCGCCCGGAATAGTTAGGAATGTGAATGTGGCAAAATTATTCGGATGACGCGCCTTGAACGAAATATGAGCGCTATCTCTGGGAGAATAAGTAATGAAGCCGCAATCGCCTGCCGTTTCGACGCCGACTGCCGTTTTATAGATCTCGGCCTCGCAGCCATTGTTGTCGACATGCAAAACAAGACGGAATGCGACTATGTCCGCCCCTTTGCGTATGACCATTTCCTCCATATCGATAGATGAGAAAGCGGGATCGGGATCATTCGGTACGGCCCTGGTGGGAACGACTCCCAGTCCGAACGGACCGTCTACAGTCGGGATTTTTAGCGTTATTCCCTGATCGATAAGATTCACACGTTTCCCCGAGCTGTCGAAAAGCTTCAGTTTCAGTTCGTATTTTCCCGCCGCCGTCGATACATCCCCGCCGTCGAGCAGGTGAGAAAGGAAGTACGCGCTGGCCGTGTTCGCGCGTCCGTTGGTCATCGGCGCCCAGGAGGATAAAGCAACCCCCGGATTCAGAGGTGGGTTCTTGGGCTGTATCTTAAATAGATTCTCTCCCGGAAATTCCGGGTCCGGACCAAGCAAAAACGGTTTGAAGGTCAGAGTATCGTCCGCCATAGTCTCGGAGTAATGCCTAAATACCGGCGCGTCCATAGCGGGCCATGGCTTATCATCAGGCCACGGTACATCGCTGTCTGCTCGTTTGTAAGACCAGCGATAATGGGTAATTCCACTTGCAATCAAATTCTCGCCGAACCAGACATGTGGTTCCAAACTTCCGCCGAATGGTTTCCCCGTAGTCGTTAATCCCGCGTTCTGTCCGGAGATATCGCGCTGAATCTGAGTCATGCTGATATTGTTGCCTATGAGCATGACGGCGATCTGTTTTCCGGGCATGCTGGGAGGATCGGCGCACCAGGGCACGCGGGGATCGGTAATGCGGATGGTAACCTCGCTGCCGCAGACATAATTCCAGTATGTTCCGCAGGGTATAGGCCAACGGTAAACAGTTGTCCAGACACCGCCGATACAGAATTCCACCCAGAAATGAAGATCGGGACGATCTCCGGAACAGGGATACCAGATATCGGTTTCGAATCTGCCGTTGGAATCGGTCTCCAATACCGCGATCTCATCGCATGTGTAAAAATACGGCCAGATCCAGGGCCAATGGCACAGATAAGGCCAAACCAATTCCCTAAGTTCCAACAAAGTGTTTCTTACAATGTTGACTGATAATGACGATAGACCGGCAAAAGTGGGCATCGGCAAAGGACCCGAAATCGGGCCGCCGCCGGAAAGAGGCACAATCGGCAGATTCGTTTCATCTCCGGGGTTATTCGGAATTCCGCCTATGCGAGAGATCTTCCTTCTCGGATTTTCGAGATTCCTCCACATCTCGGCTATATTTTCCGGAGTCGGATCTATTACTCGGGGGTCGAAACGGAATATCGGCGGGTCGGGCAATGGCGGGTCAGGAAAAGGCGGATCTGGCCTTTCGATATAATCAAACAATTCATCCCTGAGTCTGAAAATCAGGTCGTCGGGCAGCCGTTCGATAACAATCGGAAACGAATCCACCTCGCAGATATGCACCCGGGCGTGGCACACGGGCATATCCGTGGTAACCCCGCCCGCCTCAACCGGTTTCACCACGCGCCCGCGAACACGGCATTTGCACCACAGCCAACATTGCCAGTGAAGTTCGGGAATAGGCAAAAGTTCGTAGACGCGTTTTTTAGATTCGAACTTCCAGGATATTTCATAAGCATGCTTACGTTTCATCATCTCGACCGTCGGCGCGGAAATTCGTTTTTCCCTTATATCAGGCCCGATAAATATCCGGGCATGTTTGGCCTGGTCGTCCTGCAGATCGAGGTGAGCCTGACCCTCCTTTACAGGCCCGGACGCTAAAAGATTTCCCCGGCGGTCGAAGGCAAAGGCGAACATATCGAATTTCTTTTCGGGTTTTCCTTCCAATGATACCTTGAATCGAAGGCCGCTTCTTTTCTCGGTCATAAAACCTCCCCTTCTTACGATATGATAATTGGAAATTGAATCAGGCATTGTTTTTTACCGATAGGCCTCACCTCCCCAAAGCTAAAGATTATTAAAGGCTGTGATAATCGAGTTTGGGCCTCCAACCCTGCCGTCGAAACATTTCTTGTGCAGCTCGCTTTTTCAGCTAATAGCTTCAACGACTCCGGTTCGCTCAGCGGCTCCATGGCCCCGATAATGATCAGGTACTTTTTCATAAAGTCGAGATAGGCCTTACCGGTTTCTGGATGGCTCCCAGAACGCGGACGTATAGTAGCACGATATCGACCGATTTCAAAAGATCCGTGCGGCTATCAATTACGCTTGCCCCTTTTTCAATAGAAATCTCAAGTCCCGCCTTTTGTAAGGGGGGAATAATTGCCTGTACGAGGATGATCCGATTTTCTCCCGGAAATGTTTCTTTTGGAACTCCAACAATCATCTTATCATTCTATTTTTTTATAAATCAAACTCAATTCAGCTTGGCGCTACGGCCCATCGTTAAACGGCCCCTTATATAAATGGATTCCGGCTTAGCCGGTGATTCTCCGAATCAAAGACCAATATTATGAATCTGATAATAGGTGTCAAGATTTTTTATTCTACGTGATTTAAAAAAAAATATAGAATATTATTGCTATTTGACAATTATATAAATATATTAGTTTCAAGTTACAGACAGTATTGTCTGTAAATCCAGCGAAGCAAAAAAACCCTCCCCCCGGGTTTTCGAGGGTATAGTGTGTCAATTTAGGAGTTTGGCCGGTATTGATAATATGTTTATTGCATGGGAAGATAACGGAAAATTGATAACAGCTGGTTGTACGCACCAATATTCAATTCTATTAAAGGGAGGTTACGAATGCCATTTTCAGGAAATGAGCTACATGATATCAGCCTGAATGACGCGTCGATTATTACGAAAGCTTACCGCGATTCGGCGGGGGCTACCGCGATTCTTGGCGTCTTTTTTGGCAAGACGGCCATATCCGATATCATCGGTCAAAAGGACTGTGTCGGGATCAGAATTTACAACGCGATTAAGGATGGAAAGCTCACATTTGTCATAGTTGGCGCCACTGCCGATGAAGAAGATATGGGGGGCGGGAATATAGCCGAACTGGGATTGCCCTGTCCTCCTTATTGTCCGACCGACAGCGTTCTTAATGGTACTGCTTGATAATTCCAACATTTGCGAATAGAATATTTTTTGATTATTTGTAATTAATAAAAAACCCCTTGAATTTCAGGGGTTTTTTTAATAATTTGATACCAAGAAAAATTATGCGAGGAGCCGGTCATCCAGGTATACGGCCTATATTCGAAACATTGTAATAGAACTAACAGAAAATCTGGAGATTGATGGTGATAGCGCTTTAGGGGATAAGGGAAAAGCATGACAATTTACATTGCATATTTGATTTCGGTTTTGATTCCGATAATAATAGGCGTTTACGGTTATCGGCGATTGAAAAGTGACATGAAAATACTCCTGGCGCTTGTAGTCCTGGCATTTTGCGTTGAGATATTTACATTATATCTGTCTCAGAATAAAGTCAGCACTATCGGGGTTCATAATATTTACCTGCCGATTGAGTATATTCTCATAGCTTTTATTTTTTCAAAATGGTATCGCAATTCCAAATTCGGGACAATAGTTATTTGCAGCATCCCGGTATATATATTATTTCATGTACTTAGCCTTGTAAAACTGGGCGATATGAATCAAATAAACAGCTTTTCGATTTCGTTGTCCTGCACGCTCTTTGTATGTATCTCAACATACGCGCTCGTTAATTTACTCAAAGACGATTTTGGGTCAATATATCAGAATTATCGGTTTTGGTTCTGTGCCGCTCTGCTTGTTTATTCGGCCGGGAGTATTGCATTTTGGGCGTTCAGTAGAATTATTGTCTCGTTTATTTTATACTATATTCATCTCGGAGTTAACGTCACGGCCTACTCTCTTTTCGCTGCAACCTTCTGGATACAGATTCGACGAGAAGGAGCGTCTGTTTCTCGTAAAGATCCGCGAGTCAAATAAAAGTTAGCTAATCCTGTAATTTGGATCTCATATCATAGCCATACAACATTCCCCAATTATTTGAAAAATCTTCCCTGGATTAACTTATGGCCTGACGTGTAAAAAGACTTGCTTTATAATTTTTTCGTATTTTATTGGAACTAAGCGTTTCGAGGATTTTCGTTTAAGGGTATGTTTCGACGGAAACTGTCCGAGCTCGGTTGGATTCGAATGTAAACCTCATAAGGGTAGAGGAATTTTATGCAATATTCTTCGGTTGAATTAATTTGGGCAATAGTAGTCGTAATTTTCGTATTACTGGTATTGGCCTCTACCGTTCTTTCTACCATCATATTGCATAGCAAAAAGATAAGGAAATCGGAGGAAAAATTCAGAACCTTGTACGAGAGGGTTTTTGACGCCCTTATCCTGATCAATAAGGATGGGGAGATTATCGATGTCAACGAATCGGCCGGCAGACTTCTCGGTTTCGTCAAAGAGGATTTAGATCGGAAGATCATGACCAATTTTATCGCGCCTGTCAGGCGCTCGGATTTCGAAGAGGGCTTTTCGGAAGCGTTTAAAGGAGGTTCATCTTATCTTGGCGAATTTGAAATGATTGGAAATAATGATATCGTTATTCACGCTGAGGTCGGTTGTACCGGGCTGGAAATCCATGGCTACGATTACGTGCTTGCCAGTTTCAGGGATATCACCGGGCGAATACTGGCCGAGGCTAAACTGCGGGACAAAAATATCGCACTGCGCGAGGTTCTTGCAAATCTGGAACAAGATAAGGTAAAAATAAAAAAACAGGTGGCCAGCGCTGTGGAGCATGTATTGATGCCATCGCTTGATAAATTGATCAATCAGGATGGAACGGTCAATACCGCTTATTACAGGTCACTGAAGGAAAATCTTCGTGAGATGGCCTCTTTTTCAGTGGATATGGGCGATGCAATGACCAAACTATCGCCGCGAGAGATGGAAATCTGTAAACTTACCAGAAACGGTTCCACCGCGAAGGAAATAGCAATCGCGTTAAATATCACGGTCGCGACTGTCGAAAAACATAAGGAAAAAATCCGCAAGAAACTAAAAATTTCCAACAAGAAAATAAACCTGGCGACTCATCTCCAGGCGATCAGCAGGGCCAGCTAATCGTCATCCGGTACCGCTCCCGTCTAATCAATCATAACTTATTGTAATATAAGAATATACGTTTTTCAGCCTTAACGGCGAAGCTATAACGAGCCCCTTTTTTGTTGTGGTCGCAAAGAATATCCGGGTTTTGAAAATTCTCTTGACAGCCTCAGTCCATTTTTATACTTTCAGCGGAACCAAAATTAGCACTCACGAGTATTGAGTGCTAACAAAAAGATAACTTGTTACGGTTAAAGGACAAACTGGAATTTAAACCGGGATTTTCTCGGATTGAATAGATTAAAATTCAAAATAATAAACTTAGAAGGAGGAGTTATGAATATTAAGCCGTTGGCTGACAGAGTAGTAATCAAGGCCTTGGAAGAGGTGGAGCAAAAAAAAGGTTCTATCATAATCCCCGACACCGCCAAAGAACGTCCTATGGAGGGCGAGGTAATAGAGGTCGGTTCCGGCAAGGTAGAGGACGGCAAGAATATCCCCATGGAAGTCAAGAAAGGCAATAAGGTCCTTTACGGCAAATATTCCGGTACCGAGGTTACCATCGATGATGTAGAGTATTTGATCATGAGAGAATCGGATATTCTGGCGATAGTCTCATAAAATTGTCCCGAACTAGTTTGATTTTTCAGATAAAATAGGAGGAATAAATGGCTAAGATGATTGAATACGATTCCGTGGCTCGGGATAAAATCAAAAAGGGTGTGGATAAGCTGGCCAACGCTGTCAAGGTCACACTCGGTCCCAAGGGACGTAATGTCGTAATAGATAGAAAATTCGGATCACCGACAGTCACCAAAGACGGTGTGACCGTAGCTAAAGAGATTGATCTCGAAGACGCTTACGAAAATATGGGCGCCCAGATGGTCAAGGAGGTCGCCTCGAAAACATCGGATGTTGCCGGTGACGGAACAACCACCGCAACCGTACTGGCCCAGGCGATGTATCGCGAGGGCTTGAAAAACGTGACCGCCGGCGCCAATCCCATGGCATTGAAGCGCGGTATCGAGGCGGCTATCAGAGCGGTTGTTAAAGAGATCAAAACTATGTCTACTGAGGTCGAGGGTAAAACCCAGATTGCCCAGGTCGGCGCTATTTCGGCCAACAACGATATGGTTATCGGTAACCTAATCGCGGACGCTATGGAGAAAGTCGGCAAAGACGGCGTCATCACAGTCGAGGAGGCGAAATCGACCGATACCACCCTTGATGTTGTCGAGGGAATGCAGTTCGACCGTGGTTACCTTTCGCCTTATTTCGTCACCAACCCGGATAACATGGAAGCGGTTGTTGAGGACGGTATGATTCTGATTTACGAAAAGAAGATCAGCAACATGAAAGATCTCCTTCCGGTACTGGAGAAAGTCGCCCAGATGGGCAAACAGTTGCTGATAATCGCCGAGGATATCGAGGGCGAGGCGTTGGCTACTCTGGTGGTTAACAAGCTTCGCGGCACCCTGAAAATCTGCGCGGTCAAGTCTCCCGGTTTCGGCGATCGTCGTAAAGCGATGCTCGAGGATATTGCCACCTTAACCGGCGGTAAGGTTATCTCGGAGGAGCTCGGTTTCAAACTCGAAAACACGGTACCGTCGGATCTCGGAAAGGCCAAACGTATCACGGTGGACAAAGACAACACAACTATTGTCGAGGGCGGCGGCAAGACCGAGGATATCAAGGGACGTATCGGCCAGATCAAAAAGCAGATCGAAGAGACTACGTCGGATTACGATCGTGAAAAGCTTCAGGAGAGGCTGGCCAAGCTGGCTGGCGGCGTGGCGGTCATCAACGTGGGCGCGGCCACGGAGACCGAGATGAAAGAGAAAAAGGCTCGTGTCGAGGACGCTTTGCACGCCACCCGCGCGGCGGTTGAGGAGGGTATCATCCCCGGCGGCGGCGTGATTTACCTGCGAGCCGAGAAAGCTCTCGATAAACTCAAGCTCAAAGGCGACGAAGCCATTGGCATAAGGATTGTCCGTCGCTCTTTAGAGGAACCGATTCGTCAGATCTGCCAGAACGCCGGTGCCGAAGGTTCAATCGTGGTGAACAAGGTACGCGAAGGGGAAACCAATTATGGTTTTAACGCGGAAACGGACGAGTATGGCGATATGGCCCAGATGGGTGTCATCGATCCCACTAAGGTTAGTCGTACGGCGCTTGAGAACGCTGCGTCGATAGCAGCTTTGCTTCTGACCACCGAGGCCTTGATTGCCGACAAGCCGGAGAAGAAAGACGCGGCTATGCCCGGCGGTATGCCTCCGGGCGGCATGGGTGACATGGGCGGCATGGGCGGTATGTACTAAACTTATAAAATCTGCTTGGCAGGTAGTTGCAAAAAGGGCCCCGGTTTTTCAGTCGGGGCTCTTTTCTTGTGGTTATAATATACGATTCCTTACCGCCCATACTTCCCCATCAACTCCCCTTGCGCCAGGATATGTCCCTCTATCGCACTCTCTATCTCGGCTTTGGTGGCGCCCGGTGGAAGTTCGAGCTTTTTATCCACCGCGTAAAGTTTGAAAATATAGCGATGAGCCGGGCCATGCGGCGGACAGGGGCCGCCGTATTTGCTTTGATGCCAACTGTTTTTCCCCTGGATCCCTCCGCCGGGAACTTCCTTCGCGATATTCTCGTGCAAACCTGCCTCATCCGGAGGAAGATTGTAAACGATCCAGTGATCCCATGTCCCGCCGGGAGCGTCGGGATCGTCGAAAATCAACACCAGTTCTTTGGTTCCATCCGGCGGCCTATCCCATGTAAGGTTCGGTGAAATATCGTCGCCGTCGCAGGTGTATTGTCGGGGTATTGTTTCCCCTTGCTTGAAAGCATCGCTTATAATCTCCAGAGTTGCCATTTCGACCTCCTCTTTTTCGGTCCGATCCTTTGGATCATCGGCACACCCTAAATTGGTTAATGCTATAATTACGAATGGTATGAACATAATAGCTGTTATTCTCATATCGTCTCCTTTGATAAAACCGGATAATTAATAGCGGGTCTGGACGTCATCCGCAAGTGAAATCGTTAAGATGAAAGATCCCTCAATTGGTATTTAAGGCTTGATGAGGAGATTCAGTAACGATATATTCGAATTTAGTCCGATCTTGCCATGGTTCAATAATACCAGGCAATTAATCTCTGTACTGAATCCTTGGGATGCGCGAAAGAAAGGAGAATTATATGATACGTCCAATTATGATCCTGGCGGTAATTTTTTTCTTGAGCAATGATCTTTATTCTCAACCTATAAAAAAATCGTGGGAACTTTCGTTTTCCGGTAATATGGGTTCGGTATCGAGTTCATACAGCGGCCAAAGTAATTCGTCGCAATTTATAGCGTTGACGTTCCACCCGGGATTTTTTGTTACCGAGAATATTGAAATCGAACCGGAAATACAGTGGCTTGCCGCGGACGGTGATAAGCCCCTTCTCAGTTATAGCGCGAATGTAGCCTATAACTTCGGCAACCCGCCTTCAACCAAGATACCCTTTATATTATTGGGGTTCGGTAGGACAAACTCCATACCGTTCAATCGAACATTGTTGTTTAGATCCTCCGATAAACATGATATCAGTATTCTTAACGTCGGGGCGGGTATGAAATTTCTCGCAGCCAAAAACGTGGCCTTCAGGATGGAATACAGGCACCAGAGTTTTACTTATTCCAGATCATTTGGTAATACAACAAATAAGTACAGCACGAAGTACAATCAAATGCTTTTCGGTTTTTCTATATTTTTCAAAACCTGACGGAACGGAAGATAATCAGCTCATGAAAAAGATCCCCTACCCCATCGACAAACACAAATGGTCGCCAAGCCTCATACCGGGGCCTGTTGTACTCATATCGACATTCAATAAAGACAAAGAGCCGAATGTCGCTCCGAAAAGCTGGCTTTCGATGGTCTCATTTACGCCGCCCATCCTCATGTTCTCCGGTACCAAGGGGAACAGCACCGAAAGCAATATTCTCGAAATTGGATGTTTCGCCGTCAACTTCGTCGATTCCTCCATGGCCGAGACCGTCTTTGGATGTTTGCGGTGGCACGGCCGCGAACGAATCGAGCGATGCGGGTTCGAGCTTTCGTCCGCCTCCGTTATCGACGCTCCGCTTGTATCCAACTGCCGGGCGCATTTGGAGTGCCGCTTGACAGATACCAAAGAGGTAGGTTCGGGGCTTGTCATATTCGGCGAGATCGTGGCATCGTCGATATGGGACGAGATCATGAAGGCCGATCCGGACAAAAGATATGATCTGCTCGACCAGGTGATGTTTCTGGAGGATGGGGTATGGGGGAGGGTAGAAAGAAAGGAATAAAATAATATTGTTTATGTAGATATTAGGAAATATCTTAATAGCGAAACCGTTTTCTGGCTTTTAAGGAGGTGACGTTTGATATTACGGAATCTTGGAATTTCGCTTATTGCGATTGTTGCCGTGTTTGGATTTTTCAAAAGGCCCGATTTGCTGGAAGCACGTCAAGGAGATTACGAAATGAAATCTCCGGAAATTACAATGCTTTACCCTGAACTCGTTGACTATAAAGGAAAGGTAAAATACTTCAAACCTGCCATAATTCCTCGTCTTGATGTACGCTGCATTGAAAAACCAGATTTTGAAAGTTGGGTAGCAACACTGGAACACTTAAAAAATCCGCCCAAAATGGGACCTTGCATTAAGGTATATTATAAAAAGGGGAAAATCAGATTTATCGATAGTCAATATGAGCCGGGCCTAACAGGGGAATTATACATTATAGATGGCGACACTTTAACTCATATCGCGGTTCAAGATGGCAGAGTTTCGATGATGGTTACTCCCGTGGGTGTGGGAATGTGGGAATGTATTTATGAGAATGGTCTCCTTATACGATTGAATTCTTATGCATTGGGTTTCGATTTTGAAAAAAACGACTATGGATTTCTAAAAATGTGGGGATATAAGATTATAGAATACTGGGAAAATACGCACAATCCTAAATACGTTTACTCCTATCAATATTTTGATTTGGATCCCGATAACTGGGTTTCACGAACAGAATTCGATTCGAATGGGAAACGGCTACGGAGCGTCATTAATAAATAAGATCAATTGGTGTATGATATGGATGATTCAAGCCCCCGCCGCCACGTCAGCTAAATAGCTCTCGGCAATATATGTCATACTCTTGCGGGCGGTGGAGAATGCCCAGTTGATCGAGCCGCCGCTGGTACCGGCGGTAAGATCCCCCGCTAAGAAAAGCCCAGGCACCGACGTCTCAAATCGATCGCTCAAGACCGGCAGATCGACGTCGAACTCGATCCCCGTCTCCTTCAAAAAACCGACCGGCGCGTTACCACCGAGACAATAAAAGATCCGATCGAATACCATAGGCGAATTCTCGGGTTCGGCGAATGTTATCTTTGGTCGGACACCCTCACGCTCGACTTTGACTATATTACTATTTCTAAGAATCGTTATCTCGCCTGCTTTTTCCATCCGCTCGATAGTCTTTCGGTTATCGTCGGTCATGCGATGAAACTCACCGGCTCGGTACGATAGTGTCACCCGGTTGTTCATACTAAAAAGCTCCACCGCTCTCTCGGCCGCGGTATCGCCGCCGCCGACAACGAGTATATCGGAATCGGCGATCACCGTCGATACACCGTTGAAATGAACCTTAACCCTCACTGTACGAGGAATTTTGTATTCGGGACGATTCGGTTTACCCAGGATACCCATGGCCACCACGCAGATTCGGCAATGAAATTCGCCCTTATCGGTGATGATAATAAATCCGTCATGATCCCTTCGTACCCCGCTGACCGTCTCGCCAAAACGAATATTCAGATCGTTACTGTCGATCGAATCTGCGAAATATGAAAGCGATTCCGGCTTGGTCATATCGACAATCCGCATGACACCGTCGTGGACGACATTATGGTACCCTTTATAGTTGGCGGTTACCAGCTTGTTTTCGGGATACTGGGTACGGAGCGACCAGCAGGGGTTTTGATCCTTCTCGAGCACCAGCACTCTTTCTTTAGGGATACCGGCAAATCTGGCCTCCACGGCTATACCGATCCCTGCCGGACCGGCCCCTATTATCGCGATATCGTAGCGCATTGTCATGTTAAGTCTTAATATCGACCTAAAGTTCCCGTTCTGCAATTGACAATCGTTTTCATAATAGAAATAAATATAGAAATATTTTTCCACGGGTCAAGAGATAATAAATCGTAAGAACATAAACCGGGGTCTTTGCGCTTGCGCGAAATTTAATTTCAAGACCCCGGCTACAGCGATGTTTCTATCCACGCATAAAAACGTGCCCCATTACTTTGGCATCGCCAAGGATATTCGATATATGCGTGTATTCGTTGGGTTGGTGAGCCGATTCGGCTATCCGTCCCCAGACCGCGGCCGGGTAACCCTTACGTCGGAACAACGCCGCGACTGTACCGCCGCCGATACCGCAGACTTCCGGCTTGACTTTGTACACGCTCCTGATACCGCGCATCAGCGCCTGTACCACCGGAGCGTCCTCTTTGGTCGGCGGGGCCGCGTCGGCGCGCTGTGAATGGCTGATTTCGATCTTCACATTCTCGCTATTCTCGATCTCACGCGCCCATTTACGTATCAATTCCTCGACCTCGTCGAGTGTATACTTAGGCAGTACACGGCAATCGATATGGAAAACATCGTCGCCGGGAATGGTATTCACATTGGGGACATTGGCCTCTTTCTTGGTCGGCTCGAAAGTCGATGTCGGCGGATTAAAAAGCTGATCCTTGGCGTCGAAAATATTGTATAACGCGTGAACTTTGACGGCCAGTTTTGATGCCGCCGCGAAGGCATTGATACCCTGGTCGGGCCGTGACGCGTGACATTGCCGCCCTGTGGTTTCGACCTTGAACCAGCAGATCGATTTCTCGGCGATCTCGATCGTTTTCCCCTCATCGTCACCGGCATCGGGCACGATAATTATATCCTCTTTCTTTAAGAAATCGTGATTTTTGAGCAGGTAATCGATACCGTAGGTCGAGCCGACCTCCTCGTCGGCCACAAACATCAAACCGATATTGTATTTCGGTGTCGCGCCCATATCGAGCATCGCCTTGACCGCCAGAACCGACGCTACCAATCCGTGCTGGTTATCTTCCACGCCGCGGCCAATCAGCTTATCGCCCTCGACTTTAAGTTCGAACGGATCGGTATTCCACTTGGTCAACTCTCCCGGCGGGACAATATCGAGATGCGACATGATATATACCGTCCTCGAATCATCCTCGCCCTTGAAACGATATACCAGGTTCGGCCGTACTTTCGACGATACCCTCTCGTCGGGAGCATCGTAACTCTTCGGCTCGGGGAAATTAAATCCTCTAAGATACTCTTTCAACGCCTCGGCCTTGTTAGATTCCCCATCGCCGTCATTCTCCGGCGCCAAGGCCGGTATCGATGTTAGAAGTTTCTGCAGTTCGATAACATCGTCTTTATAGCCGTCTATTCTCTTCGCGAATTCCTCAAAATTAAAAGCCATTTCTATCCTCCATTAATAACTCACCGTAGTTCTGAATCATCTGCGGTGGCTCTATACCCAGCATCCGAAGATAAACATAGAGATTTCCCCTATGATGTATTTCCTCGTCTATCGCCTCGTAAATCGCCACCTCTCCCGTCAACTCTCCGAAGAGTGTGTCATACGTTCGCATGAATCGTCCCTCCGGTAACAATCTTAGCATTCCCATTGTCTTCTTATGTTCATTATATAGTTTGTTGCGAAGATATGCCCGATCTAAATTTCTATCGACTTCCAAGGCGGTCGCGTTCCATTCCCCGGTTAGAATCCCGATTCTGGTAAATAGCTCCACCACAAGTATATGATCGAATTGCTCGGCCACAGTTCGGACGGTCTCGGTCGGTTTGAAATCGAACCTATCCTCGGGGAAAAAATCGAACATCTTCAATGTCAGCTTTCTGACATTCTCCCAGTATTTTAATATCGCGGCTTTAGTCATGGTTTCCGGCAGACTATTATAAATGTTATTGGGATATGTCCGGCGATATATTTGTATTCGTCCATAATCTCCCTGGAGAATCCCAGATGCGGCGTTTTGAGGGTCGATTGCGGTTCGTGTATTTGCGACACGGCGAATCCAGCGTTTGTGATTTCGTTGATATATGTGGGAATCGATCTTACAAAGTGTTGAAAGCGAGGTGAATTCTTAAGTTCGTCGAATTCCCAGCCCCATTTTATCAATATTGATTTATATGGGTATTTATTGTTGAATTCCACGCCGTAATCATTCTCGTCTAATATATATTGAAGCGGATTCATGTCGGAAAGGATAAATATCCCGCCCGGCCTGAGAATCCTAAAGGCCTCTTTGAATGTCGATTCGATATCCTCCACATAAGCGATGGCACAGGCCGAGATGGCGAGATCGAATTTCGAATCGGGGATAAACGATAGATCGCTGATATCGCCGGTTTTAAACTCGATCGATTGCTTATGTTTAGACGCCAGCTCTTTAGCTTCGTCGATCTGGCCATTAGAGAAATCAATACCGGTGACATTGGCGCCCATCTTCGCCAGGGCGATAGCGTTCTGGCCGCATCCGCAACCGAGATCAATGACGTCTTTACCCTTGATATCACCCAGAAGCCCGAGCTTATCCTCGCCGGGGCACAAGGGGCCGTAGTGGACTATCTCGGTCGAGATCGCGTAGCGTTTACGGTAATAGCTGGCGATCTTATCCCATGATTTCTTAACGTCGGCCATGGGGGCAGTATATTCAAATCGATTTTGAAAAGCAAGATCGGAGAGGATATTGCATGGCTTACGGTACTTTGTCGATGTGTGAGAATGGAGCGAAATCCCTTATAACTGTCTATTTCGTCAGCCGTGATTCCCGAAAAACGAAGAAATGGGTTGACATGACCATATTAGAAATTTAATATTTATATACCCCCCCCGGGAATACATAACCTTTGCCGATCGTTTAAGGGCGATCGAGACGTTTTTGCCTGATTAGAGACGGAGACCAAAGATGATGGTAACAGGCGATTCATGAGGTTAACTATATAAAAGATAATTTGCGTCTAAAGATCATAAACGATAGGAGGAGTAATGATTACATCGTTAAGAGTATTACGCTTTTTGGGATTGACAGTCATGTTGATAACGATGAGCGTATTAATGGTATCGAGCGCGCAGGCACAGATGATATTACCTTTGCCCCTCGATCTGGACAGCATGCCGGCCTTCAGGATCAGCGGCGGCGCCGCCAGCGCAGGTCCTATCAGTGATTTTGCTAAGTTGGATATTGCGGAAAACGCATCAATTGGTGCCCTGTTCGAATTTTCACCGTTGCGAAAACCCGATACTAGAGGGTGGTTCAAGCGATTGACAATTTACAAAACGATCAATAAGGGTTCTAATGATTGGCTTGGCGAAGGGGAATCTTTCGACGCGGGACAATTGCTGTTTCCTTTGACTAAGGATGTAGCCGTTATGTCAGGTGGTTATCTATCAATCTATAGGTGGGGCAGTAACGATTCGACTGATAGAAACGAGATCGCCATTTTCGAAGATTACTCTCTACAACAGAGGAAAATATCAAAGGATTCTACTACCGTACCTGATAATCCCCCGGTATTCATAGAGTTGCCCCTTAATGTCATCATCTGGCAATGCGGCTTGAAATACTCATGGACGACAATGAAAAAAGATGCGGTGCCTTCAAAGGATATCTACGAAACTTCAATTGGCCGGAATTCCGCGGAATCGTTAATCAGAATCGCGGAGTCGGATTCTGATTCGGCAGAGGGGCCTCTCGGCGGTTCCAACGTTAATTTAGCTAAAGAGATTTTAGAGATATGGGATAAGAATCAAATAGATACTACAAAAAGTTGTAAGATGGTCAGGCTAACCGGGGGTATATACTTTATCTACATCCATATCACTAAAAACACGATGGATACATTCAGAACAATCCTTAACGAATGCGATTTGAAGGGGAGGTACCCGGGCGTGGGTGCGAAATTCGCTTTTCAGTATAGGTCGTTTGGTTATGAATTCGATTACAGGTTTATTTGGCCGAGAGAACCAGATGTCAGGGGTTTGATGGGAAGCTCTTTTGCCACCAGGATCTCCATATCTGGGCAGATACTCGATGCTTTTTAGCCAAAAACCGGATGTTCGGAAATTTCGCTTTTATCTGTAACCAGCCGATGCCGGCCTGGCCCTACCAAACAGAATAAAGAGAATCAGCCCGCCTAAGGGGAAGATGATAATTAAAAGTGTCCA
>JAZGHS010000253.1:0-12035 GCA_036481315.1 Candidatus Zixiibacteriota bacterium | reverse complement strand
CTCGGGAAGCGGATTATTCTCAAACGGCCCCTCCGGTCCGGAAAAGTCCTCGAAAAGAAGCGTATCAACCGTGGTGATATCAGGCGGATCATCGTCGCCGATTCCCGCCCACGCTCCGGCCGCCGCTATCAAAATAATCAAAATAGAAACAGCCGATTTTACCGGAAACAATCTATCCAAAATATACATTTCGCTCTCCTTCCGCGGCCCGGGGGAACTGTCATGTCTCGCTAATCTGCTGGGAATAAACCTGTTACCCGGCCAACTGGAATTGACTTATTATCAACACACCTCTGATCGCAATATAACCGATTTCTTAAAACCGTCAATTATAATTATAGCAATAATCGGTAATTAAAAAGGCGGGATCCCCTTTGGGAGATCCCGCTCTAAATGGTCTAAATTCCGCTGAATTGGACATCTTTGAAATAGAGGCTCGGTAATCGGAATGAGGAATACATATATGGATCATTGCCAACATGTTCGAGTTGATTCATCAGATCAACCAGGTTACCGGAGATATTCATCTCGTTAACCGGCTTTACGATCTTCCCGTTTTCGACATACTTGCCGATAATCCCATAGGAGAAATCTCCGGTTGTCGAATTGGAATTCCCGCCTATAAACGAGGTAACCAGAATTCCCTTCTCCATCGCGGCGATCAGTTCATCCTTCGATTTATCCCCATATTCCATAATCACATTTCCGGTTGACCCCGAGTTGGGCTCCATACCCAGCTTCTTGCCGTAGTATGTATCCACAAGATAGGTTTTCAATACTCCCTTTTCTATCAATGCTCTTCGTTTTAAAGCGAGTCCCTCCCCGTCAAACGTCCTTGAACCCAAACCTTTGATTATAAATGGATCGTCTATTACGGTCAGCTTTTCGGAGGCTATTTTCTCGCCGAGCTTACCTTCTAAAAACGAGTTTTTCTGCTGAAGAGAGCTTGCCCGCATGGGGCCGAATAGGGAATAAAGCAAACGTCGGACCGATCTGTTTTCCACAATCATATCGAACTGTCCCGATTCCATTTTCGATTGACCGATCTTTCCCAACGCCCGCTCGGCCGCGCCCCTGGCCAGAAACTCAGCCGACGGTAACTCATCGAAAAAACGTACGGTCGCCCAGCACCAATCGGCAGGCCGTCCACTCTGGCCGTCCTCAACGGTTACCTCCACACCGGCCGAGAATGAGGTACTTTCTCTTTCACCCTCGAAACCGTTGCTGTGAACCTTCACAGATTCACCATGACTATCGGAATAACCAGCCGAGCAGGATATAATTTTATCGCTCTGCTTGGCGGCAATGGCCTCTATTTCCCTGGCGATATCCACCCTCTGTTCGGACGTCACCTTCTCGTAGTTAGAGTCGTTTATCTTAAGATCGATCTCCTTTCGCCCCTCATAATATTTCGGGTCCGGGAGGGAACGGAAAAGATCCTCGCTTAAATATCCGGTCATCGATACCGCTTCGGCAATAAATTGCTTCAATGATTCTTTGCGGATATCGTTGGTAGAATGATTAGAGTAACGGTTGTTCACATACAATGTCAAACTCAATGAACTCTGCGTCGATTCTTTCAACTGATCGAGTTTGCCCTCACGGAATTCGGTTTCTATATCTCTACTCTGGTAGAGATCCACCGCGGCCTCATCAGCGCCGCTTTTTTTGGCAAATTCAACCGACCAGCGCGCAAGTTCTATTTTCTCTTTTCTATTCATCTTATAAATCCCCATTCTTTCCGGTTAATCTGGTTCATCCTCGCCGACGTTTCGACTAAGATGATATGCCTCCGACTGTGATCGATGATACTTTTACCGTCGGCAAACCTTGAGAAACAGGCACTCTCTGGCCGTTTTTGCCGCACGTCCAACCGCCCTCGGCAAGCTTCGGATCGTCGCCAACCATCACTATATTTTTCAAGACGTTGGGCCCGTTTCCAATGATATTAACATCCTTAACCGGTTTGGTGAGCTTACCGTCCTCGATCAGAAAACCGGATTTGACATAAAACGTGAAATCGCCGGCTCCGATAAACACCTGGCCGTTTGTAAACGATTCGGCGTAAAGACCTTTTTTCACGGTCTTAATAATCTCTTCCTTGCCGTGAGGACCGGGAAGCATATACGTATTTCTCATCCTCGGCATAGGGATATGACGGAACGACTGCCGGCGTCCGTTACCTGTCGGTTTTACTTTATAATGTTGCGCGCTTATTCTATCGTGCAGGTAGCTTCGCAGGATACCGTTTTCCACCAGGTAAGTTACCTCGGAATCGTTACCCTCGTCATCGACATTGAGCGATCCCCTGATATTGGGGTTGGTGCCGTCATCAACTATAGATACGAAACTTTCAGCCACCGGTTTATTTATTTTATCCGCGAAAATCGAAATGTTTTTCCTGTTGAAATCGGCTTCCATACCGTGCCCGATAGCCTCATGCAGCAGAATCCCTGAACTACCGGCCGCCAGCACCACCTCCATCTCCCCGGCTTCAGGTTTTACGGCGTCGAAAAGGGTTATGGTACGACGAACCGCTTCGTCGCCGATCCTGTTCACCCGGTCGGGAGTGAAAAACTCGATCCCCTGACGTCCGGCGAGATTGAAACCGTTATTCTCCCGTTTTCCATTCTGCTCGGCCGTACAGGAGGCGCTGACCCGTGTCTGGGGTTGATAATCGCAAACGATCTTTCCTTCGGAATTGGCGATCAAAATGTATGAACTTTCATCGTTAAACCAGACCTTGGATTTGATAACCCTGCTATCCCCGGCGAATACCCTATCGTTAATTTTTTGAAGATACGGGATTTTCCTGTCGATCTTGACATCCTCCCAGAGTGTCTCGATGGGATAATAATCGGGGGTATCGTGGAATTTAAATGCCTGGGGAGGAATCGTTTTGCTCTGATCGGCTATATTCGCTGCCGTCTTCGCTGCCAGCTTCATAGATTCGAGGCTGATTTCCTCGGTGAACGAATATCCGGTCTGTTCCCCCTCGATAACCCTGATACCCACACCGAAATCAACATTGGTATAGGCTCTATCAACAACATTATCCTCAAGCCCTATCCAGCTGCTGATACTGTGCTGGAAGAAAATGTCGCAGTAGTCGCCTCCTTTTTCCAAAGCCGCGGCCATAACCTGCCGTATCACTGCCTCGTCAACACCGAAATGCTCGTAGTAGTCCGCTAAAGATCCTTTCCCGGCGGCCGGTGACGCGAACGCCGCCAAAGGGTTCAGCCTGAATATGCCAGGAATGGAAGCAATAACCACCCCTCCGGCACCAGCCTTTAAAAATGATCTCCGGGTAATTTCTTTCATAATGAATTTTCCTCCAGTTTTATTATTAATCAGAATCCTCAAATTCAATTTATAGCATATTTATAATACGATTTTTCTGGTAAATGTTTTCAAAAAACATCCTAGTTGAGATCTTTATTGCTCGCAAATCGTCATGTTTAGTCTAAAGTGTTTATCAACTACGAACCGCAAACGGCATTGTACGCGGTCAGGAATTGATCTTTAAAGACAGGCTTCACCTGAGGAGATCCTATATCCGTAAGCAATGTGAATTTTACGTTTCCACGGTCTCTTTCTCTATCATGCTGGATTCTCAACCACAATTCCTCTCCTTTAATGTCTAATTTAAACGAATTTCCCAGTAGCCGCTTGATATTTACTGCGAGCCTGGCCTTCACCGACTTGTTCAACTCACAGATGAACTCGGAAAGCTCTATCGCCACAAGCATACCGACTGCTATCGCCTGATGGCTCGCAAACTTCTCGGCATCCCCGTAAGAATTAATAATATCGCCTGCTGTATGACCGAAATTCAAAATCTCGCTATACCCGGTTTGATGAATATCGCGCGCTAAAACAGCCAGCTTCAGCCTGGCCGCTCTCTCGATCAACTCGATTTTTATCGAATCGTCCGCGTTGATAAAATCGCAACGGATAGATTCTAATCCTGCTAATAAATCGGTATCGGCAACTGAAGCGATTTTCAGAAGTTCCACGACTCCGTCGTTAATCCGATCCTTCGGTAGTGTATCCAGAAAACCGGGATCTATCACAACCTGACGCGGGGGAGAGAAAAGCCCCAGAATATTATTCGCCGTATCGAGATTAACACCGCATCTGCCCCCTATGGAAGCATCTATCTGCCCGACAAGCGTAGTCGGTATATTTATATAATCGATACCCCGACTGAATAGAGAGGCCGCCAGTCCGCCGAGATCTGACACCACTCCCCCGCCTAACGCTATCAAAACGGAGTATTTGCCCAACCCGGACTCGATCATTCGCTCACCGATCTCCTCGACCATCGGTAAGGTCTTGCTCTTTTCCCCCGCTGGTATCGCCATATACCTATTGTTTTCCAACTCCCGTTCGAAAATCCGTCGGATTTTTTTCGAATAAAGTTCGAATATGAAGTTATCGGTTAGCAAAAACGACGATTTATACGCGTCCAAATCGACTATTTCTCTAAGCTTGCTGAAATAATCGTAACCGATCGCGATATCCGATCCAGCAAGTTCGGTCATCGAATTTTCTCCTCGTAAACTCGATTCTCACATCATGCTCTACCCGCCCGACTGAAAGACGTCTATAACGTTCTGTATTCTATCATATTCCGTTCTTATTGGCGAGAGCATTTTTCCAATTCTCTGCCGGGTACCGGGACGGAATACGGATTTATACGCTGATTATTAACTCTGACTATGGCACATATTGCAGGATTAGCAAGCCGCCGCCGCGCCAGCTAAGGGATACAAATAAAAAATCCTCGTTTTTATCTAAACCTCCCACCGTCCCGCCTGCATCGTAAATTTCAACCTCAATTGGATTAGCAGGATTCCCGATATTTACAACATACAACCCCGAATCACCCCCCGCCAGGTAAGCGAGATTGTCAGCAACATATATATCCTGCGCCAAGCCGTTTGAATTATAACTTCCTACGAAGACTGGCGCCGCGGGATTGACGATATCGATAATTTGAAAACCGTCATACCCTTTAGTTAAATAGGCGTAATCGCCATATACGAAAATGCTATATGAATACCAGGAAGTAGTGTATTCCCCCACCAGCACGGGATTTCCCGGATCGCTTATATCGACTATTTGCAGCCCTCTGATGTGATTCGAAAAATAAGCTAAATTGCCTCTCACTATAACTCCATTAACATAGCCCCCCGGCTGTAATGATCCAACCTCCAAAGGTTCCGTTGGATCGCCCACGTCAACGATAAATATAAAAGAACCGCTGGCCACATAAGCATACTCATCTTTTACATACACATCCCCGGCATATCCCACCTCCCATAACCCGCTTGCGAGCACGGGATTTGCCGGATCGGAAATATCATAGATTTGAAGGCCTGCGTTACCATCAGCTTGATATAGATAATCGCCGTCTACGAAAATATCGTGCGCGCTGTCGTTATAATGCGGCGAATGAAACTCTCCGATGTAAGCCGGAGCTGTGGGATCGGATATATCGACTATTTCAAAACCGCCAGCATCACCTATATACGCGTAATGCTCGATAACTTTAACATCCAATGATGAATGACTATCGTAGCTGCCGACAAGATGAATCCCTCTCTCCATTTCGATATTAAACCGCCACCGACGGCCTAAAGTCAGATCTTTGCCGTCACTTGCCGTAATTCGCCAATAATATGTTTTGCTATTATCAAGAATGTTTATTGTATATGCGCAATTTGTTAAGCTTGTAGCCGCTAAAGGCGGGTCGAAATCCTCGCCGAAGTAAAGATCGTAGGTCAACGAATCGCCGTCGGGATCATTGCATTCCCAGCCTAGCTGAATATTTGTGTTATGGCTGATTATCGATTCATTACCGGGGGAAGGATTTGTAGGAATGCCGGGAGGGGCATTCTTATCAACGGCAATTCCTTTGTTATCGCAATACAACTGCGATAAAAAAACAAAGGTAATTAACGCACGACCGACGTAGGCTGGCTTCCAAAAACGCATAATATTAACCCTTTTAAAAAGTATACAAATAATCCGGTTACTTATTCCAGTAAATTATCGGAATATAAGCACCGATTTTCGATTATCGTAAACTGGGTGCTCGCGAAGTTTAATTAATTTTGATCCAGCCGTACTATTTCTTTTTGGCCAACGGCAATCTGCGCACGCTGTTCGAACGGCATTTGGGGCAGGTTCTTTCGGCGACATTATCGGGATCGTAAGTCCCCTCGTACTCATGACCGCAGGAAAGGCACTTGAATAATACAGGACGTGCCGTCATCAGACCGTTACCTCTCCGCCTTTTTTGGCGGCCTTTTTTCTGTCCTCTTCGGATAATACTTTCATCGTGTAATCAATCTCCTCCTGGGTCACCGCCGTAAGCTTATCCTCCATCGCCCGCATCACCTTAGCGAATTTCTGCCCCTCGGCGGCTGATATCCATTCAAGCTGTAATCTGTCGGCGCGAATGCCCAGCCGGTCGAGCTTATTCCAAAGCTTATCCATCCGCTTCTGGGTCCAGTGGACGGCGTTTATATAATGGCAATCGGCGAAATGACATCCCGAAACTAAAACCATCGGAGCGCCAAGTTTGAACGCGTGCATTACAAATTTCTCGTCAACACGCCCCGAACACATGGTCCGGATCAACCTGCAATTGGCCGGATATTGCAATCTCGACGTTCCCGCCATATCTCCTCCGGCGTAACTGCACCAGTTGCAGGCAAACGTGAGAAGATGCTTATGCGGATCGACCTCTAAAATCGCCTCCACCTGGGCCATTATCTGCTCATCGGTGAAATGCCGCATGATGATAGCGTCTTGCGGGCATTCCGCGGCACATGCTCCGCATCCAGCGCAGGCCGCCTGTATAACAACCGGGAGTTTCTGCGTCTTTTTATCTGACGATAATATGGCGTTGTACGAACAGACTCTGGAACAAAGTCCGCAGTAGTTGCACTTGTCGTCGTTAATTATCGATGTTATAGCCTCGATCTTGGTCTTGCCCGCGTTTAGCAAAATACTCGCTCTCGCCGCGGCCGCGCTCGCCTGGGTGACACTATCCTTGACATCCTTGGGAGATTCCATACATCCGGCGATGAATACTCCCTTGGTCGGCGCGTCAACAGGCCTTAGCTTTGGATGCGATTCCATGATGAAACCGTCGGACGTGCTTGAAAGGGTAAGAAGTTTCTTAACATGATCGGTATCTTTCCTCGGTATTACACCCTGCGAAAGAACAAGCAGGTCGAGCTCATGTTTTTCGAGTTTTCCGGTGGTTGTATTTTCCACTGTCAACAACAGGTTATTAGTATTCGGATCCTCGACTACGTCGCCAGGAATTCCCCTGATATATTTAACCCCCTCCTCTTTGCTCCGCATATAAAGATCCTCGAACCCCTTACCGAACGCCCGGATATCCATGTAGAAGACCTTTGCCTCGACTCCGGGATAATGATCACAGAGAAGCAGAGTGTCTTTGACCGTGTTCATGCAGCAGATATTACTGCAATACGGATTCCCCCGACCATTCTGGGTTCTCGAACCAACACACTGGATAAACCCGATACTTTGAGGCGTCTCCTGATCTGTCGGCCTGATAAAATTCCCGCCGGTCGGTCCTCCGGCGCATATAAGCCGCTCGAACTCCATACTGGTGATGACATTTTCATAACGGGTGTATCCATACTCGTCGTACTCGGTGGGATCGTAAACGTCCATACCGGTGGCGGCGATAACCACGCCGACCTCGATATTCATCATTTCATCCTGATCATCGTAGTCGATACATGACTTCTCGCAAACCTCGGCGCATTTTCCACAGGCAATGGGATTGTTACCGAGACAGTTTTCCATATCCAGCACATATGACGACGGCACCGCTTGGGGAAACGGTAGATATACGGCTTTCCGCGACGAGAATCCCTGCTGGTATTCATCCGGGACAGCTACAGGGCAGACCTCGGAGCATTTACCGCAGATCGTACATTCTTTCTCGTTTACGTAACGCGCTTTTTTACGGATCGTCACGTTGAAATTGCCGACAAATCCGGCAACCGATTCGACTTCGCTGTAGCTTAAAAGTTCAACTTTGGGATGTCGACCGACATCCATCATCTTCGGCCCGAGTATTCATATCGAACAATCCATTGTCGGGTAGGTCTTGTCGAGCGCGGCCATAATGCCGCCCAATGTCGCCTCCTTCTCGACTAAATAAACCTGATGCCCGCCATCGGCCAGATCCAACGCCGCCTGAATACCGGTTATGCCGCCCCCGATCACTAACGCCGCCTTGGTCACCGGCACCTCGGCCTCGTCCTGCGGCTCAAGAAAATGAGCCCTGGCCACACCGCTTCTGACCAGGTCCTTCGCCTTGGCAGTAGCCGCTTCCTTTTCGCCCTGATGCACCCAGCTGACATGCTCGCGGATATTAACCATCTCGAAAAGGTACGGATTTAATCCCGCCTCGGCAACGCAAGCCCTGAAGGTCGGCTCGTGGATTTTCGGGGTACAGGACGCCACAACCACCCTGTTAAGCTTGTGCTCCCCGATCGCCTTCTTGATTTCGTTTTGCCCCGGATCGGCGCACGTATATTTGTTCTGAACAACCGCGACGACATCGGGCAACGTCTCTGCATACTCGCTGACCGCGGCGCAATCCACGGTGCCTTGGATATTCAATCCGCATTCGCAAACAAATACACCGATACGCATTTCCTCGGTCTTTCCTACATCAACTGCCATTTTAACTCCCCAAAATTGCCTGTATCGATCATTGGTTCATATACATTAGTCCCCTCAGCCATCGATCGCCGAGGCTATCAAGTTCACATAATCTGTTATCTCTATATCAACTTTTTCTGTCTCTTCGCCGCATCCGGCACATCGAAAATGGATCTGGCATTTAGGACAGGCGGTTACAATCGTACCCGCACCGGTGCTCTTGGCCTCCTCAAGTCTGCTTTTCTGGATCTGCTTCGACGTCGCGTCGCAATTCATCCAGTTGGTGGTACCGCAACATAACGCCCCCGCGCGATTATGCGGCATCTCCCGAAGTCTGGCACCAGGGATAGATTCAAGCGTCTTTCGCGGTTGATCGTATATCTCCATATATCTTCCCAACCGGCACGGATCCTGAAACGTAATTTCCCGATTTATATCTTTAAAATTAAACCTGTCTATATTTTCCGAAACCATCTCGGCTATATGCTTCACCTCGAAATCCGGTTTACCCAGCCGTTGAGCATACAAATCCTTCAATGCGTAAGCGCATTCGGGGCAGGCGGTTACCACCGTTTTCGCCCCCGAATCCGATATCTCTTTCAAATTGAGATTGCCGAGTTCATCGAATTTATCAAGCCGTCCCAGCCAGTAAAGATCATGACCACAACATCTTTCGTTTTCCGCGACTACCGGCTCGATCCCGAGATAGTTGAGAATCTTAACCGTATCTTTCGCTATGGATATTGGTGAAAAATCTAAATCCTTGCTGAAAAAATCCTGGTAATAGGGTAAACATCCCACGAAATATAAAACGTCGCCCTTCTTTTGGGTTTTCAAACCGCTTTCGATCCAACCGGTTCTATTCTGTTTCAATTTCGGCGACGCGGCCATTTCCATTACATGATGTAAAGCGCCCCCATGCGACGGGTTACCGTTTTTACCTCTGCTGTACGCTTCGGCTCTCACGTCTTTCATATATTCAGAAAACTTTACATCAACCGGGCAACGCATAGAGCAAAGCTGACAAGTTAAGCATGACCATAATTGCTTGTCCGAAACCAAATCATCGGCGTTATAGAAAAGCCCGTCGGCAAGCATTTTGCGTGGAGAAAAACTGTTGTTGAATCTCGATATCGGGCAAACCGCCGTGCATTTACCGCATTCTAAGCATAAGAAGGCGCGGTTTTTCTTTAGGTTGTCGATCGCTTTCGTTGACGTTTCCATTTTCCCTACTTCTTACCATTTTTATTATGATTCAAAGGACTCGGACCCAGTTTGGTAATCTGTTCGACAAATTCATCCATCAGCTCCGCCCAACGGGGCCCTTCAGCGGCGGAGACCCACTCGAGCCTGACACGACCCTCTTCCAATCCTAGCGTTTTAACAAGCGCCTTGGTTTTCTCGAATTGATCCACGGCGCGATAATTACCGAATATGTAATGACAATCCCCGAAATGACATCCCGATACCAACACACCGTCGGCGCCAAGTTTCAACGCCTTCAGCACAAACCCAGGCGTTACCCGTCCGGAACACATGGTTCTGATTATCCGGAAATTAGGGTTATGTTGAAACCTGTTCACCCCGGCATTATCCGCGCCCGCGTAACTGCACCAGTTGCACGCGAACGCCACAATGTTCGGTACGAACTTATCCTTTTTCACCGCCTTTTTGCGAGTCTTCTTTTTAACGGTCTTCGAAGGCATCTAAATCTCCGCCATTAGAGCTTCCATCATAGAATCCAGTTGCTGATTGGTAAATTGCATAGCATCGATAGCCCCGGTGGGACACCAACAGGCGCAGGTACCGCAGCCCTTGCATAGCGCTTCATTGATCTTCGCCGCTTTTCGCCCGGGAGCGATATCCACCAGCGACGGCGCGTGATACTCGCAGATCTTCACACACTCCCCACAAGCTCTACAGAGCGATTCGTCTACTACCGTGCAAATCGTAGGCTCGACCATGGCTATATCTTTTGATATAATCGACGCCACTTTGGCCGCGGCGGCCGAGCCCTGAGCGACCGAATCAGCGATATCTTTCGGCCCCCCCGCGCAACCCGCCAGGAATACGCCTTCTGATGTTGTCTCCACCGGACCAAGCTTGGCGTGACGCTCCATGAAGAAACCATCGGCCCCAATCGGGATTTTCAACATCTCATGTACCGCGTGATTACTTTCCTTATTGGGAACCATGCCTGATGCCAATACTACATAATCGCTCTCGATCTTTAATGTCCTGTTCAACGCCAGTTCCAGGATCTTCACCCCGGACGCTATCTCGCCGTTGCCCTTGACCTCGGGCAACCGCTCGGGAGTATATTTAATAAACTTCACCCCCATCGCTCTTGCCTGACGATATTGTTCCTCGGCTTTACTTCCCACAGTGCGCATGTCCCGATGAAGGACGACGATATTCACTCCGCTTTCCCGAAGTCTGATCGCCTGCTTGATAGTAGTCGGACAACAAAAACGTGAGCAGGCGGAATTAGTTTCGGGATCCCTTGAGCCCACACATTGAATAAAGACGACCGTTTCGGGAGTTTTACCGTCAATCTCGATACCTTTTTTGGAATCTTGTAAGATATCCTCGAGCTCCTGGTTAGTAATAACGTTCTCATATTGTTTATATAAATATTCGTCTTTTGGAATATAGGTATCCGCGCCGGTGGCAATCACAATAGCTCCGATTTTGAAATTTCCATTTGTCGTAGAAACGTCAAAATTGCCAAAATAACCGGAGATGGAGTTTAAGGTCGTTGACGCCATCACCTCGACCCTGCTACTATTTAGCTTCTCAAACATCGCTCGCGCGAGTTTCACTGCCGAGAGATCGGCAGGGTAAACTTTGGTCAACCTGTTTAATCGCCCTCCAAGACGGCTTTCTTTTTCTATTAAGTATACCTTAAATCCCTGCGCTTCCAGATCCAACGCGGCTCTCATACCGGCTACCCCTCCTCCTACCACAAGCACGCTTTGCTTTATCGGTATTGAACTACGGTAGAGCGGTTGAAGGTGCTTTGCCTTAGCCGTACCCATACGAATTAAATCGCGAGCCTTGCCGGTCGCCGTTTCGGGAAGATTTGTATGAACCCACGAGCATTGGTCTCGAATATTCACCATCTCAAATAGATACGGATTCAAACCGACTCTCTCGCAGCTCTCCCGAAATATCGGCTCGTGCGTCCGGGGCGTACAGGCGGCGGCGACCACACGATTAAGATTGTGTTCGATAATCTTTTCCTGCATCAACCTCTGCCCTTCATCCGAACACAAAAAGAGGTTGTTATCAACGTATACGACGTCGGCAATATC
>JAZGHS010000252.1:0-13824 GCA_036481315.1 Candidatus Zixiibacteriota bacterium | reverse complement strand
TTTATCGAACAAGTTCCGGAAGATACGATCTTTACGGCGGAGATTGAATCGCGTTCTCGGGAGACGAGCTTTCTTGCCATCTCCTCAACCCCTGAAAGTGTTCTGGTGAGGGTGGATAATTCGTCTGACAGCAGGGTCACGCCTTTCGAAATGGAGATCGGGGCGGGAGTTCATAGGTTTATCGCTAATCGCGACGGTTTTGAGTCTCTGGAATATGAATATGATTTTCCAGGCAGCGTGAAGCTGAATATGAATTTTGTGATGGGTACCGAACAACCGTCGGGTTATACTGCCGAAGAGCTTGAACTGGAATATAAGGAAATAAAAATACCGCGAAACGAGCAGGACGCTGAGAAAACAAAAGAGAAATTCAATAACCTTGCCGAGACTTTTATCATTATTCCCACAGGGCAGGGAGTTCTGGCAAAGCTTGTAATGGGTAAGGATCGTTCCGGGGAAGCGGATTTTTTGATTTCTGTAGGGATTGGTATGACCGTGACGGCATATCTAATGGGTAAGGTTATTTCATCGCGGCAATTGAAGAAGATAAAAACTGAAAACGCCCTTAGCGAACAGGAAAATCATATAGCCAAAGAACATAATAGGAATGTAAATAATATTCTCGAAGAGAAAAACAGTGAAGCTCTGGAAAAATGGTATACCGAAAACGAGGGAAAGGGAATTGTAGAAATAGTAATTGAGTAAACTCTAACTACCGTTAATAATAAATCCTAATAAAACCTATAATAGCGTTGTTTCCATAAACGCGATTCCCAACAACTTCAGATGGTAAAGCGCTTTTTACGTAATGTTTTGATTTTCGGAAGAATATAGGAAATTTCCCCCATTTATCAGGGTTCTCCCCATTGAATTCGGCTCGGAAATTCCCGTATCTCCTTTATTGTCAACATGTTTCACCCGTTATTTATTGGCACGGCGATTGCGGTTATGATAATGCAAGAAATTGGGAATCCAGACGTTTTTGGGTGAACCGAACCGGAAGATCCCAATGCACGACGAGCATGTGGAATGGGATTGAAAATCGCGAATAACGGCTAATTAGAAAAGGGGGGGGGATGTGGAACCTTCTTAAATCACTGCTAGTATTACCGATCCTGATGGGAGTGGCTTTTAGCGGGCAAAATAGTGAATCTGACTGTGGAAAATGTCATCAGGAGAAGCTCGATTCACGCTCCTCGCATTTTATCGAAAGCGGCGACGATTGCATTTTCTGTCATGAGACCGGGCAAACACTGGAATTATCCGGCCAACATACTACAGTTACGGTTTCGGGAAATGAACTTTGCCAGAGTTGCCATACTTCGCGAGGAATAGCTGTATCGAGCAAGGAACATGAAATCCTTGAATGTGTTGATTGTCATAATCCTCATGGATCGAACCAAGAGAATAATCTAAACAGTCCGGTAATTTCGTTATGTACGGGGAGCTGTCATTCCAATCATGAATTGGGACGGTCTCATCCTATCGGCGCCGGTGTTGTCGACCCTAATACCCGGACCGAAATGACTTGCGTTTCCACATGTCATACCGTTCATAATTCCGAAGCGAATGGTAAGCTATTGCAGTTGGCGGCAATCGATTTATGTTATAGCTGTCATAACACGAAATTTTAGCTTTTGAGTATTTTCTGCATAACCGCTTTGGGGTTTAATCCCAAGCGGGCGAATTTACCGATTAAGAACGACGATTTCATTATCAGTTTTGTCGATGTCACCAGGTAGTTTCGACGGAAATCGTCTTTGATTTTAAGAAACTCCATCATTTTCGGCATATAGTAACGTCTATAACAATCGATAATCGCGAGATCGATCTGATCCAGAGTCATATTATCCGGTTTGATAATCGGCTCTATAAGATTGTATTTGGAATAATCGAATACGGCGATAGAGTCTTTCACTTCCTGGTAAAAATCGGAGTAGGGCCAGGGTGTTATCGCCAGAAAATGGGCGAAATCGGCGTTGAACTCCTTAGCCGCCTTGAAAGTTGTTTCTATGGATTCCTCGGTTTCATCGGGGAAACCCAGCACAAACGACGTTTCCGAGATCATGCCGTGTTCGGCGATAAGCCTGATAGCCTCGTTTGAATCGCCTATTGTAATTTCCTTTTTGATTTTATCGAGCTTATCCTGATCGGTCGCCTCGGCGCCAACGTAGACGTGGATTATACCGGCTTTTCTGTACTTATATAGAATATCCTTATCCCGAACGATATCCTCCACTCGGGTTTCTATGAGGATGTAAATCCCCAGATCCCTGGCGATAATTCCGTCAAGAAGCTTCTCCCAGCGATCGGGGTCGTAGGTGGGGTACTCGTCGGTGAAGAGGAATACGTTGATGCCATAGGTTTTATTCAGGTAAGTGATTTCATTAACAACAGATTCCGGTTTCCGTCCCCGCCAGCTTTTATTCCAGAATTTCTGCTGTGAACAGAAAGTGCATTCGTGGGTGCAGCCTCGCGAAGTGGAAACAGCCCCCAGGCGGGAGTCGGATATCACGTAATATTTGTAATCGTCCCAGTTGAGAAGATCCCAGGCTACTGGCAGGGCATCGAGATCATTATAAAGAGGCAGAACCTTATTTTTAATTGTTTTGCCGTCTTTTCTGAAAATCAGGTTCGGAGCTTTATGGCGTTTTTTGGGATTGTCGAAATTTACCAGGAATTCATAGAGCGGGCGTTCGCCCTCGCCGGAAATGATGTAGTCGATCCGGTTGGAATCGTCGGATAAAATTTCTTCATAACAGAAAGTCGGGTGGACACCGCCGATTATGGTCGTGCATTCGGGATTGATCTCCTTTGCGATACGGCATAGCTTGGAGGCGTCGGGAAAAGTAGGGGTGATTGCTGAGGTCGCCAGGATATCAAAATCGATCGATTTTAGCTGTCTTCTTATTTTTTGATAATCGTCCCGAAGAGACATGGCATCGTAAACCCGGGCGTTCCAGCCGGCTTTTTGCGCTTGCGCTCCGAGATAAAGAAACCCTAAAGGCGGCCAGCTTCCAGCCACCTCCACAACTCCGCAATGATAGGGAGGGGTTACGAAGAGAATACTTTTAGCCTTTTTTACCATATTTTCTATAATACCTCAAATGGACGATTATTCCAAAAACAGTAATTGTAAACAGAATAATATGTTTAATTATAAGGGCTGTCACCTGCCCTTTTCCCACAGCGGGGTTCCACTCAAAATCGATGAAAAAATAAGCCCGAACCGCTCCGGCGACTATAATATAGGCAAACGCAGCGTAAGTGATCTTAGATAACCTCTCGAATAGCTCGGGGATGATTGTCTCGTGTGTCGGATTCTTATCGAGGAAACGTCCTATATAATAAACCGCCAGGATATTCGAGGCCAGTATGGCCACGGAGAGATCGTGGAAATAATTACTGATCATCAAGAGAGTCATGCCCATGAATTAACCTTTGTACCTGTAAATGAGGATCTGTTTTGATTGAGGATCGGCTATAAAGATTTTACCGTTTTTCCTGTCTATAGCGATATCCGACGGCTTAACAAGCGATTTGTCGGTGGGGTACGACGCGATATATCGTCCCAGCGGATTGTACATATGCACCGCGCCGTTGTTGGCGTCCACAACATGATATCGCCCGAATTTACGTATACCGCTAGGGTCGAAAGACAGGCTGTCCTGCATCGACGGATCTACGATATTATCCATCGCGAAACCCATCGGGGCCATCATTTTCGCTGTCTCTGCGTCTTCGAAGGAATAAATATATCGACCGTCGCAGGTAAATACGTTTACCTCGCCGGTTCCGGCGTCGCCCGCCAATAAGCGGCCGTCGAAAGTAATCATAATTGCCGACGGGAATTTAATCGTCCTGGCCGAATCGCTCGGTATGGTCAATATCAGTTCCCCTATTTCGGTTAACTCGGAAACGTTGACCATGGATACCGCCAGTACTTTTCCGAGATGTATATCGCTTACGTAGAGAACGCCGCCGAAGTAAGCCAGGGCGAATGGAGACAATGTGGTTTTGCCGTCAGGAAGAGTGCCGAAAGAATCGAGAAAAGAGCCGTCACGATCATAAACGGCCATAATATGCTTAGCGTGGTCGGTTAGAAATATAGATGAATCCGATATATCGAAAGTCGTGGGGAAAACCGGCTCCGGATCGAGCAGATCTATCGTCTTTATTCTTTCGAGATCTGGAGTGAAGAGATCGATTCGGGAGTCACCTACGTAGCTAACAAACAGGGTATCGTTAAAAAATTTCAATCTTGCCGGTTGAAGAGTATCGGAATCGATGGCAGAAGTTACCGCGCGCTCGAATACGGGCAACGACGAGTATTCGCCCTTATTATCATCGCCACACCCAGCGAGAAGGGCTGAAAAGATAATCGCGGCGATAAACCCTCTATTCTCCAAATGAGTAATATTACCCATAACTGTGAATGGTCTCGTAAAGATATTGAATACCCCATAATGAAAAGACGACCGTAGCCGCGGCCAATATAGAAAGCCAGCAGAAAAGACGTTTTGAGAGTTTAAAGGCCAGCCTGGCATGCAGGAGAAGGCCGAATAGCAGCCAGCTTATAAGCGACCAGAGTTCGATAGGGTCCCAGGCCCAGTATCGTCCCCAGGCGACATGCGCCCAGATGGAACCGGAGACGATCATTACGCCCCATAGGATAAGGCCGAAAATAAGAAAATTCAGGATCGTTTTGGGCAGGGATTTATATTCAGGAATTTTAGCGCTCACCTTTTCCATAGCATCGAGTTTTTTCTTACCCATTAAATAGATGATGGAAAACGATGCCGCCATTAGAAAGGCCGCTGCTCCGGAGGTGGCGAAGGAAGCGTGGATGAACAGCCAGACGTTGGTAAGGGCCGCCGAAAGGGGAGAAGCATCGGCCGGCAACGATGATGACCAGCCCATCATGAGAAACGATATAAACGATACCGGAAGGAGCAGGATCGGAACCTGTTTTACCTTAAACCTTGCGATATGAAAAATCAGCAGTGTAAACCAGATAGCCGCGATCATCGATTCAAACAGTGTCACGAACGGCGGGTGCCCTGTCCGGGCCCAACGGATAATCCCGAATACGGTAAGCGTGAAAAAAGCCAGGACGAACAGCCACTTGGCGAGGTTGAACGACGATGATTTTTTAAAGACCAGGGATAATAAAACCAGAAAAAAAGTAGCCGCATGCAAGAGCGCTGTTGTCCAGTAGAAGACCGATTCGATTGCGTTCATTTTCTCCTCGATTTATTCTCCAGAAGACGCGGTATAAAACCTATCGTCATTCCCGCGAGAGCTATCCAAAACCCAAAAAAGATCCAATTTTGAAAGGGACTTTCAACGGCGCTAATATAGCACCAACGGCGTAATCGAGGAATAGAAATTTTAAAATCTTCGCAGTCTATTATTTCCTTGTCGGTCAATGTAGTATCGCATAATAATCGCTCATCCTCATGAACAGTAATTTGATATTCCGGCGAGTCGAGAATTACAGTATCCGAAAGGACTGTAATGTCTATTTTAATATCGGTTTCGCCTATCACTATATAGTCGTAATGGAATGTTTTGCCCTCTATTTTTCGAGAGGCCAGCCGCACGAAACTTTTGAAAAGGCTTTTGCCTGTCGCGTCATTAATAAGTAGTTCAGGAGAATAGCCCGATTTCGGTCCGATATGAAATTCCAGGTTGTTCCATTTCAGAGGATGGTTCGTAAGGACTGTCGCGGTTATCGCGACGGGGTTGTTTTCCGGAAGCAAGGATATATCGGCGGCTCTGGTGAAAGAGCCTTCGATTTCATAAGATTCGTTGACCGTAACAAGACGAAGTTGATAGCGGACATTAGAATCTGTAAAGGCCGGTCCGCTGAATTCTCGAAGGTATGAAGTTTGAGAATTGGAAAGAGCCTGTCCTTCGGTTAGGGCATAGACAACTTCATGCCTATAGAGGTAGTTCAAGATCACGGATAGCAATGTAAATATCAGTGACAGGTGAAAAATAATAGACCCGAGATGTCTTGCTTTCAGTAAAGTTTTTTCAGTTTTATAGACAATTTTAAACCGCCTGATATTACCCGCCGCCATGTTAATAATGAGGAATCCGAGGAGGATAAAGAAATACGGCGAGGTGTATATTTCGTCGAGCTTTAATTTTTCAATTACAACATAACCGTCACCGAGTAATTCCTTAAGGTCGATGATCCGGTCATCGGAAATATCTTTTTGAGGAATTATAGCGGATAAGATTATTAGAATTGCTAATATGGCGATCAAAAAGAAGGCAAGCTTTGTGGAGGCGAAATTTATTTTCATCTTCTATGAAAACTCAAGAGTTTTTAATAAGTGGTTGCATTATGGCTGCGTGAACAGCCAGTGGCGTCCTCGTCGGACCAACAGCTAGGTACGGAATAGTCAATATTGGCGAGATAACCATTAATAAATGCGTCGACCGGATCGTAGGAGCCATCGGTGCCATCGTCGTCCATAAATCGCCACCTTTTATTCTGTCCATGAACAAAAACCGGACCGTCGGTGAATACTTCGCTGGTTTGGACGCCGAGCCCCGACGTCCAGGCGTAATCCCACATATGACAGGTAAAACAGCCTTTAGGCTTTTGATGGCCGCCTCTGGATGCCGGGTGTTGCCCATATCGGCTCGCGATGGCGTTACCACTCCAATAAGTATAAGGATTATGGCAGACATCGCATAGAGGGGTTCCGACTTGATCGTCAGAAACAATGGTCGCTACCAGCAGATGTTCGGCGTTTGAGCCGTGTGGTCCGGAAGGACCTGCACTCGAACTATCGCTGTGGCAATCCGAACAGTACACTATCCCCGAATTTGGCCCCGAGGCGGCTTCGTTAGCCGAGCCCCACGGTTCGAACATCGTAGTAGTGTTACAGTACGAATTCTTTCCGGCTTCTACTATTCCGTGAGTGGATGGGTATTTAGGGTTTATTTCCTCGGCGAGATTTCGATTGCCGGACGGGAGAGTTGTGTAATTCGAGTGACATTTCAGGCAAATCTGCCATTCTCTAACCGCTGGTTCCACTCGGATAAAATCGCCGGGAGCGGGAGCAGTGAAGACATTCGCGTTATTACTCGGGACCTGTGGATCGGGCCATCCGGTATCCGGTTCGACACCCCACGTTCCCTTTAGAGCGTTTGAGACAAGGTTCGACGTACCGTCGTGCGTACCCTGCTGAGCGGCGTGAACGTTATGGCAATCCTGGCATTCGGCGTGACGGTTACCGTCGGCGAAATCGGGGCCAGTTTCCCCAGGGCTGTGTAGTCCGGAAGAATCAGTAGTAGGATGCCCGTAGGTATACCCGAAAACAGTCTGTATCGCCAGGGCTGAATCGGACATGCTTTGTACGCCATAGTAATCCTGGTTGGTACCGGCGTTAGGATTTTGAGTGGTAGAGTGACATCCAAAGCAGAGTTTTTCCTCCATAGGATCGGCCGGGGAGGGAGCTCCGAGGGGATTGAGAATTCTCCCGTATGGATTATCATGCGCACTGAATTTATTTCCCGCCGATTGGTATGATTTAGTCATAGTATCGTTATGGCATTTTACGCAGTTGCCATTGAAAGTGGAAGCGTCGGAATTGAAAGTAGATGTAGCGCTATAATTATGCGTCGATGTCGCGGCGTCGAAATCAGTTTTGGAAATGGGTTGTGTTTCGGTACTGCCGTCGGGTGGATTAGAATACTTGGTTTGCGTCGATGTATGGCACGAGAGGCAAATTCCGCCGGTTCCGGATGACGAGTAATCGGAGTTGGCTAAGACCGTCACATCTCCCGAATCCACGGATGATGTTATATCGACGCGAAGGTTTCTCGATCTTGCTCCGATGCCGGGATTGAGATCCGGTCTGAATATATCGTGATCTACATGGCAGGTTAAGCAAGTTTTAGAAGATAAGGTATAAACGGGGCTGTTGCTATCTATTTGATGGTGATAAGAGTCAGTCGATGAATTCATCGGATTGAATATCGAACCATGGCAGGCGCAGGCCTGCCCACCGCTGGATTCCCCTCCGCCAGACGGGCTAAATCCGCCATCGTGGGGGTGACAGCTGGTGCAATCCACGGCATCATTGTGGACGGCAGGCAACTGGGTGCTATCTTGCCCGATACCGTCGTTGGTGTGGTGGGTAGTTGTTCTGTGGCACACTTCGCATACACCGGTGAAGACACCGTCCGATGAATCGGCCATTACACCTGATGTGGGATCGCCGGCTACCGGGTCGGGATCGTTGAAAGCGTCTCCGATTCCGAGGGTCTTGAATATTACCTCTCGGTTACCGGAACTGGGTGTCTGAATGGTATCGCGCACCATGTATATATTCGTCGTGTTGTGCGGCGTATGGCAGGTCAGACACTCGAAAGTCTGGTGATTGGCTATGGCGTGGCAGGCGGAATTGGGACCGCCGCAGTTTCCGGAATCATTTGTGCGTCGCAGGAGATTTCCATCACCCAGGATCGCGGTGGAGGTAACCGTGAGTTCATCAGCGTTGTTTGAATAACCATCGACGGTTGCAGCCGCATAATTATCCTCAACATAGAAATAAAGATCATACGTCCCAGTAGCCTGGGCATCGGCCGGATACCATAAAACGGTAGCTTCGTAGACCCCACCGGGTCTGTTTTCTATACGTAAACCCTGTTCTCCATGATTAGCGGCATTTACAAGAATGTCCTCTATCGATGATTGATCTCTCACCGCGATTGTCACTGTAAACGCCCCTCGGCCCGGCATATCTATATCGGTGAAAGTCGATTTGATCATTGTGTATTCGGAGCCGATCCTGTTTACAGATGTCGGGATGGCGAAGGTGGTATCGGCCACTATTGTCGGCGCGTTATTGCTTATAGCGTCGTAAATCTCAAACTCATCTAGGTTATTAAAATAATTATCGTAGGAAATATCGACACCGTCATCGACCTGGAAATAGAGATCGTAGAATCCGAGCGTTTGAGCGTCGGGAGGATCCCAGCTTACCGACGCGGTATAGATCCCGCCGCCGTCATCTGATATTGTAACTCCGCTTTGCCCATTTGCCACACTGTCAGCGAGAATTAGCTCGGCTGAATTATCGGGAAGTCTCAATTTAAATGACACTCTGAAAACGGTAACGCCGGGAATATCGGTATCGGTAAAGGTAGCCGATATTGTAGTCGGGTTAGTCCCGATTCTCTCCACCGCCGCTGGTGACGCGAAAGCATTATCGGCGGGGACCACCGGCGGAGCGTTTTCTCCGCCGTTCGATATCAAAAGCTCGTCAATGTTATCGGCAAAGTTATCCACCGCCGCGTCGGTGCCGTCGGAGATTTCACAGTAAAGATCGTGATAACCGAGATTAGTATTATCCGGAGGATCCCAGAAGATTGTGGCCGTATAAGAACCGCCGCCGCCGTCGGTGATAGTCATCCCGCCGACTCCATGCTGAAGAGCGTCCGCGGCAAGATAGATAAATTGATTATAAGGCGATCTCGTTTTAAATGTAACGAAAAATCCGCTAACACCCGGCTCATCGGCGTCGGTGAATGTAACACTGAATTCGGTAGTTCCAGGGCCAAACCTATCAAGGGAGGTCGGATTTACAGCCGTATTTCCGGCGGTAATTAGCGGAGGATTGTTGGCGATAATTTCGATGATTTCCAATTCATTAAGGTTGTCGTCGTAGATATCGATAGCCGTATCGTAACCGTCGGTTACCTCGAAATAAAGATCGTAAAATCCCATGGTCTGGGCATCATTCGGATTATAAGTATATCTCGCCGTATAAGATCCGCCGCCGTTATCGGTGATAGTTAACCCGCCGGATCCATTGGGTTGGTTATTCACCAGCGTTAATTCCGCTATATTATCGGGTTCACGGATTTTAAATGTGACGTTAAACGCGCCCACACCCGGTTCATCAGTATCGTTAAATATCGTGGCAATGGTTGTCGTATTCGATCCCAGTCTGTTTACCTGAATCGGATTAACATATGTAGCCCCCGTCGCAACCGTGGGAGGATCGTTAACGATTAATTCGATAATCTCCAGTTCATTGAGGTTGTCAGCGTAATCGTCGATCGCCGTATCAACACCGTCAGTAACCTCGAAATATAAATCGTACGACCCCAGCGTTTGAGCATCATCCGGATTGTAGGAGTAACTGGCAGTATAGGATCCGCCTCCGTGGTCGGTGATCGTCAGTCCTCCTCCTCCGTTGGGCTGGTTGTTGACCAGGGTCAGCTCGGTAATGTCGTCGAATTCCCTTATCCTGAAGGTTGCGTTAAACGCCCCCACACCCGGCTGATCAATATCGGTAAAGTCCGTGGATATTACAGTAGTATTCGATCCGAATCGGTTAACCGTATCGGGAACTACCTGGGTTGTACCGGCGACTACCGTAGGAGCGTCATTGGCAATAATTTCAACTATCTCGAGTTCATCCGGGTTATCGGCATAATCGTCAATGACCGAATCCACTCCATCGGTAATTTCAAAATACAAATCGTATGAGCCGAGAGTCTGAGCATCGTCGGGATTATATGTATAACTGGCGGTATAGGATCCTCCACCGTTATCGGTGATAGTCAACCCGCCTCCGCCATTGGGCTGGTTATTCACGAGAGTCAGTTCGGTAATATCGTTAAATTCCCTGATTTTAAAAGTAACGTTAAACGCCCCCACGCCCGGCTGATCAGTATCGTTAAAGTCTGTAGATATAGCCGTGGTATTAGAACCGAAACGATTAACCGTATCGGGAACGACCTGGGTCGCCCCGGCGACAACAGTGGGAGCGCTATTAGGCAGAACCTCTTCAATCTCAAGCTCGTTGAGGTTGTCGGCATAGTTGTCTATGGCGTTGTCAGTTCCGTCAGTAACCTCGAAATAAAGATCGTACGAACCGAGGGTCTGCGCGTCGTCAGGATTATAAGTGTAACTGGCAGTATACGACCCACCGCCGTTGTCGGTAATAGTCAATCCACCACCGCCATTGGGCTGGTTGTTCACGAGAGTAAGCTCTGTAATGTCGTCAAATTCTCTGATCCTGAAGGTCGCGTTAAACGCCCCCACGCCCGGCTGGTCAGTGTCGTTGAAATCGGTCGATATTACCGTGGTATTTGAACCGAATCTGTTGACCGTATCGGGAACAACCTGTGTCGCGCCTGCAACCACGGTGGGTGCGTTATTGGGTAAAACTTCTATAATCTCCAACTCATCTGTGTTGTCTATATAGTTGTCTGTAGCGTTATCGGTATCGTCGGTAACCTCAAAATATAGATCGTATGGCCCGAGGATTTGGGCATCGTCGGGATTATAGGTGTAGCTCGCCGTGTATGATCCTCCGCCGTTGTCGGCGATTGTCAGCCCGCCTCCGCCGTTGGGCTGGTTATTCACGAGGGTCAGTTCGGTAATATCATTCGGTTCCCTTATCCTGAATGTTACATTGAACGCCCCGATTCCAGGTACGTCGGTATCGGTAAAGTCTGTTGATATTACCGTCGTATTAGTACTGTAACGATTAACCGTATCAGGAACGACCTGGGTCGCGCCTGCTACCACGGTAGGCGGATTGTTCACCGCGCCGGAAACGACATCCAAAAGGATATCATCGAAGTTGGCCTGGACATAGCCGGTACTATTTCTCTCCGTAGATATACGTATGACAAGTTGAATTTTATAAATGCCAGTTTCTGTGCACAGGCTGGAGATATCTGTAGTAGGGTAATTACCATCGATAACCTGTCCGCCGCTGGGGGCCTGCGTATCATTCCAGATCTGCTGAGATGCACCGCTCGGTAGAAAAAGGTCCACTGTCATATCGGCTCTGTTTGCACCAAGATCTGTCGCGGTTTTATACCAGTAAAAAGCTAAAGTTACGGAATCAGTTGAATTTACTGAAAACGTGGTCGACGAACTATCAGTCAGTCTATACTCTTGCCGAGATCCCGAAAGAGTTCTATATCGAATAGATCCCGAGGCGTTACCAAAGACTACATCATCCCATTGACGTGTACCATCCGGTCCGGTAATATCCACAGTCCAGCCGCTGATATCTGTATCGAACGTACCGTTAGGCAGGGCGTCTGTGGCGAACACACTTGATGTCAAAAAAATAAATAACAATCCCGTTAAAACAAGCTTAACCGGAAAATATCGTATTTTAATATTCATGCCCATCACTTACTGTCCCTCTATCATCAGTAAGTCTAAGGTCCATCCACCGTACCGGAATTCGAGTCAGTATAATGAACTCCGTGACAGGTGGTACATTTAATTGTATCTCCCACTCCTAAAACATAGTCGTTAGTCGGATTACCGTCCGATGGCTGCGGAGAACCGTTAACATCCTTAGGTGGGTAATGGAACAACGTGGAGTCCGTTGAAGGAAGAGCTATTCCCACGGGATGAGACATTGGGTTGCCGGTATAGGTTCTTGTCGAATCCATATTCCGCTGCCTGTGGCAATCCAGGCATAACGCGTCCGCCGAATTATCCAACCTCAAAAATGGTGAGATCGTATTACTGTGCGGATCATGGCAGGTCGCGCATGTTATTTTACCGTCTGCGGCGAGATGATCCAACAACGTCTGCGATTGCGGCGATTGGGCGCCGTAGTTTGTGTTTAAGGTATCCACGTTCCAGGCGTGCGATGTACCAGATACTCCGGGAACCGCTCTTTCTGACGACGACATTATTTTAGTCATACCGGCCCATCCGCCGGGGGTATGACACGACAAACATAATACCGAGACCAGTGAATCGGCGGCATTAATGAGGATATCTCCCAACGTTCCGTGCGAAATATGGCACTGTTCGCAATAAATAGAATTGGTGGTACCGTGGGGATCGTCGGTTGCTCCGACAATCCCGATAAGCACGAAGATTAATCCTATTGCCAGCAGGCCCAATATCATGGATCTAGTCGCACTCATTTTATCATCACCATTTTACGAGTTTTGGTGAAATCGCCGGCGGTCAGGCGATAGAAATAGATGCCCGAGGCCAGCCCGTTACCGTTATCGTCTCTGCCGTCCCAGATGATCTCGTGTCTTCCGGGGAGAAGCCGTTGTTCGGATATCGTTTTCACGATCTGTCCGAGTGAGTTGAAAATCGTGATCGTAGCGTCGGTTTCCTTCGGGATCTCAAAAGAGATGTATGTCGACGGGTTGAAAGGATTGGGATAGTTTTGGTCCAGGCTGAATGATTTGGGCAGGGAATTGACATAAAACCCTCTCATCAGTGTCCATTCACCGACCGATTCGCCGTTTCTCGCTCGCGAGCGCCAGCTATATGTTTTATTTATGGCCAGAGACACATCAACGTTCCACTCGGCGAATATAGCGGCCAGCGAGTCGTTGGGTTCGTCCGACGGCCCTAAATCGATCATCTCCGCCAACGGCGTTTCGAGATCGCCCTCTGAGAATAATTGGAAATCGAAACCGGTAATAGCAAGCACTCTCGGGTTGCCTTCGACGTATGAAATGAGCTTAACATCATCCACATCTAATGTATCGTCATCGGCGGGGAAGGCTTGAAGAGCGGTCAGGGCTTGTGAGGGAGCGCCGGCAATATCGACGTATATGATCTCTATCCGACGGCCTTCGGTCGTGGAAACGTAGACAAATCCCTGGTTATCGACCGCCAGTCCCGTGGGAAGGGATAGATTGGATCTATTCAGTTCGCCAAGGTTGATATTATCAATAAAATCGCCGTCGGAAGAGAAAACAGCTACGATTCCCTGGTATCTATCAGAGATGAAGACGTTTCCAGAAGGATCGATAGCAATTTCGCCGCCGCGAGTAATCTCGCCGTCGGAA
>JAZGHS010000251.1:0-22117 GCA_036481315.1 Candidatus Zixiibacteriota bacterium | reverse complement strand
CTCGCCTGCAAATCCGACGGTTCGATATCAAATACGACCGCGTCGACACCCAACACTTTCGATTCTTTTCCGGCTGACGGGAAAACATAGGTCGGGTAATACACGGAATTATCGTCAATAATTAAGGTTAAAACCGAATCCGGGGAAATAACCCGAACCCTCTTCCCCTTTCCAACGGGGAATAGAACCAGGGTCGTATCGATTGCCACAACAGATTTATTTCGTATCGTGATATTCGTCACGTCCTCGAATTCTTCCTCGTGAATATCGAAAAAATATTTCTGTATTCCCCCCTGTTTCATTTCAGAATCGATAACGCGGGTTTGATTCTCGATTCGGATGGATAACGACGTATAAATCGAGTCGGGATAATATTCAACTCTTAGATGACCGGGGACACCTTTGAGTCTCAATCCGCTCTTACCGGTTCCGTCGCCAAAATATATCCAGGGAGATTGATCGCCATTTTTATCCGAAAAGGATAGTCTGTAATCCATGTCGTTATACGACATAACCGCCCTGACCGTATTCAAGTATGCCACCGCCTCACCGCGATTCAAGGTTTTCGAATTCAGGGAACAATCGATCGGTTTGAATTTCGAACCGCGATTATTTCGATATTGAAGATCGCAAACTTCGATCGTATCCAGAGTCAGAAAATCGATTTCAAGGGTATCCCCAAAACGGTAATAGGAAATAAATTCCGGATCAGGAACCCTAAGTTTTGCGGCGGCCAGCAATCCTTTCAGCCGGGATTCGTTGCCGGCCTCATCCGACGCTACTATCTCGAAGGTCCTAATCTGCCCCGGAGCCGTGGCGGGTGGAATAATTCCGATCATATTCCTGTCTATCCAGAAATACTGGTTCGCCCCGGCGGGGATATAGAGCTTATGAAAAATGTTCTCGTCGTTGTCTTTGCTTTTTCCCGAACCGACTATCCGACTGATTTCGATATCGCGGATGTAATCCAGCTGTTTTGTGGTTTCATAGGTTATGCTATCGGCAACCGACGAGAATATTAGGGAATCATCCACGAACAATCGAAGGCTGTAAAATCCATATAGAAATCCTTTACCATCGATTTTGTCCCCGCCGGAAACAGCCATGACGGCATGACCGTCGACATACAATGTTTCCGGCAGGCTATAGGTATTTCCGTTTTTTATGAGATTCGATATCTCAAGGTAAGATGGAATCCCGGGCCCGAATTTATTGGGATAAACCCGTATGGCAAGCTTATCAAATACCGGAGGTTTCTTGTCTATTACTCCGAACCCGAACTTCAGGGGATTCAATGGTCTATTATCCGCCGATCGAATCTCGAAATGAAGATGAGGCGCTCCGGCTCCCGACGCTCCCGAAAGGCCGACCACCTGGCCCTTTTTCACCGGAATCTCGCCGGGCTTGAAATAGAGATCCTGCCTGTATCGCTTCTCCTTTATCTGAATTTTTCGAACTCGGTCATCAAGCCCTTTTTCGAAACGGAGAAGATGCCCGTAAACCGCAATACGACCGTCCTTAAGCTTGAGATAAACCGCTTTTCCGTAACCGTTATAACTGGTCGTGATCCGGTTAATATACCCGTCATTCACGGCGTAAACCCTGTAGCCGGTTTTTCCCTTGGTGCGAATATCCAGCCCGGCATGGAAATGACCGGCTCGATAATCGCAGAACCGTGACGTTAACTCCGGTGCGATTTTCATGGGCCATCTATAATCGCTGGCGGTTAGGTTTTCCTGGCCGAAGAGAATCAGCGCGGATGTCACAAGAAGTAGCGTTTTAAACATGGCCTGAAACTATTACAGACTCAGGTTGTAGTCAATAGTTTTGCGAATCTGACTTGTCAACTGAATAATCATCTCTTGTTATACGCTTATAGACCGCCGATATTCCAGATTCCGCGGGAAAATCCTTGATCGAACTAATTTTATTTCATTTATTGCCCATAGACGATTAAAATAAAGATGGAGATAGGCATTTATCGATAAAATAGGGGAAATACCGAGAATATGAGCAAGAAACCCCGAAGCAAAAAAGATTTTTCAAAAGGTGAAGGGCTTCAGCCCCTGGAGCCGGTAGATATCTCCGGCATAGACGATTTCGATCAGGCGTTGGCGGCCATGGAGAAAACGTCATTCGGCGGACGACAGCTTGGCGAAGCGGCGTCAATTCTGACCGAGATGTTCACCGATCCCGAAGATCTTACCGTCTTGACTTTAAGTGGCGCAATGACCGTGGCCAAACAGGGTCTGCTGATCTGCGAGCTTTTAGAGCGAAAATATGTCGATATAGTTGTCAGCACCGGGGCTTTAATTACCCACGGCCTTATCGAGGGAATCGATAAAAATCATTACAAAGTCCCCGATATGCCCGACGATCAATTACTCTCCAAAGGGATGTGCCGTGTTTACGACACAATCGAACTCGAAACTTCATTCGAGCGATTACAGAATCTTATCGGAGAATACGTGGATCGTCTGTTTTCTCCCGATAATGGGACAACGATCGGTTCGGCGGTTTTCTTACGCAACCTGGGAGAGTTGGTCGCCGAACAATTTCCGGATAGCAGAAGCATAGTCTCAGCGGCCTGCAAATCCGACATTCCCATCTACGTTCCCGCGTTCACCGATAGCGAATTGAGCCTGGAATTGATGATAAAGACCTTTAAAAACAATCGGAAATTCAGCGACGCTCCTTTTACGGAGACCGTTATTCCTGAATTCAATCCTTTCAACGATTTATTCGATTTTGCCTCCAGAGTTCATCGGCATAAAGGGAAAATGAGCATTTTCACAATTGGGGGAGGCGTACCGCGTAACTGGGCTCAACAGATATCGCCGCTATTCGATATAATGAATCTCGACGGTATGCCTGTCGACCCGAAACAATATTCCCGCGGTGTGCGAATCTGTCCCGAGCCCGATCACTGGGGCGGATTATCGGGTTGTTCGTATGAGGAAGGGGTATCATGGGCCAAATTTCTTCCGGTTTCGGAGGGAGGCAAATATGCCGAGGTTAAAGTCGACGCGACCGCGGTGTTGCCGTTTTTAATTAAGGGAATTGTTCAGAGAATTGAGAAATCTAAAAAACCCTGATAATTATCGGAAACTATATTTAAGAAGATGAGAATCGCTTATTTTACAGAATCGCTTCCACCTTTAATCGACGGTGTCAGTCATACTCTCGGTTACTTGAAAAAATCTCTGGATTCTAAGGATATCGATTATCGGTTTTATTCCCCTTTCATGCCCGAGGATAAATCATGGGAAAGCCGCGTAGCACAAATAATCTCGGCGCCGTTTCCATTATATACAAAGTATCGTGTTTCGTTGCCCGCCTTTCACGATTTGAAAAACCCCCTCGATAAGTTCAAACCCGACCTGATTCATATTTGCAGCCCGTTTTTGCTCGGGATATTCGCCGCGCGCTACGGCCGCGAACGAGGCATACCGGTCGTTAACTCCTTCCATACCAGATTCGTCTCATATTTCAAATACTACGGATTCGGCTGGCTCGAAAAATTCGGTTGGGGTTATCTCAGGTGGTTCTACAATAGATGCGATAAATGTTTCGTGCCCTCCAACGCCACTATCAGGGAGCTTAAATCGATAGGGTTGAAAAATCTCGAGTTATGGAGCCGTGGGATTGATCTTGATCGGTTCTCCCCCGCTTTCGCCAATCAAAGCCTAAAGCGGAAATGGTCGCCCGAAGGAAACCCTATTGCCCTTTACGTCGGCAGGCTTGTAAAGGAAAAGGATGTTGAAACACTAATGAGAGCGCACTCGATACTTCGGGAAAGGAATCTGGATTATAGGCTGGTTTTCGTGGGCGATGGTCCCATGAAAAATCAGATCAGGAGCGACGCTCCCGACGTTGTTCTCGCGGGGCATCTCAACGGCGACGATCTCTCCCGTGCTTACGCGTCGGCCGATATTTTCGTTTTTCCCTCGACCACCGAATCGTTCGGCAATGTCGCACTGGAAGCGGCGGCGGCGGGTTTGCCCTCGGTCGGCTCCACCGAGGGGGGTATCGGGGAAATCATCCGGGACGGCGAGACCGGTTATACAGTTTCTCCCGGCGATCATACGGGTTTCGCTGAGAAAATGGAATCGCTTATCAAGAATGACTCCTTGAGAAACTCCATGTCAACCGCGTCGATTGATTTAGCATCGCGCAAAAGCTGGGAGGTCATTAATAACGGGCTTTTCGAGAATTACAAGGAGTTAATAGCTCTATACAACGAGCGCAACGGACAATTAAAAAAGGGCCAATTGGATTTCGCTCATTCAAAGCTCTGATTAGCTATGGAGTAAATTATCGAGGCATTCGGGGAGACGTTAAGATCGGCAAATGGATACAAAACGGAAAATAATTTTTCTTAATAGAAAAAATCCGGAATCGATAGGCGGCGTTCAACGTTATATCGCTCGCCTCTGCGCGGGGTTATCGAATTCGTTCGAAATCGAAAAAATAGGATGGAACGGCCCGGAATGGGGCGCTCCGATTTTCTTTCCGCTCTTTTATTATAAATCGATAAGAAATGGAGCTGAACTCGTTCACTGCGACGACGCCGTAACGGCTATCGTCGGAGCCAGGATCAAGAAAAAATCAACAAAAAAAGTTATCGCGGCGGTACACGGTCTCGATGTTATCCTGCCTATACCGTGGTACCAGGATAAAATTCGCAAAACTTTAATGGAAATGGATAAAGTAATCTGTGTAAGCGCGGCTACCGCCAAACAGGTCAGAATACGCGGCGTATCCGATGATAAAATCGAGATTATCCCCAGTGTCGCCGAAAAGGTAGAAAACTCGCCGCCGAAAAATGACTTACTATATCAAAGGTTACAGAACCTGACCGGTATCGATCTCAGAGGCAAAAAAGTCCTGTTCAGCCTCGGCCGGCCGGTCAGAAGAAAAGGATTCGATACCTTTATCACCGATATTTTCCCCCATTTGCCCGAAAATTGCGTCTATATTATCGCGGGACCCGCCCCGAAAACGCCGTCATGGATAAAAGCGCTCGGACCTCTTCTCGGCGAGAAATATCATCGATTGCTTTTACTCGCCTCCGGTTGCGATACCGTGCATGATGAATTAATAAAACTTAGTTCTCATCCCCGGGTACATTACTTAAACGAAGTCTCCGATGATTTGCGCGATACTCTTTTTGCCTTAAGCGATCTGTTTATCATGCCAAACCGAACGGTTGAGGGTGATATGGAAGGATTCGGCATAGTCGCCCTGGAGGCCTCCGCGCGGGGAGTTCCGGTTATCGCGACAGGGATCGAAGGGATTACCGACGCTGTTATCGATGGACACAACGGATATTGCGTTGGTGAGGGGGAGACTTCGATGATGATCGATATCATAAAGTCATTTCTTGATGATCCTCGGAAACTGGCCGATTTCGGGACACAGTCCAGAGAATTTACCGAAAATAATTTCTCGTCGGAGAAAGTACACGCCAGATACGAGAAAGTGATCAGCGGCCTGCTTGACAGCGGTAAAGGCTAGAAGACCATATCGGTTTTCACTTTTATGGACAACTCCCAACTCAAATATTTGATGGATCGCTACAATATCAAACGGCTTTTAAGGCTGGTAGCTATTATTATACCTTTAGCCCTGGCCGGGAATATCGCATATCTGGTTCTAACCACCGAATCGGGATTCCTCAAGCAGATTGGCGGTTTCGATTATCGCTATTTTGGTCTGGCCATAATCCTTGCCCTTCTCCCCTGGTTCGGCCAGAGCATGCAAATTCTCATCTGGGGACGGGTATTCGACGTGAAGATTTCCTCATCAAAAGCGTTTAAAACGGTGCTGGCGTCGGATATAGGCGCGGCTATAACCCCCACCATGCTGGGGGGCGGTTACGCTAAGCTGGGTCTATTAATAAACTACGGTTTCGCTCCCGCCAAGGCAACACTGGTCACATTTCTGGGTAGTCTTGCCGACGCTTTGTTTTTCGTGATAGCTTTGCCGTTGGCTGTTTTATGGACCAGAACGTGGGAAAATCCTCATGTCATTAAAGTGTGGCGTGATCTTATCTCTAACTGGCCGGTGGCTATAGCGGTTTTCTTATTATTTATTCTTTTCCTGATTATCATAAAAAATTCCAACAGAGAAATTAGAAAACTATTTTCGAAACAACAATCACGTAAAGGAATTCTGGGGAAAATTATCGGCGGAGTAAGTAAGTTTAAAAATGATCTCGTCGCCGCCGCGGGGTTCGTTATGCAAAACGGCAAGAAATCGTTTTTAGCCTGCGTTCTATTTGCGGGTATAGGATGGTTCGGACGTTACGGCGCGATTTCCGCTTTAGTAGCAGGATTGGGCTATCCAGTCGATCCAGTTCTCTTCTTCCTGCTTCAGTGGGTGGTTTTCACGAGTATGACCCTGATCCCCACTCCCGGGGCAATCGGAGGAGCGGAGGTATCGTTTTCCTTAATCTACAGCGGGCATATACCGGGCGAGGCCATCCCGATAATTACAGCGGCCTGGAGATTCGTGACTTTTTATACAACCGTGGGGCTGGCGTCGATAATATTCGCTATTTCGAGACTAAAGATTTTCACTATCGGGCCCGAACAGATTGATTCGCGGGTACCCGATAAACCCGAAATCCCATAGTTACAACCATCCTAATTTGGAGAGATCGTGATAGTACTCGGCAATCAAAACCTCCTGCATACTAAATCGGCTGTCGTACTCAACAGCAGTCAATCGAAAACACCGTGCGGCAATGATCCCTGGATGCGGGTAACGTCCGGGGCGATCGCAAATCTGATAGAATCAGGATATACGATCATAACCAGCCTGGGGTTAAATACGTGGGAGTTGTCCGTTTTTCTTGTTTCACGCCACAGTGGGAAGCAGATAATTATCAGCCCCGAGACCGATGATAATGAGGGCCGATCGATCTTCAACGAAACCATCCGCGATTTCAATCTCGATCCCGATAATTTCGCCATGGTATTCGTTAAGCCGGAGAATAATTCCAGGAGGCCGAAAAGCAACTGGGCGGCACGGGATAAGGCGGCTATAAGTCTTGCCGAATCGATCGTTCCGGTTTCCATTCGTCCGAATGGGAAATTACAACGACTAATTAACGATAGTTCGGAGCAGAAACAAATAACAACTAAATTCAATATAGAGCACCATAAGTCCCTCGTCTCTCCTCCCCGTTATTCGAAAGAGAATATTAGTTTCGATACGGAAAAATGGGATTATCTCACACACTGGACCAGGACCTGTCACGGACCCTGGCCGGGGCAATCGAAATACGAATATTACGATTCTCTTCTAAAATCCGGTTCTGAATATCCAAACAACGCGTTTGAGACTTTGAAAAACATCTCAGCTGAGTTGACCATCCGAGCGTCGTCGAAAAGAATTCGCGAGGGGAAACATGTAATCGGATTCACCGAATCGGTTCCGAAGGAGGTAATTTCACGTCTTCGCTGGCTTCCCAAGCGAACCGGCTGGAATTTCGAGCCGTACGGTATCGCTATCCGCAAGAAAACGGCCATAAAACTCGGTATCAAACCGGTATTCTACGGAAATTCCGACGATTACTCAGCCATGCCAGAAGAAATGCGGCCGTATTTCCAATCAATGGGGGAAAAGGATGTCGACTGGAGCGAGGAGAAGGAATGGCGGCGTTTAGGAGATTTGGATTTGTCGAACCTCCCGAGCGAGGATCTCCTATTCCTGGTCTGGCGCGATGATGAGGCCGATTTCTTACGCGGGATTGTCGCTAACGAGGTATCGGGATTATCCGGAACTCAGGCCAAAAGTGGAGGGTAATCGCCTTTAAAAAAACTTGACGCTTCCATATTAGTATTTCTATAATAGTCGGAAATCTTAAACGATCTTTTAAAATCCAAGACACATGCTATTTTTAAAAGAGAAGTATTATTCTCGCGCAAATATTGATAATTTCATTCAGGAGGCAAAATAATGAGAGAGCAATGGGATAATAGGTTCGCATTCATCCTGGCGGCAATCGGATCCGCTATCGGTTTGGGAAATATCTGGCGATTCCCATTCGTATGTTATCAAAACGGCGGCGGCGCGTTTCTAATCGCTTACATAATCGCCCTCTTGACGACCGGTATACCATTGCTCGTACTTGAATTCGGACTCGGGCATAAAATGGAAGGGTCTTCTCCATTATCCTTCGGCAAAATCAGGAAAAAGCTGGAGTGGTTCGGCTGGATCCCGGTGCTTATAGGTTTTATGATAGTCACCTACTATTCGGTAATAATGGCTTACTGTATAAAATACGGGATAGCGTCGATTACCCAGGCCTACGCCGCAGATCCGTCTGGCTATTTTTTCAATAACACGCTGGGGATAACATCCGGCCCATTCGAGTTCGGGGGATTCACCAAACAATTCATGTGGCTGGCCGGCGGGCTTATCGTCTCCTGGATCTGGATTATCTTTTCGGTCTGGAAAGGCGCCAAGACCGTGAGTAAGGTCGTTTACTTCACGGTTCTGGTGCCCTGGCTTCTGCTAATCGTATTCGTCATCCGGGGTATTACGCTTCCCGGCGCCATGGACGGGCTGGCCTATTACCTGACACCGGATTTCTCCAAACTACTTAATCTCAAAGTCTGGATGGCCGCTTACACCCAGATTTTCTTCTCTCTGTCGGTCGGTTTCGGAATTATGATAGCCTATTCGAGTTTCCTTCCACGTAAAACCGACCTGGTTAATAACGCCTTTATTGTGGGCTTCGCCGACGCTCTGACCGCGTTTGTGGGAGGACTGGCGGTATTCGGCGCCCTGGGCTATCATGCGCATATTCTGGGAAAACCTATCGATCAATTAAGTGATATCGCCGGACCGGGGCTGGCGTTTGTTACCTACCCCGCGATTATTTCCAATCTACCGTTGGCTCCGATGTTCGGAGTTTTGTTTTTCCTGATGTTGTTAACCCTGGCAATCGATTCGGCTTTTTCTATGGTGGAGGGTTTGACTGCCAGTATAATAGATAAATGGGGATTCTCGCATCTTAAGGCGAATCTCACCGTCTCGAGTATCGCCCTTTTGATCGGCCTGGTTTTCTGTACCGGCGCGGGGCTTTACTGGCTCGATACGCTCGACCATTTCATGAACTATTTAGCCCTCGGAATTTCAGTTCTCGGCGCCTGTATATTTATCGGTTGGACTTATGGCGCCGGAGCGATCAAAGAATACGCTAATTCGTTATCGGATTTCGGGGTAGGCAAATGGTGGGAGATAAGCATAAAATATTTCACCCCGATCCTGCTGGTAATATTGATAGGAAACGAACTGATCGAAAGGATCAAAGGCTCTTACGAGGGTTACGGAAGACTTCCGGAGTTTTTGGCCGGATGGCTGATTCTCGCGCTATTGGCCGTGGCTTCGTACTTAATGTATAAATCAAAGGGAAAGGAATAATTATGCCAGCATCAGCCTGGATAATGTTACTCATAAACGGCGGGATACTCCTGGGAGGGCTGGTTTTCTGCGCCCTTCGAACCGGACGAAAATAAAACAGCGCCGTCGGCTTGCGGAGTTAAGCCTCTCCTCAATTCACCGAAACAGGTTCGATACTTCGATTTCGGGATTCTTTGATGCTGATGACAGTTAATTTATTCAGCAATTAGGTAAAGGAAAATGAGTCAAGATTTAGAAATCATTATAAAGGAAATGGACATTCTCTGGCAGAACCTTTTGAATTGTCGCGCCTATTTTCCTGCTAGTACTGACACAATAATTGGTCAAACTACTGTGCTCACGGCCCCCTATTATAGAAAGAGCGGCCTTAAAATTCGCTTTTGTTTCGATGAACCATTAACAAGAAGTAATATTGACAAAATCAATGATATTGGCCATTGGATTAACCAAAATTTCGTAATACGTTTGTTCGCTCTTTTGGATTCCCATAATGTATTGTCCGATCTTGATTCTAATGTAGATGGATTTAAAGATATAGATATAATAAAACGCCTCAGGAACATCTTTGCTCATTCATCTGGAAAATACAATCCAAGGAAATCAAAACACAAAAAGATCTTAAGGGACATGGAAAAGCATCTCGTCGGTATTAAAATTCAAGATATTCAGGACTTCCCTCTAGCGATCGAAACTGTGCTTCAGCCACTTTTCAACGGTTGCAGGAGATATGTTGAAGCGAAATTCAAAGCTGCATAACATGACGTTACAATGGACGGTCTTCCGCCGTTGGTGAGCTCCGTCGCCAAGTACATCAGGAGGAAGAAATGGTAAAAAGAATTCAAATATCGGCGGGAATATTATTCGCAGTATTCCTCATCATCACAGGGTGCGAATCGACCCGGGAGGCTACATTGGAGGAGCATAATAAGGAACTCGTTCGCCGCATGTTCGAAGAAGTTTGGAACAAGGGTAATCACGAGATAATGGACGAGCTGTTCTCAGCTGATGTCGTTTGGCATTTCCTGCCGGATGGTTCCAAAACGACAAGTCTTGAAGAATTACGAGATCACGTTCGTAGCCACCGCAAGGCTTTTCCGGATTGGGCGGAAAAAATCAAGCAGATTGTTGCCGAAGGAGATCTTGTCGCGACTCATTTTACATCCACCGGGACGAATACAGGTACTTTCCGTGGTAACCCGCCCACCGGGAAGCAGATTCAAATAAATGAGATGTCGATCTTTCGACTTGCCGATGGTAAAATCGTGGAGCAGTGGCTCATTCCGGATCTATTGAGTCTGAATCAACAGCTCGGTCTGATTTCACAGTCTAAGTAGAGCGGGTTAGCAAATCACCGCAAACAAATACCTGACATTCGTTTCAACTTGGTGGGAACCGCACGGGCTTTGGAGAAATTGCAGGCTTATCTTTGCGGTCTTCCTTGATTCTTGTTGACATAGACTCTCTAATATGACAAGGTAGCAATGCAAAGAATAATGTTCTGTTAATACTAAATTTTTGAGGTATAATGTTCAAGGAAATAGAGGAAATCAATACGCGCCCTGAACCATTTGAGTTTTACACGGCAAGTGAGTTGTGGACGGATGAATATACATCAGAGCAAATGCTTAAGTACCACTTGAATGAAAATATAGACGTATCATCCCGAAACGCGAATTTCATTAACCGCTCGGTGGAATGGATCGTTTCGCATTTCAGCATTCGCGCTGGAGTAAAGATTGCTGATATTGGCTGCGGACCTGGCTTGTATTCGACGAGGCTGGCAAAAAGGCAGGCGGATATAACGGGAATAGATTTCTCGAAAAGGTCGATTCAGTACGCGAGGGAAACCGCCGCCAAAGAGGGTCATTCCATCAACTTCGTGAATCAGAATTACCTTGAGTTTGAAGCAGAAAACCGCTTCGATCTTATTCTGATGATCATGTGCGACTTCTGCGCCCTCAGTCCTACCCAGAGAAAAACAATGCTTAACAAATTTCACACAATTCTGGAACCGGGCGGTGCGGTTCTTCTCGATGTGTATTCGCTGGCTGCCTTCAACCAACGAAAAGAAACAGCAATGTACGAAGCCAATCTGCTTAATAGTTTCTGGTCGCCTGATAAATACTATGGATTCTTAAACACATTCAGGTACAAAAAAGAAAAGGTGGTTCTCGATAAATATACTCTTATCGAATCATCACGAACAAGAACCGTATATAACTGGCTTCAGTATTTCAGCCCTGAATCACTTGAGAAAGAGTTTACCGATTGCGGGTTTACGATTGAGAAGCTTTATTCGGATGTCGCGGGTTCACCGTTTGTCCCGGAAACCGCTGAAATCGCTGTTGTTGCCAGAAAGTTATAGATGCAAACAATGAATAAACTCGCAATCAACACATTAGGCGATGAACTCGACGCGTCAGCCGCGTACTGTAAAGCCGAAGGTATCGGTATTGAAGTAACCGATTTCGCCTTTCCATCGATTCTTGATAAAGACCTGACCAATCGAATCGACCGCCATATAAAAGCTATGGAAGGAGTTTCTAACAAGATAAATGCGGTGGATCGTCTCTTCCTGGAGATCCAACGGAAAAGATAGCGGAATTATTATTTTGTCTAAGCGTAAGCCTATCACCATCTTATGGCTTGGACTTTCCGTATTTTCTTTAAGTTTAGCAAGATAATGCAGATATTACTTGAATTATCCGGTAAATACCCTACATTGATCGTTAGACGATAATTTTTCTTTGGAGGTGCAAGAGCAAGAAAACAGGTTTTGGACAAATAGTTAAAATTTTAATCCTTTCTTTGGAAATGCTTATAATGTTCAGGGTAAAGATGATTCGATATATTTGCCCTAAGCAAATTATCTTTTTCAAAGACGAAAAATTAAAAATGTAAGAGGTAAAGATGCAATCGAGCAATTTGTATGTAGGAAATCTCTCCTACTCCGTAACAAGCGAAAATCTTAGAGAACTTTTTTCGAACTATGGCCAGGTAAAAGACGCTAAGGTTATTGGCGACCGTGGTTTTGGTTTTGTTGAGATGGAAACAGTCGAGGATGCCACCAAAGCTATCGAAGGTTTAAACGAAACCGACTATGAAGGCCGTACACTTAAGGTCAACGAAGCCAAGCCTCGTGAAGACAGAGGAAGCCGCGGCGGCGGTGGTGGTGGTTACCAAAAAAGAGGATACTAATAGACATTTAGAATCCTAAAATCTCGACTTTTGCTTGAGTTTGATTTTGAAATAGAAATGATCTTAAGTTTAAAGCGATATTATCGGGGAAAGCTAATTAGCTTTCCCCTTTTTTATATGGGATAAATTTACCGGTTATTAATTCTAGAGCTTTACGTTTTGATTCCTGGTAGATACGAATATTAATCTTTGAAATCTAATTATCTCGATTTAACCCGTTTCCTGGCGAATTTTTTAAAAGGGCCATTCTTAAAGCTCTTACGTTTCGATGAGCGATCTTTTGAAAAATTCCGTTTCGGAGGCTTCTCATCTTCAATAGACTCATTTTGTATATTCAATAGATCGGCTTCTTTTAAAAGACGCTTTTCGGAAGGAAGGATCGGCAAGGTCGAAATCGCCAATTTTGTTTTCATGAATCTCTCGATATCCCTGATCGATCTTTTTTGATCGGTATTGGCGAAAGAGATGGCGTGGCCGGTTTTTCCGGCACGACCGGTGCGACCGATACGGTGAACGTAATCTTCAGAGTTAGCAGGCATATCGTAGTTGACCACCAGCTCGATTCCCGAGACATCGATTCCACGAGCGGCGATATCGGTCGCTATGAGAATCCGATATTTCCCCCGCTTGAATCCGTCCAGGGCGCGTCGTCTTTGCATGAGGCTTCGATCGGAATGAATCTCAGCCGCGGCGAAACCCATATCCTTTACTTGAACGGTTAATTTACTCGCCATCCGTTTTGTACGGGTAAAAACAAGTACCGGACCGGAACGCTCTTTAAGCTGAACCGCTAATAGCCGCCTTTTATCCTGGTTTTTGATGAAAAACATTTCATGACTGACCTCGGCAGGGGTCGTGCCGGAGCGATCCATTTCGATGCGGGTCGGAGCTTCCATAAGTTTCCTGGCTATAACCTCGATCTCCTTTGGCATGGTTGCGGAGAACAGCATCGTTTGACGTTTATCCGGGATTGTTTTCATTATCTTTTTAATGTCGGGAATAAACCCCATATCGAGCATCCGGTCGGCTTCGTCTAATACAAAAACCTCGGTATTAGAGAGATTGACAGTTCTTCTTTCGATATGATCCATGAGTCGTCCGGGGGTGGCGATAATAATACGAGGGTTCCTTCTAAGAGCGCTTATCTGCAAAGAGATCGAGGCTCCCCCGATCAAGACCGCCGAACGCGTTTGTATCGAGCGGCCAAGCGTCCTGAGCGCCTCGTCCACCTGAATTGCCAGCTCGCGAGTCGGGACCAGCACCAGTCCGGCGCCTCTTTTCATTTTTGACAAACGCTGCAGCATAGGAACTCCGTATGCTATTGTTTTGCCGGAACCGGTCCGGGCGATTGCGATAATATCGTCCCCTCGAATGCCTGCCGGTATCGCTTCTTTTTGAATGGGAGTCGGATTTGCAAAGTTAAATCTATCGATCTCTTTTAGTAAGCTCGGGGCGATGCCCAGGCTATAAAACCCGTTTTCCATTTTCTTGTTTGCACTTCTTCTACTGTGTCTTTCCAGAGTAGTGTCGCACACTTGTTGTTCTAATTTCAATTAATCCTCACGTATAGTGTATAACGTTTCGTTGGGGTTATTAGTTAAGTCGACAATTAACACTTAAATCGTTAATTGTCAAGGGAAAAGAACAATAATGGGTATTAATCGCTAAAAAGATGCCCAATGAGAATAGAACGCAATGCGGTATAAGGCTTTACGCCGTAAAGTGACCGAATCTGGCCGGTACCGGTTAGGATTTTGTCTGTTTTCCTCGATTCGTGTTGACTGCGATTGTTTGGTAAACTACAATATTATGGAGGAGTTTATCGCTAATCGCTGGGCTCTACTTTTACCAGGAGTCCGGTGTATCATATAGATTCCCGAACCTTTTCCAAGGAGGCTTCCGATGAAAATCAAATCAAGCGCGGTTATTCTATTATTAGTCGCGCTCATTTTCTCCGCTTGCCAGCCGGGAGCGGAGCCGACCGAGGCTGATGTCGCGGCGATCCAGGCCCTGGTACAGGCGTGGAACGTGGCAGCTGAAGCCGGCGATGTTGATCTGATACTTACCTTTTATGATGACGGCATCGTTCAAATGCCCCCTAATGTGCCAGCCAACAGAAGCAAGCAGGCCGTCGAGGCGTATTACCGCGGTGGCTTCGAACTGTTCTCGGTCGAGATGACCTGGCCGGTCGAAGGGACCGAGGAGATAGTCGTGGCTGATGGCTGGGCGTTCTACCTAAGCGAGTACATTCAGATGTTCACTCCTAAAGCTGTCGGAGAACCGTTCGAGGCGAGTGGGAAGATCATCGAGGTCTGCCGGAAACAGCCCGACGGGTCGTGGAAGTTCGCGCGCGAGATCTGGAACAGCAATAGCCCGCCAGGCTAGGAGTGAGGACTCTTCCGATCGCGACGGAGGTGGTACCGGCGGCGAGCCAGCGTTGTCTATTCCAATCTTGGCGCAGGCAGGCCGGGATATGTAACGCATATTACTTGACATGAAAGCATACAGGTCACTCTCATATATAAAGAAAATGCTGATATGACGAGGTTTTCCGCTTGAAATAAATATTTTCCACTTGCATTGTAATAATGAATGTGTTATAACCTGAATTACAAATATTACAAATGGGTATTTTATTTTGGGTGCATTGACCTATACTTAAATTATACCTGTGAACGGATATGAATATCTTATACTTCAGAATCAGCGTCGTATGGGATCTTATAAGAGAACCAAATAAGACCACCAAGAAGAAGAATAACCGGCATGAGTCGTTTCCAAAGGATCACCGTGAAGTCCAGGCGAGGGGATGTTATGATGATACTCGGAGAGATCAGGAGTTTTATACGGAATCCATATATACATAATTGGTCCCGCTATAAACCACAACAATGGAGGTAAGCCATGGGGAGATGTTCTAAGAAACAGGTGACATGGGATGTTCACGAGGTCGCGGAAGAGCCAACGAGCTACATTTTGATAAAGGATCCCGATAGTTGCCCGGATCCGGAAAAAAGGGATGGTCCTACTATAATCAAGGAGATTAAATCGGAGGCGGCGAAACTCGCACGAAAGGAAAGCGGAAAGCGCCAAATCTGTTATCCCGCGGTAACATGCCAGACTCTTCCCGAAAAAACCGACACTATCCCGTACGTTGCGACAATCAGAACCAGTCAGTGGGGGGAGAAACACACATGGACGGACAAGAACGGCCGGAAATATGTCGATCAGATGTGCGCATACTGGGGCTATGAAAATGTGAAATTTAACTTGAAAACAATAACCCGTAGGTGCGCACCAAGAAATAACCATATGGCGCTGATCCCCGCTCTGAGGGAATTGGAAATTGTGATAAATTTGGAGAAATTGATAGATCTATCACCTCATTCTGTCGAATTGGTGCGGGATCAGATTGAGAAAGCGCTTCTGGAAGCGAAACCTGAAGACGAGCCGACCGAAACTGCATAGAGAAAAGGGATTAGACCGGAATTTATGAAAAAAGGTCGAGAGTGAAAAATTCGAGTCTAACCATATTATTCCAGAACGGCAATAAAATCCGACGGCATTATTGGCCGATGAGCGTCAACGGCAAATAAGCGTCTCATAATACGGTAAAGTAAAGCGCAGGTTCGTCCTAATAACGCCCTTCTGTGGAGGTGGACAAACCGGAATGTGTAACGCATATTATTTGACATAAAAGTGCATAGGTCATCTTTTTTTACATATTAGGAAAACGGTTGTTATCGACATTTTGGTAGATTATATTGAGGGTGAGACGGAGGAACAATATATGCATGTTTACACTGTGTTGAGACCACTTATCGCCATTATAATAGCTTCGGCCATCCTGCTTCATTCACCAATTATGTCTGCTGGGCAGGAGACTGCAGATTGGGACGAGGCACAACGGGCAGTCAATGAAGCACTGATGCAACAAGGGGCATCGATCGCGAAATTGGCCGAGGATGTTGTCGCTACTGTTCCGGAAAACCCGCAAAAAGCAATGTTCAAATTGTATGTGCTCATGCGTGCCGGCATGAACAAAGAGTCCATTGAGACATTGCGAATACTAAATGAATTACATCCAAAGCCTGAGCATCAACAGATTACCGGGATATATTATAGTGCTTGCAGTAACTCGGCATGGGATATCGCGAGAGCAACTGTAGAACTGTTCGCGGAGGATATTGCAACTATAGAATTGAAATATCGGCTATTCGATCACTTTTTGAACTCCGGGTGGACAATAAAGGAAATAGACAACTGGCTGGCCGGAATGCCCAAAGGGCAGCAAAATTTCTGGATCAAGACACGTTTGCGCTTCAACATCGAGCATGGCCTGGGTTATGGTGAAATATTAGTAAAAGAATTATCCGACGGAGTGCGTGAAAACCCGCGAGACATCGAAGGCGCTATCGCGTTTCTCGATATTTTGGCCGGCGCTGGCCTGAAAGTAAAGAAAAAGGTGGAGTTGTCGTGGATGGCGGAAACCGTAAAACCAAAACTGGCGACAGACGCCCTGAGAATCGCTACCGGTCTGGGATCAATGTATCAATGGGCCGCAGCCGCGGAGTTTTACAAACAGGCTATCGATATTCCCCTGACCGACGCTGAATCCAAGAGTCTCGGAATGACGGTTGCGATATTCGTACCGCTTGAAAAGTTGAAGGCAATGTTTGCCGCGAACGCGCGAGAGGAATTGGCAAAATGCTTGCTCTATCAAGATAAAAATGATCAGGCGCAGAAATGGATGGTAGAAGCGGCGGATATCCGAGAGAAACACAACCTTGGTCGCGATGCGCTGTTCGCCGGACGGGCGCAAGCCGCGAGCGGACAGCGAATCATCGAGGGTCGAATTAAGGAGGAGGAAAAGAAATCCGAGAATGATCCTCAATATTGGCAAGACAGGGCCAGGTACTACAAGGGGCGAAATGAACCAACCCAGGAAGAGGAAGCGATTTTGAAGGGATTAACGCTAACGGAATCGCAACCCCTCGAAAGATTTGAGTCGGGGGGGTATATAGACTGGCGAACCAGATTCCTGAATGATTACGCTCATTTCCTCAAGAGAGAGAATAGGATAGACGATGGGGTCGCTCTGCTTCGAAAAGAAATAAAAAAAGCGCCCCCAACTTCTGGTTCGGCTAAAAAGGCGGCACATCGACTCGCTTTCGACTTCTACAAAGGAATCAGTGTTGATGACACATTGCTATGGAACTGGCTGGATAGCCAGCCAATGTGGGAGATGACGGAGAAACGCCTGTTGTGGCGGTTGCTGGAGAAAGCCGGGCGAGAAGACCGGGACCGATATTTCACGCGCGCGGAGGAGTTGGTGTCTGGGAAAGATCCGAGTCGCGCGAGTTCACTTGGTTGGATCATGAACCGCATGGGTTACGCCGAACGTTCCATTCCGCTACTCACATACGCTATCGAAAACGCTGATGATGAGAAGCTTATAAAAAGAACCTACTCGGTTTTGTGGGAGTCTTACCTGCATACAGGTGATTGGAAGCGTGCGGAAGAACTTCTTTCCCTTCATACTGAAGGATTGATGTCAGATCAATTGCCGCACAAGTATTCAACGGTGGCCGTGGCGGCGGCTAAGGCTGGCGCAAAATCAGAAGCAATACGTATTTGGGGAGTGGTCGCGGCGTTAAATCCATCCGAGTTAGAAGCTCTTGACAAACTGGTTAAGGCCGGATTGAAAAATGAGTTAATAGATTTTTATCTTAATATGCAAAAGACGATGCCGTCGTCGGATATTCCAGCCAGGGCGTTGATGGTATTGGAAGAGAAATGAACCCAACGATGGTATCCGGCCTGCGCGTCTGTTGCGTACCGGCAGGCCGGGACATGTAACGCATATTACTTGACATAAAAGAGCATAGGTCATCTTTTTATATATAAAGAAAATACTGGTATAACGAGGATTTCCGCTTGAAATATATATTTTCCACTTGCGTTACAACCTTGAATGTGTTATAAACCGAATTACCTATTTAATAAATAGATATTTGATGTTGGGTTCATGCCCAATAATTCAAAATACCTGTGAACGATTTCGAATGTTTTATGCTACAGAATCAGTGTTGTTTGGGTTCTTATGCGCAAACCTAATTAGACCGCTAATAAGAAGGAGAACGGGCCTGAGTCGTTTTCAAGAGATTACTTATGAACTTTGGGACAAGGGGTGTTATGCTGACTCTCGGAGAGTTCAGGCGTTTTGCACGGAAACCATATATAAAGTTAGGCATACATGAAAGGAGATTATCATGAAACGTCTTTTTACTTATGTGCTCTTATTGACGGTCATATGGGGCTGCAGTTCAACAAGTGAACGAATTCTAATCTGGAAAGCCAATACTGTAAGTCTAGCCTCGTGGGATGAGGATGTCATGTATATACTTTCTGGGCAGCGCGACTTCGTTGCGAAAGCTTGGGATATAGAAGTTCCCGAAGAAGAAGTGTGGAGTCTGGTGGGGCCTGATGATCAAACGCACCCGATGTTGGTATCGGTGATTTCAGATGTTGCCTTTCTAAAAGACAAACCCGAATCGTACCTTTATACACGAACTAATAAGGGCGAAAAATGTTCAAAGAATGTACCGCTCGTGATTGGGAAGTGTATCCGAAGAGCTGGGAATATAAACCTATATATGAAAAAAAATGAGTCAGGCTATGCTGCCTGCGAAACTGCTCAACCCAACGATGTGTGTAAAGAATTCGTATCTAAGATTGGTGTATGGGAATACTACGGAAGAGGGAATAGTAACTGTAGCGGACCACCAGTCCTAATTGTCGGTAATAAGAAACCTGAAAGATGGGTATGTGTACCACAGTAGTAGTTTTGCCTAACAATAGGATCGAGAGCGACCGGAAAACTCGCTTCGCTCACTTGCCAGCCTCTTGGCCGTGACGTTAGCTCCCATTCCCTCATATTGACATGTCGGTAACACGGCAATGGCAAATAAACTTTTCCCGAACTTTAACATATAAGCGAACCGCTTGCCGGAATATATAACGCATATTACTTGACATAAAAGCGCATAGGTCATCTTTTTATATATAACAGGAAAACGGTTGTTATCAACTCTTTGGTAGATTATATTGAGGTGAAAGAGGATTGGATATATTGTGGTAGCGATTGAACGAAGGATAAATAGATGTTTGAAGACCTAATTAATGAAATAAAACGTATGAATGGACGATCAATATCTGTTCCCATCGAAAGTGATGAAAAAGGATATATTGACAAACAATGCCCTTCCGAAGAATGCGAATTCCTATTTAAAGTAAATGATGAAGATTGGGGGAATATCTTCAAAGATGAGGCTGTTTGGTGCCCCTTATGTCGTCACGAGGCTCCTTCCGATCAATGGTTTACTATTGAACAGGTGGAACATGCTAAGTCAGAAGCTTTAGCTGTTGTTCAAGGAAGAATTCATAACGCACTTGGTTTAGGTGCTCAAAGATTTAATCGTAAGCAGCCCAAAAATAGCTTTGTTTCAATATCTCTAAAACTCCATGGCGGAATAAAAAGAACTTACACCGTCCCGGCGAAAACTGCAGAGGAAATGCAGCTTGAGATTATGTGCGAAGAGTGTAGCTCACGTTTTGCTGTTATTGGTAGCGCATTTTTCTGTCCCGCTTGTGGTCATAATTCTGTTTTTCAAACCTATTCTGATTCTCTAAGGAAGATCAAAGCTAAGAGAGATAATATTGAAGTTATTAGGCAAGCAATAACTGAAGCGGTGGATAAAGACGAAGCTGAGTTAACTTGTAGATCTCTGCGCGAAACTTGTATTTCCGATGGCGTAGTGGCCTTTCAAAGGTATTGTGAAAGGCTATATTCTGCTTATGGTGATGCACCCTTCAACGCTTTTCAAAGACTAGATCAGGGCGGTAAACTTTGGAAAGCAGCAATCCATAAAGGTTATGAACACTGGTTAACTAACGCAGAATTAACTAGACTAAATATTCTGTACCAAAAGCGCCATATTCTGGTCCACAATGAAGGTATTGTTGACATTCAGTATCTCAATAAATCGGGCGATACTTTTTATAAAGAAGGTCAACGTATTGTTGTTTCGGACAAAGATATCGATGACATTCTAATATGTTTTAAGAAGCTGGGGAGCGGACTCAAGGATGCGTGTGAAAACACATAACAAATCGGTAGTGTGCAAACCATAGAAACTCAGCGCACCAGCGAACGACTAGCCTCCGCCATTAAGTAAACTGTTTTTCGCTAAAAGGAGAAGAAAAAATTGCAGTTCATCCACAATGATTTAGGCCATAGAAATAAAGGTGATATAATAGAGATAACGCTTACAAACGGCGCAAATGTACGCTTGATGGATAGCACTAATTTCTCAAATTACAGGAATGGACGCCCTTATAAATTTCACGGTGGATTGGTAAAACGTTCACCTCTTCAACTTCCAATACCACAAACAGGTCGTTGGCATGTTGCCGTAGACATGCAAGGCTTGAGAGGAAACACCAAAGCATCAGTGAGGATTCTTCCTATCTCTTAGCCGCCCCGCTCATGACACCACGCTCTTACTTTGCTAAAAAAACGAGGAAAGTAAGTATCCTAAACGAATAAAGAAAAGAAGATTAAAAATACAAATGCTCGATGTAAAAAACAAATGAGGAGTATCCAATGAAAATACAGTTCAGATACATAACAGTAATACTGGCACTATTCGTAGCAGGGTGCGGTTACTCGGACAAGAAAACAGAGCAGAAGATAGCTGAAAAACCCGATGTTCCCATGCCCACGTACCATGTGGTCGACCGCGATATATACGATGCCCCTATCAAGACCCAAGTCGAACTTCATGCGGTGGTTTCGGGTAGGGTAACAGAATTCGGTCTCAGGCAACTTCTCCAGAAATTGTACGGTGAAGCCAACGCTACGCGTGGTCTCAAGTACCATGGAGGTAAGCCAACCCATGTGTTCATTTATCTTTACACGTCTCAAGACCACTTCAAATCAGGTATGGGGCAATGGATTGCCATGTTAAGTAAGATAGGAGAGAATTCTAGGGTTGACACTGAAGTAAAGACAGAACAGATATCGCAGCTCGACGCGAAGCCGGAAGTCAAGCACGGTCTCCCGGAATCCAAACGTAAAGAGATATTCAGGGCAATCGTTACGGCTGAAGACCGCGCCGTCGCTGACGCGAGCCGCATATACCCACTTCCTGATCCCGGTAAACCTGGCTACTCACAAGCAAAGGCAAGCGAACAGTATGAGAAGCAGGCAGAAGCAAGTAATACCTTGATGGAAAAATACAAATCAGAAGTCGCGGAACTATATGGTATATCGCAAGAACAAGTCAAGGATATCTCGATCGAGGCTCTCACGAAGAACTGGCCAATGCCGTAGAATTTCCAACAGTATCGCTACGCTGGACACGGTCAATCAGCGCCAGTAATGGCAACATCACATCAACACCGGTTCTTCGCGCTCCCCCCC
>JAZGHS010000250.1:0-4046 GCA_036481315.1 Candidatus Zixiibacteriota bacterium | reverse complement strand
TCGCGCCGGAGACATCCATTTCCTGGGCACATAGTAGAGGAACCGAGGTCAAACCCATGCGACGCGCCGCATAGGCCGGAAACTCGGCATCAATATCGGTAGTCGCCGTCAAAAACATCGAGACAATTTCCTCGGTGGGGATCGAATTTTTCTTTAGTATTGCCTCCAGAAGCTCCGCTGTGGCATCGAAAATCGCCTCACGCGTATTCTCCCTTACGACTATTGCCCCTCTTACTCCTCTAGTTCTCAAGAATTCATCTCCTTTTTTATAGATTGAAGAAATAATTTCAATCTCTTTGACGCTTTGCCCTTATTTCCGTTTCTTCGAATAATCTCGATAAGCGCGCTGCCGATTATAACGCCATCGGAAAGGCGGGCCGCCTCGGCAGCCATGGCAGGACTGGAAATACCGAAACCGACAAGCACGGGGATCGGCGAAAGCCGTTTTACTCTTTTAATAAACGATAGCGTGCCTGACGGAAAGCGATCTCGCTTGCCCGTAGTGCCCTTCACTGAAACCAGATAAAGAAAACCCATGGATTGTTCGGCAATTCTTTTGATCCGTTCGACCGGCGTAGTTGGCGCGACCAGTAACGCCAGATCTATACAAAACTCTTTGCATGCCCTCCCGATATTATCGGATAGATAAGCGGGGAGATCAGGTATCACCAATCCGGAAACACCAGCCTTCCGGCATTGCCGAAGGAACTTTGTTTCACCCATCGCGCGAACGGTATTTAGGTAAGTCATAACGATGATCGGTATATTAGTGCTTCGGGCAATCATTTCTATGGAAGCGAAACCTTTCCCGAGTTTAAATCCATTTTCCAGCGCAGTCTTCGACGAATATTGTATCGTCGGACCGTCCGCCAGCGGATCTGAAAACGGAAAACCGATCTCAATCATATCAATTCCAGCATCGCATACCTCCAGAGCCAACTTTTCGAAGCTGCACATACTGGGGAAGCCACAGGTCAGATAAGGCACCAACACCTTTCGCCCGCCTCGTTTTCCGAGTTCTCTACTTATTACCGTTTTCATAGTCCCTTATGCTATCGAGGTCTTTATCTCCCCTTCCGGAGAGATTCACCACGATCAGTTTTCCTTTCCCAGAGCCTTTTGCGAATCGCTTAACTGCCGCAAGAGCGTACGATGATTCCAGCGCCGGGATAATTCCCTCGTGTCGAGAAAGCTCTAAGCAGGCAACAACCGCCAGTTTATCCGTAACCGACAGATAATGTACTCTTCCTATATCTTTTAGATAACTATGCTCCGGCCCGACTCCCGGATAATCGAGACCTGCTGCCCGTGTTTCCGTAGGAACAATTTGACCATCGCTATCCTGCAACAGATACGATAGCGAACCATGAAGTATACCCGGTTTACCCCGGGCCAACGTGGCCGCGTGCAGTCCGCTATTTAATCCGTGCCCCGCGGATTCGACTCCTACGAGACCGACATCATTCATATTCAGAAATCCATGAAATATTCCCAATGCGTTCGAGCCGCCTCCAACACACGCGAATACATAGTCGGGAAATCTTTTTTCTTTAGCTATGATCTGTCGTCGAGTTTCCTCCCCGATAATCTTTTGAAAATGCTTTACCAGTATAGGATAAGGATGGGGCCCCACGGTTGAGCCGATGATATAATGTGTATCGTCAACGTTTGTCACCCAATCGCGAATGGCCTCATTACAGGCGTCTTTGAGCGTTCCCGATCCTGTTTTTACCTCGACCACTTTAGCCCCCATCATCCGCATTCTCAGAAGGTTGGGCTTCTGGCGGACCGCATCAACCGCCCCCATATAAACTATACACTTTAGACCAAGAAGAGAGCACGCCGCCGCTGTAGCGACCCCATGCTGACCCGCGCCCGTTTCCGCGATTATTCTCTTTTTCCCCAATCTTCCGGCAAGCAGAGCCTGCCCCAGCGTATTGTTTATTTTGTGCGCGCCGGTATGATTCAGATCTTCGCGTTTAAGATAGATTTTAGCTCCCCAGCGCCGCGAGATATTGGCCGCTTCATAAAGCGGAGTCGGCCTGCCGGAAAAGTCCTTCAGAAGTTGGTTTAACTCGGAAATAAAATCCTTGTCTTTTTTATACTTATCGAAAGCCTCCTCTAATTCGTCAAGCGCCGACATCAGAATCTCGGGGACATAACGACCGCCGTAGCGACCGAAGAATCCTAATCTATCGGGGACTTTCATGATTTCACCTTCTGAATAAATTGCTCGAGCTTATTCTTATCTTTTCTCCCCGGTTCGCTCTCAACGCCTCTTGCCACATCCACCCCGTTTGGTTTAAAAGTCTTTACTATGCGGCCCACGTTTTCACAATTAAGTCCTCCGGCAAGGATCGTTTCACTCATATCGATATTTTCCGATGCGCATAACCCGAGTAATCGAGGAGCCTTTTTAAAATCTAGCAGAGATCCCGCCATCTTAATCTTTGAAACATCCGTGTTTTCATTAATCCAGTATGATCGCAATACAGGGAGGAGATAACTTGAAAATCCGTTGGCGTTTTCAGGGAAATATAGCTGTAACATATCAAGCTTCACTTCTTCACAAACTTCACTTATGAAAGGATCCTCCGGATCCGAGAATACGCCTATCAGAACGATTTTCCCCGAGAGCCGCGAAGCGATATCTGCAGCCGCAGTGATGGATACTCTCCTGGGACTTTCGGCAAATATCAAACCCAGCATATCCGCCCCAAGCTGATAAGAAAGCAGGGCATCCTCGAGATTTGTGATACCGCAGATTTTTACTTTAGTTGGCAATTCATTAACTCCGCAATCTTCTGTGAGACATTTGGCGCCTTCATCAGCTCGGAACCCACTAGTATAGCGTCTACCCCGCACCGCCGGACAAACGCGACATCTTCCAGCGTATGAATACCGCTTTCAGATACTACAGTAATATTTTCCGGAATCTTCCGGCGTAGACGTTTCGTTACATCGAGATCGATTTTGAAAGTGCCTAAATCTCGATTGTTTATTCCGATGATTCGCGCGCCACAGGATAGGGCAATATCTATTTCGGCTTCCGAACGAACCTCACAAAGACAATCCATTTTATGGTGATCAGCTTCTTTTAGAAGCGTCTTCAATGGTTTGAAATCCAGGATTCCGACAATCAACAATACTGCGTCCGCCCCAAACGCCCGGGCTTCCAATATCTGAAGGGGATCGAATATGAAATCTTTTCTCAGAATCGGCAGCTTGACTGCCGATTTTATACGCCTGATATCATCAAGGCATCCACCGAAATAATCTTCCTCGGTTAGAACCGAAATCGCCGAGGCTCCGCCTCTCTCATAAAGTATAGCCTGTTCGATCGGGTCAATTGATTCATTAATCGCTCCGGCTGACGGCGATCTTTTTTTGAACTCAGCGATCAGGGTAGGTTTATCTTGCCCCGCAATCGCATTACTAAAGGATATAACCGGAGGATTTCCGCAAAGCATCGACCGAAGTTTAATTTCCCAGCTTTCCCGGTCAAGGGCGTTGAGCCGTTTTTTCTTTGTTGAGACTATCTTTTTCAACATCATACTAACTTATTTGAGAGTTTTATCAGTTTATCCAGCTTCAGGGCCGCCATTCCGGAATCTATGCTTTCCTCCGCCATCATTATACCCTCTTTGTAATCCGATACTGTATTTGTTAATACAAGTCCGGCTGCCGCGTTAAGGACTACCGCATCGCGGCGGGATGATTTTTCACCTTCAAATATTCTATTTATGATGGGAGCGTTATCATTCGCCGAACCGCCTTTTAAGCTCGATTTATCTGCACGGCCGCTAAATGCGGTATCCAGCTTGTATTCTTTCACACCATTCTCGTCGGCCGATATAATCCAGTTCTCTCCGAACGGAACAAGTTCGTCCAGTCCCTCGGAGTTATGCAACAATTGAACCTTCCCTTTGTTTAAGCGATATGCAGTCATCGCCAATTTTCGTGCTATATCCAGAGACGGCGCGCCTATAATTTGATGTGTCGCTTCCGCCGGGTTCAACAGCGGGCCTAATAGATTGAAAACGGTT
>JAZGHS010000249.1:0-7540 GCA_036481315.1 Candidatus Zixiibacteriota bacterium | reverse complement strand
TCGATAAAAGCATTCCTGGCGTTTTCGATCGATATCTTCCCCAACGGCTCTATAGGTTTACCCAAGGGGCCTATAGAACCGCCTACAAATACATCGGGACCGCTTATTTCTCTTGCCTCGCGGGCTATTTTCGCGCCGGCCAGATTGATATCCCTGACCTTATCGGCTAATCCGTGACCAGCCAATCTGAATCTGTTGCCGCCGAACGTATTCGTTTCTATTATCTCGGCTCCGGCCTGAATATATTCTCTATGTATTTCGCCGATCAATTTAGGTTCGGATAGACATAGCTCGTCGAGACTGCGCGCGTAGGAAATCCCCTTTTGATTAAGGTAGGTACCCATAGCGCCATCGCAAACTAAGGCTCCCTTATCCAATCTTTTCCTGAAATCCAAACCCATATTTATATCTTAGCTGAAAATAATTATCATGTCAATACGAGGGATTTATTATTGTTTACTAAAATCCCTCCGACATGAAAAACCGGAGGGGCCGTTATTAACGATATCGAAGCTTAATATATTATGGATGTAAATCTATTATTTAGGAAAGTAGGTAAAGTATTTACATATAGATTTTAATTATTTAATTCATCGATCGCGGATAAGAGGTCGTTATTGTTTCCTCTGGCTCCAGGGAAAAAATGTTCCTTGCTCGGGACCCGCCAATTAACCGGTGATTTTGTGTTATTGCATAAGAAATATTTGACAGTTTTTTTGAGTCTATCCAGAGCAGAGTAAGCGCCTTCTTTGGGGGTTTCTACCAATAATATCGCTATTTTCCCGTAATCTAAGTAGGAAATTAGATCCGTTTCCCTTATCGAACGGCCCACGAGGTTAATCAGGTTTTCCTGAAACTGGCTGAGATCTTCAAAATTCTCGATTTCCTCGCTTGAGTCTATATGTGAGATATCGAGCTGAATCATGGAAACAAAAGTAGGATATCGTCGGGCACGCTTGATCTCTTCCAAAGCCCGGGCCTTAAACAACGAGGAATTGTCGTACATATTTTCCGACTTTCTGTAATTCAATGGCGATGAAATTCGCGTCAGTACACTTCTCGGGGCAACTCCCTGGAAAGAAATTCACATCATGTTTAAATACTGGTAAAAGAATGAGCAAATAAGATGCCGTTAAAAAGATGCAACGAACAACCGGGTCGAATGGTATCATGCTTGCATAAGCCGTAATTTGTCATGCGGTTAAAGAGCCACAGCCTGTTCGAGTCAATAAAAAAAACCGGTTTTGATAATTAACACCGGTTTCGCATTTTGCAAAAGATTTCACATTAGGTGCATTCAATCTATAATCTTATACTCCTTTATTTTATATAAAAGCGATCTATAGCTTATAGCGAGAAGCTTAGCCGCTTTCCGTCTATTCCAGTTGGTTTTATGCAAAACCTTGGTAATAAGGAGTTTCTCTACCTCGCTCACCGCCTGTTGCACCTTTGATTTCATCGAATAATCATCGTTGATAATTTCGACAACCGGCCCTCTTCGGCTTCCACCGGGAATCGGCCCCTTTAGAGTATCGTAAATAACATTTTCATCGGATCTCACTACTATTTGTTTTATCAGATTTTCGAGTTGGCGGACATTACCGGGCCAATCGAAATTCTGTAGTTGTCTGATCGTTTCCGATTTGAGCTCTTTACGGGGCCTGGAATACAAAACCGCGTATTTTTCCAAAAAATGATTGAGCAAAAGCGGTACGTCGTCCCTCCGCTCTCTTAAAGGCGGTAGATTCACAGTTATCTCGTTTAACCTGTAAAAGAGATCGTCGCGCATGTTACCCTCGGAAATGGCCAATTCGAGATCTCTGTTAGTGGCGCATACAATCCTGACATCCACATGAATATTGTTAATACCGCCGACCCTAACGAATTCTTGTTGTTCTAAAACCTGAAGCAGTTTTGATTGGAGTTCCATGGGCATATCGCCGATCTCATCTAAAAACATGGTTCCTTTATCGGCGATTTCGAATCTCCCCGGCTTGGTTTTATGGGCGCCGGTGAAAGCTCCTTTTTCATATCCGAAAAGCTCCGCCTCGAGAAGATCACGGGGAATCGCGGCGCAGTTTACTTTCACAAACGGGGCTTTCCGACGGCTCGATTTATCGTGAATCATCCTGGCCACAATCTCTTTACCCGTTCCGGACTCGCCTCTAATCAGGACTGTAAGCTCGGAATCGGCCACTTCCAAAACGACATTTTTCACATCGGTCATGGATTTGGAATCACCCACCAGAGCGTCCTGAGCGCTTTTTTTCAGTTTTTCTTTAAGTACGACAAGTTCTTGTTTTAATTTTCGCTTCTCCAGAACGGAGCGTATATGTATTTCAACTTCCTTAACGTCAAAAGGCTTATTGATAAACTCAGCGGCGCCTCTTTTAACCGATTCGACGATATTCTTCGTATCGCCGTGCCCGGAGAGCATAATGACGTCTATTGAGCCGTCAATACCCTTAATCTTCTCTAGAACCTCGATACCGTTCATTCCAGGCATCTGGATATCGAGCAGAACAATTTCGGGCCTTTTATCGATAGGACTTTTAGATATTCTATTTATTCCCTCTTTACCGTCCCGGGCGGAATCGACAACGTATCCATTACCCAAACCTTCGGAAAGGATCCAGGGCACCTTGGGATCATCATCGATTACCAGAACACTTACTATTTGGCTGCTCATAATCTAAATTCTCAAATCAATCATAAATGTAGTTCCGACTCCAACTTTGCTGGTTACTGAAATTCTTCCGTTATGAACCAGTATTATTCTCTCCGCTATCGCCAATCCGAGGCCGGTTCCCCCCTGTTTTGTCGTGTAATATCTTGCGAATATCCTGGCTAATTCATCCTCGGGTACACCAGCGCCGGTATCCTCGATTCGGATTCGAAGCCATCTTACATCATCTTCGGCAAGTTTTTGCACATCTAAAGTTAATGTTCCGCCAATGTTCATACTATCAACAGAATTTTGCATAATATTAATGAAAAGTTGCAGCATTTCGTGCTCATTGGCCATCACGGATGGGCTTTCTTGTAAATAGTTCTTTACAATTTTTATCTCTTTGTCTTTGATATTGAAACTTATCAGATCGAGGCTTTTCTCCAATAGATCGTTGATCTGGATTTTCCGTTTCTGATATTTATTCGGTTTAGAGAATTCGGCTATCTCCTTAACCAGTTCCGAAAGCCGATTGACCTCTTTTTCCGCCTCCGGGAAAAACTCTCCAGCGAGCTTGTTTTTGATCTTTTGCTGATAGATTTGAATCGCACCTTTAAGATTGGTCAACGGTTTTTTCAGATCGTGACCTATCTCTCCGAGCAGGCGGCCCATAGTCATCAGCTGAGTCGAGTTCAAAACCGCCTTCTGACGTTGATAAATGGCCGCGGTCTGGGTAAGAGCCAGGACCGCTAGTTCTTTCAGCGATTCGGTAAACAGGTAATCCTCTGGGAAAACCAAAACCGCTATCCCTGTCAGGGCCCGTCGAAGGAATATCGGCAGGGAAACAACTCCCATACTTTTCCCGGATAATTCCACGAGCCCGCCGACTTCGGAATTCAACTTTTTCTGAAGGAGGATCGTATCAATCGAATTGCCAATCGTAACCATATCGTTCTGGAATCTTATATTCTTCAGTTCGCGAGGAATAGGGAGATCGGATAGACTTCCATGATAAAATTCCAGTATCAATTCATTGCTATGCTCGAGATAATCGAACCAGAATATCGAATCGAGATCGAAGAGTTTTTTAAGGCCATTGAAAGTTGTCTGGCCTATCTGCGCGGGATCATCCATCATGGATACCCTTTCGGCAAGGGAATGTAAAACGGTAAGGGAATTAATAGTTTCGGTTTTATCGGCGATTAAATTCGCCCTGTCTATAGCCACCGCGGCGGGCATGGCCAGGGCGCTTAAAAGCCGCAAATCGTCGGCGGTGAAGGGCCGGCCGTTTTGCTTATTATTCAAATTTATAACACCAAAAAGCGTATCTTTATAGATCAAGGGGGCTGAGATCAACGATTTCGATTCGTATTTTTCCCTGTTTATACGGGAGAAATTTGCGTCCTTTTCTATATCCTCGACGATCAGCGGACGTCTGGTTTTGGCCACGTGCCCTGAGATCGATGATCCCAGTTTCATTCGGGTATTCTGGACGACGAATTCCTCAAGGCCGCACGAGGCGCCGATATACAATTCTTCCCTGGCCTCATCAAGAATCATCACCGATCCCAGCTTGGCCCCTATAACGTCTATCCCAAGGGATAATATGGAAGTCAAGGCTTCCTTCAGATCGATGGTTGTGGCCAGGAGGTTCCCCGCGCTCGCCAATGCGTCGAGCTGGGCCAATTTAACCTGAAGAGTCTCATTGGCTACTTTAAGGGCTGCGAGAAGCTGAAATTTCTCGAGTTCCGATCTGCGTTTTTCCAGTCCTCTGGCCACCACGAGTTTCAACTCGTCAATCTCCAGAGGTTTTGTAAGATATCCGAAAGCCCCTTCCTCGACGGCGTCTTTAGCGGTATCGATCGAGGCGTAACCTGTAATCAATACGACGCATAGATTGGGGTCCCTTTCTCGCGCCCGACGCATTACTTCGATACCATCGAGTTTCGGCATCTTTATATCGGTAATCATAAGATCATAATCGGTTCTATCGAGGTTCCTTAGCGCGGCCTCGGCGCTATTCTCGCCGGTAACCTGATACCCCTCCATAGCCAAGAGGGTTTTCAAGCTGTCAACCATGCGGGGCTCGTCATCGAGAATCAGTATTTTACCCTCGGACATCGGGAGCCTCCACAGGTAATTTAATTAGGAAAGTAGCTCCGCCCCGGTCGTTATTCGAAACGGTAATGGTGCCGTGATGGGACCTGATGATCCCGTAACAGACCGCCAATCCCAGGCCCATACCCGAATCTTTTTTTGTCGTGTAAAAGGGTTCGAATACATTCGGCAGAATGTCATTATCGATACCGGTACCGTTATCGGCTAAAATAATTTCCACATATTCCTCGTTTTTATTCATTGAGATTTCGATCTTTCCCCCACCGGGCATAGCGTCACGGGAGTTTAGAAGCAGGTTTAAAAAGACTTGTTTGATTTTCTCGCGAGAACCGGCGATCCTGCAGGAAAGTTCTCCGGATGGCCATACGATCTCAATACCGGATTTCTTAAACTCGTTTTTCATCAGATCGAGGGTTGTAGACAGGATATCGCATAGATCAAATACTATCTTTTGCTTGAGGGTAGGTCTGTAAAAATCCAGAAGCTGTTTTACAATAAAGGCGATTCTATCGACCTCTTCCCGGACTATTTCCAGATTGGAGTTAGTTTCCTTATCTTCCGGAATTGATCTGGAAATGATGGTCAGATAATTTTTAATGATTCCGAGAGGGTTGTTGACCTCATGGGCAATAGAGGCCGAGAGTTTCCCTAACGCCGCAAGGCGTTCCGACTCAAGCAAACGTTGCTGGGCGGATTGAAGCTCCAGCAGGGCTTTTCTTTCGCTTTCGTAGAGGTTAGCGTTATCCACTGCCACGCTTAACTGGTTTACCAGAATCGAGACGAACTCGAGGTCGTTTTCGTGAAAGGGAGTCCGATTGATTTTGCGAGGTAAAAACAGTATCCCCAGAAGATTGCCTTTAGACATCAGAGGGACGATCAATTCCGCTTCCAACGCCCGCAGGCGGGGGGCATCGTCGAAATCGCCTTTTATTTTATTGACGATCTCTCCGGCCAGAAAAGGCCTGGCTTCGCGCTGAAGCACACGCGCCAGGGGGCCGTCCTTACTGAACTTCCATGTTATGGAATCGGAGAGGCTCAGACCTTTAACATGCATTTTAAAGAATTCTCCGCTGGAATGATCTTGAACTACTATGGCCGCGCCTGAGATTCCCATCTGCCCAATACATGTAAAGAGAATAGCGTCAAGCAGAGAATCGACATCGAGCATTGAGTTTAGATGACGGGAGATTTCGAAAATTGTGTAGAGATCGAAAATCTTACGGCGAAGATTTTTATTAATATCCGAAAGATCGCCGCTCACCGACAGAGATAATTCCTCTATCTCCAGCTTCTGCGTGGCTTTATCGAGCGGACTATTTTCTTTTCGTTTGCTCATTCTTTTCTAATCGTCGGCATAACCGGCCTTTTAATTGATAAACAGGGCGGTTTTTATGCTAATCCGGTCTCGATCCCTCCATTCTGACACAAATGGTATTTGCGCCATAGATATCGAGCATCCGCAATCAAGTATCCCCGTTGAAAATAAGTCGGGGTTTTGCCATGTCAAACTATTTTTATTTATCGACTTGTCTTTTGGACGGTTATATTATTCAATGGATCGTCCGAAACGCGGGGAATTTGTTTTTTTTCGGAGGAAGGAAACTGGATCAGATGAGTGACACTGCGGATAATATCGCCTCGAGAATCGCGGACTCGCTTGCCGGTCATATTGACGTATCCGCGGTTTTCACGTCAAAAAAAGAGATCGTAGTCAAGGGGCGGCCGGGAATTAACTCAATCCTCTCGGAACAGGAGATTAAGGATCGACTGAACGAATTCGGGAATAATATCGACGTTTCCATTTTCGACAGCTCTGTTATTATCAGAATCCGCCAGGCGAAAACGACGGAAACCAAAGATCTCCCCTGGTTGAATATTGGCCTTTTTCTAATGACGCTGGCAAGTACGATTGTCGCGGGGGCGTTCCGATCCGGCGGGCCGTGGGGAGAAAGCCCTTGGCTGATTTTCAGATATCCTGTCGAGATGATAATTGCCGGCGCTCCTTTTTCCATATCGCTTCTAACCATCCTGCTTTTCCATGAATTCGGGCATTATATCGCAGGACGGAAACACGGGGTTAACATGTCTCTTCCCTTTTTTGTGCCCGCGCCGCCGATCATCTCTCCTATCGGTACCCTGGGGGCATTGATTATATCCAGATCGCCGTTTTTGAATCGACGGCAGTTAATGGACGTCGGGGCGGCCGGTCCGCTTGCTGGTCTCGCGGTGGCGGTAGCGGTGCTATTTCTAGGGATAAATCAATCCGCGGTCGAACCGATCCCATCCGACGCCAGTCTTATTTATTTCGGGGAATCGCTGTTATTTAAATTCATTACCTTTATTATCAAAGGACCGATACCGGAGGGTCACGGGCTTTTATTATCATCTACCGCTTTCGCCGGATGGGTGGGGATTCTGGTGACCATGTTCAATCTCCTCCCGCTGGGGCAACTGGACGGCGGACGAATAGTATATGCCTTAATCGGTCGATGGCAGAAGCTCGTATCCAGGGCTGTCATATTCGGCCTTATGATACTATCTTTCCAATGGCCGGGCTGGCTATTGTGGATGTTTATCGGATTTATGGTCAAACCGACTCACCCCCCTACTATTCTCGACGAAATACCTATCGGAAAGGGACGGAAGATAATCGGCTTAATTAGTATAATAGCGTTTATAATCTGCTTTATACCCGTGCCGATACGACTCGGGTAAGCGGTAGATAATATTCTTATCTGGCGTTTAAATGTAGTC
>JAZGHS010000248.1:0-25398 GCA_036481315.1 Candidatus Zixiibacteriota bacterium | reverse complement strand
CGTTACCCGACGGTCGATATATTCTGGGAGTACATATCGCCGATGTTTCCCATTATGTGCGGCCCGAGAATTTTATCGATAAAGAAGCGATGCTTCGGGGGAATTCGGTCTACCTCGTAGATCGGGTCATACCGATGTTGCCTGAAAAGCTCTCGGCCGATATATGCAGTCTTCACGAAAATAAAGACCGGCTGACGTTATCGTTTATCGCCGAGATCGATACCGATGGCAAAATATCGAACCCGAAATTCAAGGAAACAGTTATCCGAAGTAAAGCGTCGCTGAATTACGATGATGTCCAGGCTTTCCTCGATGGTACCGGAAATGCGAAAATCGATAAGGCTAAGAGTAAAGCGCTTAAGGCGATGTTTGAAATATCGCGGGTCGTTCGCGAAAAGAGGCTCAAAAAAGGAAGCCTCGATTTCGATCTGCCCGAACCTCATGTATTCCTCGATCCGGAGGGACGGGTTTTGGATATCGTAAGCAAACGCAGAAAGCCGTCGCATGAAATAGTAGAGGAGTTTATGCTTCTGGCCAATAAATACGCCGCGATTTATCTTCAGGGTTTGCGCGCCCCTATTTTATACCGTGTGCACGGTAAACCGAAAAAGGAGAAGGTGGAGATTCTCGCCGGGCTTCTAAAAGAAGTGGGGCTGAAATTCAGTTTCAAAGGGGAGGTTACCCCGATAAAAATCCAACGTGTTCTCGCGAGTGTCAGGGGGAAACCCGAAGAGCAGTTTATCGAGGAGATAGTATTGCGCACTCTGGCCAAGGCTGCTTATCAGCCGGAGAATATCGGGCATTTCGGTCTCGCTTTCGAGACTTATACGCATTTTACGTCGCCCATACGACGTTATCCCGACCTGTTGACGCACAGGGTGCTGAAGCTTATCTTGAATAATAAACTCAATACGGTAGTCGCCGCCGAAATGGAAATAAATTTAAAAAGTGTAGGCGATCATTGCACAACGACCGAGATCGCCGCCGCCGAGGCCGAGCGGGAGTCGGTGAAGATCAAGAAGCTGGAGTATCTTAGCGAACGAGTGGGGGGTGTTTATGACGGCATCATCTCGGGAGTGATAAAAGCAGGTATCTTCGTTGAGTTAGTGGGAAGCATGGTCGAGGGGATGATTCCATTCGGCGCCATGGAAGACGATTATTTCGAACTTGAAGAAGGATTACATCGCGCGAGAGGAAGAAAAAGCAAAAAAGTGTTCCGGCTCGGTGATAAGGTTCGGGTAGTTGTGGTAAGGGTCGATATGAGCGAGAGACGATGCGATTTTGCTCTCGTCAGGCCGCCCAAGGTGAGGAAAAAATCGGCTAGGAGAAAGAAGTGATCTATGTTTTTTCTCATGATCTTTCGTTATCCGAACAAATAATAGACGCTCTTCCGGACAAAAAAGGAGAGCTGTTTACCGACGAGATCCGCCTGGCTTCTTTACTGAAGGAGTCTATGCCGGAGGCGGTAATTTTCGATCTGCGTATGGGCACCCGCCCCATGAAACTAATGGAGCGTGTTTTTTTCGAAAAACCATCGATTATAGTGATAACACTACTGCCCGGGGTAGGCGTAACAGAGGAAATATATTCAGATCGTGAGCTATACTGGCCGGTGGAAATTTCGGATATTGTCGAGAGTATTCAAAAGGTTCAAAAGGATAGAGAGATCCTGCGATCCTGCGGAATAATAGGGAGATCGTCTGCGTTATCGAGGGTGGCGGACATAATCAAAAAGATAGCGCCATCGGATATAAGCGTAATGATAATGGGACCATCTGGCGCCGGTAAAGAGGTAATCGCCCGGGCTATTCACGCGAATTCCGATCGACCGGATAAGCCGCTTATCGCCGTAAACGTGGCGGCAATGGCGCCGGGCATTATCGAATCGGAACTGTTCGGACATGAGAGAGGGTCTTTTACCGGTGCGTCGTCACGAAGGATTGGTGCGTTCGAGCAGGCCTCCGGTGGTGTTTTATTTTTAGATGAGATAGGGGAGATTCCTGTAGAGATTCAGGCCAAGTTACTTCGGGTTTTGGAGCAGAAGGTTTTCACCAGGGTCGGGGGCAATCAAAATATCGAGGCCGATTTTCGTCTTCTGGCCGCGACCAACAGGAATTTGCAGGATGAGATCGACGCCGGGCGATTTCGCGAAGATCTTTATTTCCGTATCAATGTGGTAGCCATAGATATCCCCCCGATAAGCGAGCGTATCGCCGATATAGCGCCTTTGACGTATTACTTTCTGGACCGGCGTAAAAAAGAACTCAAAGCCGATAATTTATCGATAGAACCTGGGGCCTTGCGGCAGTTTCACCGATACAATTGGCCTGGTAATGTCCGTGAGTTGAAAAACGTGATTGACTCTTTCTCGGTCACAAGCTCAACCGGCAGGATACGTTCCGCCGATTTCGAGGACTACGTACGATCTAAAAAGCCGAAATCGGAACTGCTTCCTGTTGTCACCGGGAGAAGTCCTGAATCGGCGGAACATCAGATAATGCTTCAGGCAATCCTCTCTTTAACCAGCGAGGTCAGCTCCTTACGTCATATGATCGAAACCGAAATGGAAAGGATGAGTTTCGCCGATAGCGACATCGCCGGCACCGGCGGGACGAGGTTCGATTCTGTCAGGATGGACGATGCTGAACGTGAGCTAATTCTAAAAGCCTTGGGCGAAACCGGCGGAAACAGGAAAAAGGCGGCAAGCTTACTTGGAATAGGTGAAAGAACATTATACAGGAAACTTGATAAATACGGCCTAAAATGAGAAACCTTTTCGGTATCTCCATAATCTTAATAGTAACCCAGTTCTGCCCCGCTTACGGGCAGTGGCACGATCGGATTCAAACCGAATCGGATTGGGAATTGTTCTATCACGAAGGTTACTACGATTTTAACACCTACCAGATTTACAGGGAAATAATCGAAAGCAACATCGTGGATACCGTGGATTTTATTATCTCCTCTATGGGGACATCGCCGGGCGAGATTACCAACAGCCTGCTCTTAATGAAAAGGGAAAACCGATCGGAACGGATCGAAACAAAACCGCAATTTTTTCCCGATCGGGTGAAACTCGGTCGGAGAGTTTACGATAACGATAATCGCGGTTACGTGTCTATAAGCAAAAAATGGGATAGATATTCGATCCGCTTTAAATTCGAGGATGGCGATGGTACATGGCGTTCGAGCTATAGATCCGTCAATTATATAAACGACGATTTCGATTTTACCCTGGGCAACTATTCAGTGAAAATCGGCTGCGGAGCCGGTATCGGGCGATTCGATTACCGTCCGGTATCCTACGAACCCGATTATGAGCGAGGCGAGGATATCCTTTATTCCGACAACAGTTTTTACAATGGCGCAAAGATGGCATACAGGGGCGTATCGGTTATATATTCCGCGAAAAAATACCATGATATCCGCAAGAGAGTTATCGGTGGTTACTGGGAGAGCGTCGTCCGAGGCGGAAGGATAGGCTTTACATCCGCCGCCGCACTAATTTCATCCGATGCCGGTAAAAGGAATCTGGGGAGCGGTTCTATTTTCGGAGAGACGAGCGACGATAAATTCGCGCTCGAGATAGCCTACGGCGAGTCCGGATTCGGATATTGTCTGCGCGCACGGGGTAATTCCGACGTCCTTATTAAGGCCTGGCATTACGATCATGCCTATGTGAATTTGCAATCGTCCGGTTACTCCCATACCGATTACGAGTCTTTTTCCGATAAGCGTTTCGAACTGTCTTTCAGGCAACCTCAGAAAGGCGAGACCGGCCTGTTTACAAGCTTTGAGACCACGGCTTTATTCGGGGAGATAAGAGGTTCGTCGGAAATCTGGAAAAAATCGCTCGGAAGTAACATAGCCATGATAAATTCGATTTACGGTCTATGGGATCTTACCCCCGACTTAATCGTAAACGCAGGAATATCTCAGAGAGACAGTTATCGGAATGATAGGGTATTGATCGAATCGGGCACGGTTCTACAGGGAAGGGTTGTGACCGGAGCGCGGGGATCTCTATGGATCGCAAATGAAAAGGTTAACAGGGAAAAATCGCAATATTACATTTTTGCTTTTATTCCTGTTGGAAATCATGTATTATTGAAAGGACGATTTAGTTGGAGTATTTCGGGTAAATTCGATTATTTTATCGAGCAACGGTCGGTATTATCCGAAGGATTCTCAATAAACGTTACTTATAGGTGGGATAAGGATCGGAATAAAGACCTGGGCCCTTTTTACTTGACGATGGAAAAAACATGGTGAGAATTGCGGTCATGTTACTCTGTATATCATCGAATCTATACGGGCAGGTAACACTTTCGGAGGTGTTGTCCAACGAGCCCGATGGTAGAGTGCGGCTCGAGTGGATCGAGATATATAATCGATCCGATTTAGAATTGGATTTAAGCGAATATATTTTGATTGCCGATGATGATACGACCCGTTTTTCGCTCGGTACTATAATTGGCGGCGACTCGTATACGGTAATAGCAAGGCAGAAATTACCGGAGAACGGGTCAGATTCTTTCGAGGGATACTGGGGAGACTCATCGGGTATCTGGGGGGATAGCGAAATCGAAAATTACGAAGTGATAGAGGGAAATCTACGACTGAATAACAACTCGGGTAGCGTTACCCTGGCTGTTGACGGCGGACTCTATTTGGATCAATTCAATTGGAGCGAAGCGTCGGATGACGGTCGATCCGTAGAGAAGAACGATTTATCCCTGGATTTTACAGCCTGGCACAACTGTTATGATCCGGGGGGAGCGTCGCCGGGACGGACAAACTCGGAAATTCCGGCGACGGGGGCCGAGACGTTCGCTATGGAGATCCAACCGAAGATGATTAGATCCGATGGAACCGATCGTTTTAATATATCGGTTATTATTCCCGCCGGCGCGAAATTGTCTATAGATGTCTTTGACGATTCCGGATTGAAACGAAGATCATTATTAAAAGACGCCCGGCCGCCGATTATCGTGACAAGCTGGGACGGTCTCGATGAATCAGGCGGGACTATGATACCGGGGGTTTATATTATTGCCCTATCCCTCTCGGGCCAGAGGTCCGATCACGAATTTATCCCGGTGGTGATAGCCCCATGAAACGATTTGGATTATTGATTATTATGTTAATATCGCAGAACCTTCATGGTTCGGGATTCAACGACTCGGTTTTATGGATATATGATATTCAGTCGTCTACGAATGCCGTGAGCACGGGGCCGTTATCGATTTGCGAGGAAAAATTCCAAACAAGGGCATTATACACAAAACCTTATCAGATAAGCCAACTTCGCTGGAATGATTTTTACGCCGTGAAAGGATTCGGCCGATGGGGATTATCGGGACGGTTTAATTCATACGGTATGGACGGCTATTATAATAGATATCTATATAGTATCGGGATCGCGGTAAGTCCGATCGATTCGCTAGCGGTTTCGCTTGAAGGCAATTATTATCGTGAGATTTTTATCGACATCAATAATTTCCAACGATGGGAGCTGGATACTAAAATCGCATATCGGAAATCCAGGTTTTCGGTCGCCGCCGGACTGTCCGGAATTACGTTAGCCGAAGATTACGAATATAAAAGCGCAAGAACCCTGAGACCATGGGGAGCGTGCTCGTATAATTTCGAAAACGGGATCACTCTATGGAGTAGCGTGAGAAGATTCGAGAATAATCGAACCCGCTGGTTTTTCGGTCAGAACCTCCGATTGACGTCTGCTATGGATCTTTCCGTAGGCCTGATGAATCGTCCCGATCTTATTTACGGCAGGATAGCGATTAAACATGGATCGATTATTGTTGATTTGGCATATTATTCTCTAAACAGGCTTAACGATATTATTCTTGTCGGATTTGGTTACGGAGGGTAGCGGATGCTTCGCGAAAAGCTTGAAAGAATAGAGATGGATACTCTGGCCTCATACGCGCTGAAATCGTCGCGGTCCAGGGGACGGCGGTATCCCGAAACCAAACATCCTTACAGGACGGAATTTCAGAGAGACCGCGACCGTATAGTACACTCGACCGCCTTCAGGCGGCTTCAATATAAAACGCAGGTATTCGTTAACCACGAGGGTGATCATTACAGAACCAGGCTGACTCATACGATGGAGGTAGCGATTATATCCCGCTCTATTGCCAGGGCTCTGCGGTTAAACGAAGACCTGACCGAAGCGTTGGCTCTCGCTCACGATCTCGGTCATACTCCATTCGGTCATTCCGGGGAAGAGGCGCTAAATGAAATCCTGAGTGATAAAGGCGGTTTCGAGCATAACCGTCAATGTCTTCGCGTAGTCGATATTGTAGAACGTCGCTACCCCGATTTTCCCGGTTTAAATCTCACCTTCGAGCTGCGTGAGGGGATACTGAAACACCATTCTAATTACAATATACCGGATATAGCGCCGGATCTTGATATTGTCAGCGGCCCGTCTTTGGAATCCCAGATTGTGAATATCGCCGACGAGATAGCGTATAATTGCCATGATGTTGACGATGGATTATCGTCGGGCATTCTCGACGAAAAAAAGCTCGGGAAGTTATCTGTTTGGAAAAGGGGGGAGGATAGTTATTCTCAAAACCGGGTAAATTTCGATGACCGTACGCGCAGGCATTTTATAGTTAGATTTTTGATCAATTATCTCATCACCGATCTGGTAGAAAATTCTCAAAAGGCGATCGTTTCCGATTCTCCCTCCTCCGCCGATGATATCAGAGTAAATCATAAAATGTTAATTCAATTCTCCGGGCCGGTAAAATACGAAAACTCAGAACTAAAACAATTCCTCGGAGAAAATCTTTATCGCAACGAAAAACTTTTATTCATGGCCGACGAGGCTCGGAAAATAGTGGGAATATTGTTTGCCTATTATATAGAAAATCCCCGGCATCTACCTCCGCATATTTTAACAGGGATTACCCCTGATTTTGTCGATCTGGTAATCGCCGACTATATCGCCGGGATGACCGACCGGTTTGCGAAAGCTGAATACGATAAGTTAATTGGCAGGTGATAGTATTCGCTGGATAGTATGAAGCAATATTTAAGTTCATGATGTTATTCATACATAAATTCTTCCATTAATCGGAATACCATTCTTATCTTAATCTTAGCCTTAGAAAAATATCCGAGATGGCGACCTTTTGAGATGTTCAATTTTGCAAATATTTGCAAATAAACGAATGAATCTGGTAATAGTGCCCCATTATTACGCTTATAGAGCCATATTTTTAGGGATATTGATATAATTGTTTATCCTACATCGTATTCTAATCTCAGACCAGATTGGTTATCGTTCTCTATCTTATTATACAACTTGATGTTGAAGTTAATTCCGGTTGCTAAAAACTTTTTTGGGGATTAAATTATGATCTTGACAAGAGTAAAGTAGTCTTTATATTGACATTGGTAGTAAAGACGAATTATGAGTCTTAACTTCAATACTAAATACGGATTTGCTTGCGATGACGGAATTTTTGACAATTGCGATGTCGTTGGCTGTCGATTGAGCGCATTTTATAAAGGAGGTATTATTAATTCGAGAGATCAAAACCTATATGTTCTTTTTAATTCTCTAAAATGGAGTAAAGGCATGAAAAGATCGTTGAAGTTCGTGATTGCCGGTCTTGCTATTCTGATCTTCGCTTCCGGTGTTAATGCCGGTGAGTACAGCGCCGATTTCGAGCTGTACCAGGCGGATAATCAGCAGGGTGAGATGACAGGTGCGATCATAACAATGACCGAACAGGTCGACCTGGAAGCCTTAAAACAGGAGTTGAATGCCCGCCGCGCCGATAGGCGTGAATGGCATGAAACTGTCGTTTTAGCTTTGCAGGAGAATGCCACCGTAAACCAGGCGGATATCCTCGCTCAACTCGAGGAGTTAACTCGTCAAGGTATGGTTGAGAAATATCGTAATCTTTGGGTAGGCAATGTGATATTGGTCAACGCCACCCAGGACGCTCTGGATATTCTCGTGGCCAGAAATGATGTTTTGATGATTCACCCCGATTACCCCGTCGAAAGCATAGAGCCGGTAAGCAAAGGAGATGATTCTCCTACAATAGCCGGCGTCGAGAATGGCCTTCGCGCCATCCGCGCCGACGAAGTCTGGGCTATGGGGATCACCGGAGCGGGACGTTTGGTCAGCCATCTGGATACCGGTGTTGACGGTAACCACTCGGCCCTTAACTCTCGCTGGAGAGGTTATGACTCTCGTTACGAAAATAATCCGGGATGGGCTTGGTTCGATCCGTTATCGAACACTCAGTTCCCGCAGGATTGGGGCTCTCATGGTACTCATACTATGGGGACGATCTGCGGTCTCGGCGAAAGTAGCGGCGATACTATCGGCGTGGCTTTCGGCGCGGAATGGATTTCCTGCGGTGTTATAGACAGGGCGGGGATCCCTCAAACTGTCGCGGACGCTCTTTTATCGTTTGAATGGATCACCGATCCCGATGGCGATCCCGGAACGGTTTGGGATGTTCCTGACGTTAATTCCAACTCCTGGGGTTTGACTACCGGTCACGGTTATCCCCCTTGCGACCAAACCTTCTGGACCGTTCTTGACGGTTGCGAAGCCTCCGGCATTTTTGTCGTATTCGCCGCTGGTAACGAAGGTCCCGGACAGAGATCATTAAGAAACCCTGCTACCAGGGCTTCAACAGATATCCAGAGCTTTTCCATCGGAGCGTTGGACGGTAATAACGAAAACCTTCCTATAGCTGGTTTCTCGTCGAGAGGACCTTCGGATTGTACTCCCGATGGTAACGATACATTCAAACCGGAAGTTTCCGCACCCGGCGTTAGTGTTCGCAGTTCGATTCCGGGCGGCGGTTATCAGGGCGGTTGGAGCGGCACCTCCATGGCTTGCCCGCATGTAGCTGGTGTTGTAGCTCTCATGAGAGAAGCTAATCCGAACCTGACTACCGATCAGATCGGCGAGATCCTCTTAGAAACAGCTGTCGATCTTGGTGATAGCGGCGAAGACAACGCTTATGGTATGGGTGTAGTAGACGCTTATGAAGCCGTCATTCGTTCGCTGGCCTATCTTGAAGGCTGGGGAACGCTGGTCGGTTACGTAACCGATGAAGCCTCCGGCGACCCGATTCAGGGCGCTACGGTCGGCGCTGTCGAGCGCCCCTGGTCCGCCACGACCAACGGCGCGGGATATTATTCGTTGTTTATGCCGGCCGATACTCTCTGGGCTATAAGAGTCGATCATTCTCCGAACCACCTGCCTGTATTCGACGACGTAATGCTGGCCGAGAACGAGACTCTCTTCGTGGATTATGCTCTCGAGGGCAAAGTCACCGTGACATTAAACGCTTCTTTCGCCAATCCCGAGGACGCCTCCTACAGATCATTCTACCTGAAGGGAAGCTGGGATAACGACGGCTTCTATGACGCTTCATGGTCAGGTGATTTTATAGAGGTAACCGACGATGACGAAGATGGCGTTTATACAACCAACGTTTTACTGGCCCGCGATACCCAAAATACTTATAGTTGGGCCATTTACTCTGAAAACTATGCCGGTGAGGCGGCGCGTCTGGATGACGGCGCCGATTTCGATATTCCAACTCTCGATCCTCCATCGGTTCCGACAATTGTCGTCAATCCTTCCGGTTCGGATAATAACTGGATTATCTCGGTTGAAGGCGATAACGGTCTTTCGCTTGACCTCATGCAAGGTGTTGATAATAACGAAAACAAGTGGGGAGCGGCCACAGCTCTTACCGGCGGTGTTACATATACGTTCAGGTTCCATGTCATGCATTCCGGTATTGCCAGCTACGGTTCCGGTGGTGTCGGTGGAGTGGACCTGGTTTACACCCCCGAAGTCGATGGTTCATTTGATTTCTATTTCAATGACTACGATGATAGTTACCTGATACAACTTACGGGAACCGAGGGCCCGCCTACATATCTATCGACCCAGTCGAATCTTGACGGTCATATCCCGGTCTCCTGGCTGCCTCCGGGTACAGTTGAGTCCCAGGAAATGGCTTACGATGATGGCGTGTTGATGAACGCTTATTATTACTACGCTTACGACGCAATGATGGCCACTATGTTCGTGCCCCAGAGCCATCCGGTTACTATCGACTCGGTTCTGCTTCACGTTTTGACCGAAGGCGATCCGTACTGGCCGTGGCCTGACGGAAATCCCGATCCTATCGGAATCTCAATCTTCCTGGATAATGGCTCGGGCATGCCAGAAAATGATGCGGTTTTCTATACAGAAACCACCGGTGAACTTGGCGATTGGATCAGGGTTGACATCGACGAAGTTCTGGTTTCTGAAGGTAATTTCTGGGTTGCCATGAATAACCTCGCCGGCGGAGGCGAGGAAGGAATCGGTCTTGATGTTGCGACTGACTATCCTGGTAATCAGTGGGTCTATTCCGCGGGTATCTGGGGACTTCAGGAACAGTATGCAGGCGACCATATGATTCGCGCCAAGGTATTCGGCGGTGGAAGACGGTTCTGGTTAGGTTACGATGCCGAAATGGCAAATACCATTCCTTACGAAGTTCCGATTTTCACGAATTCTGACGGGACTGACGGGACTGCGGGTCATTCACCCTCGCCCGTGCAAGGAGCAGCTTCCGACTCCAGAATGACTTTCGACAGAATGTCATACTATCCGAATGTTTCCCCTACGCATCCGCCGATTGGTTCGGATATACAGGTTCTTGCCGGATATAATCTTTATCGCGATGTGGCCACGGCGCCTTTCGATCGCGATATGCAGATCAATACCGATCTGATTTCCGAAAGTAACTATGATGACTGGGGCGATGATCCGTATGGTCCTATAGTCAACGGCATATTGTATTACTACCAGGCCTCCGCGGTTTACGATATCGGCGAGGGTCAATTCGTCGAGGTCGGGCCATCCAATGAAGCCACAGGTATGGCTACGAACCATCCGCCCCAACCTCCCGAAAATCTCGTGGGATCGTCACTTGCGGATACGGTTTACCTGTCCTGGGATCTGGTAGATGATTACGATATCGCCGAATATTTGGTATTTAGAAGAGATTACGGCGGTTCGGAATTCAACCTGGTCGGAACGGTCGAACATCCCGTAAACACTTTCAGCGAAGTAATCAATGTTGACGGTATATACAGGTATAAAGTCGCGTCGGCCGATGTTGAAGGAATGCAATCCGACGGTTATTCCAATAGCGTTGATGTTCCCATCGGCGCGATTCCGCCTCGGCAGTTAACTGCCACGACCGATCTGGAATTCAGAGTCGATCTCGATTGGCGCCATCCCGGCGGGAGGCCGATGCTTCCCAATATGAACGTTCTGGTGATCGCCGCCGATAACGCGACTATGTTTGTCAGTGAGCTCGGTGGATTCGAAGACGTCGAAGTAGTCGATTATTACGACGCCAGAAACGGAACACCGTCACTGGATGAACTTTCGGAGTACGATATCACCGTAGTCTGGTCCAACTACCTGCTCAGCGATCCGTACGCTATGGGCGACGTATTAGCTGATTATGTCGACAACGGCGGCGGAGTGGTCTTGCAGCAATTCAGTTTCGGATCCGGATGGAATCTCGACGGCAGAATAATGAACGAGTATTCGCCGCTGTCCATCGACCCGACGCTATATATGACGCAGTCGCTTGGAGATTATGATTCCGGTCATCCGATCATGGATGGTGTTGGTGACGTCACAGATCAGTTTATGGCTGGATCGTCCATTATCAACGGCGGCGAATGGGTAGCGTCATGGGGTGATGGAACGCCTCTTGTCGCTTATAACCCGGAAGTTAACGTTGTAGCCGTGAATAGTTATATCGGCGATTCACGTCAGTTCACAGGCGATATGATTATGCTTGTACATAACGCCATGAACTATGCTCTCGGCGGAGCCGAGGTTATTCCCGATAACTACAAAGTATACAAAAGCGATAATGAATCCGGTCCTTACAACGAAATCGTTGAACTTCCCGGTGATGTTAGAGAATACACCGACGCGCCGGTTCCCAACGGAGTCGATTACTACTACTTCATTACCGCTATGTATCCCGGTCCGGAAGAATCCGATCCTTCCAATATCGCCATGGGACACGGGCAGAATCATCCTCCGCTACCTCCGGAAAACCTCGAGGCTTCTGTTGACGATCGCGATATTAGTCTGACATGGACGTTCGAAGATGTCATGGGCGATCTGGACCATTTCAACGTTTACAAAAGAATTAGTCCTGGTGGAGATTTCGAATTCGCGGGCTCTACCACCAATATGTTCCTTACGATAACTATCCCCGAGGGCGAGGACGGAACCTACGCGATAGCGGTTGCCGCGGTCGATGATGGTTCTCCGCAAATGGAATCTGGATATTCAGGCCAGGTTTACGCCTCGGTTGGAAATCTGCCTCCTCTTAATTTACGAGGAGCTGATGACCAGGAAGACATAGTACCATTATGGTGGAGCCAGCCGGGCTTGTTGCCTTGCACAACGCTGGTTTACGACGACGGTGCGTTGATGAACGGATATTACTACTTCGCATTCGATGCTATTATTGCCAATCGATTCGTCGCCAGTTCGCCCGTTCAGGTAGAGACATTATGGGTTCATGTGCTGACTGAAGGTGATCCTTTTTGGCCGTGGCCTGACGGTAACCACGATCCTGTCGGTATATCCCTCTGGGATGACGATGGAAACGGCTACCCCGGAGATATGGCCTTTTACGCCGAAACCGTTTGCAACAACGGCGAATGGATCATGGTGCCTATAGAAGGTGGAGCTCTTCTCAACGGTCCTAATTTCTGGATAGGCTTTCAAAACCTCGAAGGCGGCGGCGAGGATGGAATGGGTCTCGACGCTAACACAGACTTCCCCGAGCACAAATGGGTTCGCCAGGACGGTTCCTGGGCTCAGCAGGACCAATATAACGGCGATCAAATGATCAGGGCTACTATAGTCAGCGGTGGTCGACGTTTACTTATTGACGAGAATAATCCCATAGCCGATCTCGTCGAGGGAGAACTTGTTTCGAAATCAACCCCGGATATTCCGGAACCGCTCGATACCCAGGAAATGCTCGGTTACAATGTCTATCGTGCGGAATCGCCCGACGTTCCTATCGAGCCGGAAAATCTGATAAACGATGGCTATGTTATCGATCCCGAGTACGATGACACCGAAGTTGTCAACGGAACGACTTATTACTATGTCGTTACGGCTGTATACGACAATGATGGTGATATCGAGGAATCTCCGCCATCCAACGAAGTCGCCCTGACACCGAGAATGGGCGCCAGGATGGAACTCGATCCTCTGTCGTTCGAGGTTGGCACAGATGCCGGTGAAATCATTACGCGGGATCTAAATATCTCCAACCCAGGCGGTTTGGAACTGGTGTTCGCCATTGATACCCAGGTTGATAGAAGACGTCTGGACGAACCGGATGGAGATTCGCCGAACTGGACTTTTGAAGCTCAGTTCAGCAGCCATGAAGAAGAGTTCGATAAATCCGATGATCCTATCGAACCTGTTAATCCTCCGATGATTCTCGATAGAGGCGGTCCGGATGATTACGGATATACATGGATAGATTCCGATGAGCCCGGCGGTCCCGAGTTTGACTGGGCGGATATCGAAGGTCGCGGAACTCCTGTATACATGTCCGATGACGACAACCAGGGACCGTTTGAATTCGGATTCGTATTCCCATTCTACGGCAATAATTTCACCAGCTTGAGGATTTGCTCGAACGGATGGGCCAGCTTCACAAGCACATCCGGCGTCTATTTCAATTATCCAATCCCCGATCCGAGTCAGCCGGAGAACTTGATTGCCCCATTCTGGGATGATCTCAATCCGTCGCAGGGCGGCCAGATATGGTTCTTCGCCAACTCGGATTCAGCGGTTGTCTCGTGGATCGACGTGCCTCATTATGGAAGCGGCGGCCCATACACATTCCAGCTTATTTTAACCTCTAATGGAAGAATCAAGTACAACTATGCCAGCATGGGTTATCCTGATGACAGCGCTACTTTGGGCATACAGAACGGCAGCGGCTCAATCGGTCTACAGATCGCGTATGATCAGCCGTATATTCATGACGGGCTTGCCATTCTGATTCAGGAAGGCTGGTTGTCAGCCGATCCTAGAAGTGGAAATATCGCTGCCGGTGACGATTTCGATGCTACGATCATTTTCGACGCCACGACGCTGGAGGAAGGAACATATACCGGCGCTTTGACGGTAACCGGGTTCGACGTTAATCACATGGTCGACCAGATCACCGTTCCGGTTACTTTCCATGTCGGAATAACAGGCGTTGATGACGGGGTGGTCGAACTGCCTACCGCGTATAATCTCTCGCAGAACTATCCGAATCCGTTCAACCCCACAACCGAAATCGATTTCGCGCTCCCCGAGAACGGTCATGTTACTCTCGAGGTATTCAATGTACTCGGACAGAAGGTACGTACTCTTGTGGACGAGGATATGAACGCGGGTTACCAATCGATTACATGGATGGGTGACGACGAACAAGGAAACAACGTCTCTTCCGGTATTTATCTCTACAAGCTTGAAGCCGGAGATAAAACCTTTACTAAAAAGATGTTGATGCTGAAATAAAAGTCATCATCATTCACAGCCCCCGGCCGAAAAGCCGGGGGCTTTTTTTATGGCTAATTCCAATTCATAATTATTAGCGATAACCGGAATATCATTATAGAACCGGATACCGGCTAAAAAAAACGGTCGGCGATCCAGGGCAGTTTACAGAATATTTCGAACGCTCGTGCTTAAGATATGAAACATAATGCATGGGAACGCGCATTTATAAGTCTTGTTAACGGCTTGTTTTTGGCTTAATCGGCATACCTTGTCAGTTATTCGACTGTTCATGGGTGGGTCGTAACTTGTTTTGGAATAGCGAAATAGAGGGTTAGGGCAACCGGCGGGCGATTAGATCCGTAAAGTCAAATTCGTTATCGCGGCGCGGGCATATCATTTGCTCAAATAGTCTTTTGAACAAACGATAAGGAGGATTGCCGATGAAGTGCTTCTACCAGGGACGCCAACGAGAAACCGAGGGAATGACGGGTCACACCGGTTTTGTAAGTTTCGCCATTCCGGATCTGGGTATATCATTCAGAGCGCAATTCAACGGCACCAAGGACGAGTGCGATTACGCCAGTTTACTCGCGTTGCTGGAGTTTATGGAGCTAAATCCTCATTTGTTTAAGAACAAGAGAATCGAGATTTTCGGGGATAATTTCAAAATAGTAAACCAGGTTAATCAAAAGGTCCATCCGACCAAAGATCTCGAGCCGTATATGAATATGGCTATCGGGTATAAGAAAAAAATACCGTTTACGCTTAGCTGGATTCACATTTCCGAAAATCCGGCGCAGGATAGTATGGCTATTTAGGATTCTCTGCTATGATAAAGGTGAAAAGGGGTCGATTTTCTGGCGGCCCCTTTTGCGTTTAAGGAAGAAGCAGATTGACTTGGCGTTCGATTCTATTTATATAAGAGGGGATAAAGTTACGATTTTGGAACCGAAAAGTCGGTCGGATCGGTTTAGTATAAAAAAGGAGTTTGTAATGCGAAAGTCGTTAGTTCCTATATTCCTGCTGTTATCGTTCGTAGTTTCAATGGCCGCCACAGCGGAGCGTCCCATGTTGATAAGGGCTACCCCTGATAATAAAGCCGAAATGGAGTTTATAAGACAGGGGGATTTCGATATTGCCTACGTATCGGCCGGATATATCGAAATTGTCGCGGACGATTTCGATCTGGAGAAACTGCTGGACGCGGGTATAAATACAGAGATAGTCCATGAGGATCTTATCGCGTTTTATCAATCGAGGTTTCCCTTGAGCACAACCATGGGCGGATTCCCCACGCTTGACGAGGCTATAGCCTTTATGGATTCGCTTCGGCAGTCATATCCGACCTTAGTTACGGAACGTCAATCTATAGGCCAATCTTTAGAGGGCAGGGATATCTGGATGATTAAGATCTCGGATAACCCAGGGCAGGATGAGGACGAACCCGAATATTTCATAAATTCGCTTACTCACGCACGGGAACCAATGGGTCTCGAAGCCTCGTTGAGATTTATGGCTCATTTATGCGAGAATTACGGTAGTGATCCACAGATAACCGAGTTGGTCGACAACCGTGAGTTTTATTTCGTTCCGGTTGTCAACCCGGACGGTTATGAATACAATCGCCAGACGGACCCCAACGGTGGCGGGATGTGGCGAAAAAATCGTCGCGATAACGGCGACTGGAGTTATGGTGTCGACTTGAACCGTAATTGGGGATATCAATGGGGATACGACGACGATGGCTCTTCTCCCGATACCGATTCCGAGGTCTACCGGGGAACCGAGCCGTTCTCGGAACCCGAAACGCAGGTAATCAGAGAATTTATCATTTCCAGGGATTTCTCGATAATACTCAATATTCACGCCTACGGTAATATCTTCCTTTATCCATGGGGATATTATAACGGCTATACCGGGGACAATCAACTTTTCAGAGCCATCGCAGCTGAAGCCTGTATTGATAATGGATGGGAATATGGAACGCCTTGGGAGCTTCTCTATAACACCAACGGGGACGCTACAGATTGGCAATACGGGGAACAGGAAGAAAAGCCGAAAATATTGTGTTTCGTTCCCGAGATAGGAACCGGCTGGGACGGTTTCTGGCCTGACCCTTCGAGAATACCCGATCTTTGGGATGAGGTGCTTCCCATTATGATGCATCTCGCCGTGATAGCCGATAACCCGTATATCTATGCCCCTCCGGATGCGCCCGTATTGAATCCGATCGGCGATGTTTACGAAGACAGTTTCGTGGTTAGCTGGGAGTTTACAGACACGCTGAATGTAGCCACGGCTTTCGAGCTTAAGGAGCTTTCCGGACTGGAGAGGATCGAAGATGATTTCGAACAGGAATCGTCCAATTGGGAGTTCGAAGGTTTTTCCAGAAGCGGCAACAGAGTTCATTCCGGGTCATTTTCGGTATTTTCTGGAAGTGAAAATAATTATAACGGTTTCGCTGTTTTGAACAACCCTGTCACTATCGGGGAAGACGATTCTCTCAAAGTTTGGGTTTGGTATGCTATAGAACCTGATTACGATTACGCATATATTCAGATTTCCACCGACGGCGGCGCGACATTTGATAATTTGCCGGGTAATATCACAACTGAAAACGACCCTCACGGTAACAATCGCGGAAATGGTATTACCGGAAATTCCGGCGGCTGGGTTGAAGGTATCTTCCCACTTGATGATTATACCGGTCAATCAGCCATTCTGGGTATGAGGTATGTTACCGATGGGGGCTGGTTATACGAAGGCTTCTATGCCGACGATTTCTATCCGGTGGAGAGATTCGAACAGGAGAATATCCTCTCGTCGGATATTACCGATACGTTCTTTACGGTTAGCGGAAGAGGACCCGGCGAATATCTTTACCAGGTCAGGGCTATCGACGAGCAGGATCAATGGTCGGTTTTCTCCAACATGGAAGAGGCAATAGTCCATCCGCAGACATCCGCAGACGACAATTCGTTGCCGCAAACTTTCTCCCTGAGCCAGAATTATCCGAATCCGTTCAACCCACAGACAGCAATAAGCTTTTCTGTTAACGTTCGAGCCGCGGTGGAATTGACTGTTTATAATGTTCTCGGTATGAAGGTTCGGGGTCTGGTTGATTCTGAATTTGAGGCAGGGGAGCATTCAGTGATTTTCGACGGCCTTGATGACGCTGGTAAACAGGTTTCGGCAGGTATATATTTCTACCGCCTGAAAACGGTCGATAAATCGCTTACCAAGAGAATGGTGCTTATAAAATAACGGCCGGTTAAATCGAGAATTTTCTAACGGGGAATCGTCCAATTTCGATTCCCCGTTTTCTATTGACAGAAAATAATATTCATATATATTTGTATTGTAATATATCCATTTTGATGAATAATCGTTTTCCCGGGAGGCGAAAATGAAAGTAATTATAACTGTTTCGGTGATGGCGGTATTCTGCTGTTTAATAATTTCGCAAACTTATGCCATAGATATTTCAGAGGTTGGCGCTAAATTCGAAAAAAAGACGCTTGTCCCCGAATACACAGGGAAAAGGGAAGCTGGATCGCCTCGTACGTTGACCGGCAGGGTTTTACTTGTCGATGATTATCTCGAGAGGGACGATGGCGGTAATCCATTGATACATCAGGAGAGAAGGCGGTTTTATCAGCGGTGGGGAGTTTACAATTTCGATTACGATGTATGGTCTATCGCCGATTCGGGCTGGATAAGCTATGAAACGTTCAACAGTTACGATGCTGTAGTATTCGCCTCCGACGGCGAAGTCGGTGATTCCGATGGCACCTGGTGGTATGAGATCGGGGGACCCGGGTATAGCTCGCTTCATCAATATATGGAAAACGGCGGCCGTCTTTTAGCCATAGGCCAGCTGATATTAACCTGGATCTATAATACCAATCCTCCCGAGCCGGGCGATTTCGAGTATGATTGGTTTGGAATTGATTCGGATGGTAACATGGGCTGGGATTACTGGTGGTGGTTTACCTGGGCCATCGGCTCGGAACCGGGCTATCCTGATTCAATGGAGATAGATGTAGTAAGACTTCCGGATCAGGAAGACTATGCGTGTAATATCATATCTTTACGAGATGATGTTGACACGTTATTCTTATGGGGGTTGGATGTTTATGGGGATGAACCGATTCCATATATGGATCCTGTCGCGATTATCTATCGACCTGAGGGCGAAGCGATATCTGCGCTGATAAATTTCAGCCTATATTTCATGCCCGAGGATTCAGCCAGGATTACCATGACAAATATTCTTCTAGATGAATTTGATTGCACCTATTACGAGGATCCCGCGCCGCTACCGCCCTGGCATGTGGGGGTGGAATCGATAATCGAAAGCGGCCTTTACCTTACCTGGAATCAGATAAACGAGGAAGACGTTGCCGATATCAATATTCATCGTTCGATAAATGGCGGCGAGTACAGTCTACTAACGACCCTGGATGCCGATGCGGTTGAATATATCGACGAAGATGTAGTTAACGGTTCGCTTTATGGCTATAAGCTGATGTGTGTCGATCAGGTGGAACAGGAAAGCGATTTCTCCATAGAGGTTTCAGAATACGCCGGTCGTCCACCGGCCCCGGAAAATCTTACCGCCGAATCGTTAGACGAGGAAGTGATGTTGGGTTGGGATCATCCCGGCGGCGAGGGGATTGAAAGTTTTCGGATTTATCGTCGAACAGGCCCAATCGACACGTTCGACCAGATCGCGGAGTTACTGGAAAGCGAGACAAGCTATGCTGATTACGATGTGGTTAACAGAAACGCCTATTATTATTATGTCACGTCGCTGACCGAATACGGGATTGAAAGCTTTTCTTCCGACACAGTATTGGCGTTCCCGCACGCCCCGGGACGAACCGGGATCCTGGTTGTCAACGGAATTGACTGGCAAACATACTCGCAGGCGATACCTCTCTATCAGAATCATTCATTTACAGGATCCTTCCCCTACAAATTCTGGGATCTGTTCGATAATATGCCGATAGAGGATTTTCCTGACCCGGACGACGTTCTTGGCTGGGGCGAATTTCCATCGATGTTTTTCGATATTTTCCTGACAATCGTGTGGGTGGGAAACAACTTTAACGGCGATTTCGTCCATTGGGAGAATAACCAAGACAATATAATGAGTTTCCTCGAATCCGGCGGTAATATTATCTTACCGCCTCGATATGGTGAGTCTTGGTTTTTTGAGGAGCTGGCCAATTACTGTGGTATAGTACCCGATTCCTGGGTAACTCCCGGCGCGGATAATCTTACAGCCAGACATGATAGTTTAACAGATATTACGGCTGGAACAGGTCAAAGTCTTTGGAATATCCCCCTAACTGATAACCCGGACAATGTCTGGATTTACGAAGCGGTCAACGTAGCGCCGGGGTTACATGCAGGATTCATCACCTTACCTAACGGAATTGGAGGGGGAGGTGCGTTTTGCTATATTGCCGGGAGATCAATCCGCTGGAATTTTGATGACCTACGCGATAATTTTGAGGTCATCCACAGATACTTTTTATTCAATAATTGCGGCCACTATGTGGTCGGAGATTTTAACGGAAACGGCGTATTCAATATAGCCGACATCATAAATTCATTCTCGAAAATTAAAGTAGGATCACCTGAACCAGCAATGATGTGTACATGTCCACCGGGCAGCGGTGATCGTTGGGCTGTTTCGATGGATCTGAATAATTCCTGTGATTTCAATTTAGCCGATATAATCGATGGTTTTTCCAGATTAAAGAACGGTTCTCCTGATTTGATCCCTTGCGAATTATGTCCGCCGGGGGGATGGTCGCCGGTATCGCCAGGAAACGATATGCCTTCGGTTATTCCGAAACTTGAGACCAAGGCCAGGATTAATACCGGAATCGATCAGGAATGACATGTTCGGTATCATAAACATAAGACAGATTAAGCAGTTTTGTAGGCTTAGATAAAGAAAACGCGATTAATCCCTCGTTTTGTGTTGATTTATACCGATCCTTATGACTGAATTCTATCACTCAAAACCCTTGACCGTATGGTCAATTAAGAGTATGTTTGAATAGGCGCGGAGAAAATCCGTGCCTGCATTAGAATTTAAACTGGAGGGCTAGTCCTAATTGGTAAGGCAGCGGTCTTGAAAACCGCCGGCCGTAAGGCCATGGGGGTTCGAGTCCCTCGCCCTCCGCTTAAAAAAAACGACGTTCTTCCAAAACAATACGTCCTAATGACGCTAAAAGGCGGGCCGTGCCGATGGAATCGACAGGTAATCATACAAACAAGAGGAAAAAAATGAGAATTCTATCTTCCTTGCTGCTATTTGTCGCGCTGAGTCTTCCGTATTTGGTATCGTCGGCGACAAATCCAATTGCATGGCCTGACGATCATACATTGAGCCTATCCGCCCGCGACCCGGTGATCGATTCGAAATTGATAAAGATATTATCCTCAAAAACGAATGAAGAGCCAACTGCGATCTGGGTGTTCTTCACCGATAAAGGGATTTTCGATGATACCGATTATCTAACAAGTTTAGAGGAAGCTACTACGGCTCTGATCCCCACCACCCGCGAAAGACGACGTAAAGTCAGGGGCGCTGACAACCTGGTCGATTTTCGCGATCTACCTGTCGAGAAAATCTATATTGATCAGGTTCTCTCCACCGGCGCGGAATTACGCCATAGATTGAGATGGTTTAACGCGGTAACGGTCGATGCTACAGTCCCCCAGATAGAATCGATTCAATCGCTGGTATTCGTCAGATATATTAAAGCGGTTTCTTATTCGAAATCGAATATCGATATAGAGATAGCTCCGATTTCGCCTGATTTGACACTCGTGTCGCTGGATTACGGACCGTCATACGGGCAACTCGATCAGATCAACGTAATCGCCGCCCATGAACTGGGATTTAAAGGGCAGGATGTGATAGTCTGCATGATGGATACCGGTTACCGTCAGGGGCATGACGCTTTTCAGAATATTATAGACAGCGGACGGTTAATCGCTCAGTACGATTTTATCAACGGCGATGACGATACCGATTATGACCCGGACCAGGAAGGAGAGTCGCAACCCTACCACGGGACTCTAACATGGTCGACCCTCGGCGGCGAGGCGAGCGGATATCTTTACGGCCCGGCATATATGGCAAGTTTCGTCCTTTCCAAGAGTGAAGATATATCCTCCGAGAGACATATAGAAGAGGATAACTGGGCCGCTGGAGCCGAATGGGCGGAATCTCTCGGCGCTTCGGTTATCTCGGCATCATTAGGTTACAGGTGGTTCGATTCCGGTGAGGGCGATTATTCTTATTCTGATCTCGATGGCAACACGACTATAGTTACCATAGCCGCCGATCTGGCCGCCTACAACGGTATCGCGGTGGCCACTGCTATGGGAAACGAGGGGAATTTCAGCGGCTCATTGATCGCACCCGCCGACGGCGATTCGGTTATTGCTTGCGGCGCGGTTAATTCTTACGGTGAGCTTGCCGGATTTTCTTCCTATGGACCGACATCGGATGGCCAGACGAAACCGGAGGTATGCGCGCAGGGAGTCGGTACCGTATGTGTCAACCCTTATGATAATTCCGGGTATTCAACCGCAAGCGGCACGTCGTTGTCTACTCCGTTAATAGGCGGTGTTAGCGCCGTATTGTTTTCCGCCCATCCCAACTGGACCTCCATGATGGTGCGCGAAGCGCTGATGATGACCGCCGATAGATTCGATTCACCCGGAAACGAGTACGGTTGGGGTATTGTCGATGCGGGGCGGGCGTTATACTATCATCCTGCAGGTGATATTGTGTTTGATCACACGCCTCTGCTTTATTCGGAATCAAACCAGCCAATGACTGTCGACGCAAATATTACCGGCGGCGCTGGAATCGCAAACGCGTATCTTTATTACAAGGTGAATGGGATTGGCGGGTTTACGGAAATCGCTATGAGCACGTCCAATGGCCAGGATTTTACCGGTGGGATACCGGGGCTGACAGGCGATTATGTCCAATATTATATGAAAGCTGTGGATAATGATGGTAACTACGCTTTCCATCCAATAGGAGGCGAAAACCATCCCGTTAGAATAAATCTCGATCTATTCTCGATTAACGATTCGTTCGAGGACGGTCCTCAACTCTGGAAATCGGGCGGAACGAATAATTTCTGGGGAATCAGCGCTAAATATGCCAATGGCGGAAATCTCTCAATAACCGATTCTCCGACGACGTTGTACCGCGCGAATACCGATAGCTGGCTGGAATCGGCTTTCAGCCTGGATTTGACCGGGGTTTCCGAGGCAAGTTTCTCGTTTAGTTACCGCGGAGAACTACAGAATGGTAGTGATTATCTGTATATAGAGGCGTCTACGGACGGAGGCTCGACCTGGAACCAGTTCCCGCAATCGATCACCGGTTCTTTCCCGAATTTTACTGGTTATAGCGTATCCTTAAATGATTACGCGGGTCAGGCCGACGTTCGGCTCAGGTTCCATCTTGTGACTAACGGTTCGGTGCAAAACGACGGCATATTTATCGATGATATAGCTATATCGGCGGTAGTTTCCGAAGATATCCCGACTCTCTCTCAATGGGGGATGATCCTGTTAGGTCTGTTATTATTGGCCGTGACGACGATCTCGGTTATTCAAAGACGGAAAACGGCTTGGAATTCAGATTTGTCACCCCGGATTTGATATGGAATTGTCTTCTTCCTTGTTTCCTTATGAATGATATTTCCGTAGCGAGACGATTAATTTTATAACGGAGGTAGAGTGGCTGAGGCTGTTGAAGGCATTATTTTCGATATAAAAAAATTCGCGATTCATGATGGTCCGGGGATACGCACAACCATTTTCTTCAAGGGATGTCCGCTGAACTGTTGGTGGTGCCATAATCCTGAAAGCCGAAATCCCAATCCGGAAAAGATGACGTCAAATACGGTATCGCGCGATTATTTTTCCAGGCGATATTCCGGGCATGAAACATTAGGGTTTAGGGTGAGTGTAGAGCGCGCGATTTCGGAGATTATCAAAGACCGGATATTTTACGATCAATCCGGGGGAGGGGTTACCTTTTCCGGAGGCGAACCGTTGAGCCAGGTCGATTTTCTTTCCTCTTTGCTAAAAGCTTGTCGAGAGCGGAATATCCATACAACAGTCGATACGTGCGGTTTCGCTCCATGGGACGATTTCGAGCGGATCTACGACTTAGTTGACCTGTTCTTATTTGATTTGAAGATACTAAATAACGAGCTTCATACGAAATACACCGGTGTATCCAATGAATTGGTTTTATCCAACCTGGAACGGTTAGCGTCATCGGGGAAAAAAGTTGTTGTGCGAATTCCTTTAATACCCGAAATTACCGATACGAAAGAGAACCTGGAGGGGATCGCCGGGTTTCTCGGAAAGCTTGACGGCATAAGATTTGTAAGCCTTCTTCCATATAATAAACTGGGGGAAGATAAATTCAGACGGTACGAGATTCCCGGAAGAAGATTTAGCTCGGAAACGCAGGATGCCGATTTCGTGGGTAAATGCGGAGCGTGGTTTGAGTCTTGTGGATTGAATGTAAAAATCGAAAGTTGATAAAACGTGAATGATAGAATCCGAAAGCTCCGCGAACAAAGCCTGACCGCGATACCGGTTATATCCATCGAAAGGGCTCGGTTGTTGACAGAGTTTTACAAGAGCGGAGCGGCGGAACGGGTTTCCATGCCGGTAGCCCGGGCTCTGGCCTTTAAATATATCCTCGAGCATAAAAGTATCTGCATAAATCCGGGCGAATTGATAGTCGGAGAAAGAGGACCCGCGCCCAAGGCGACACCGACCTACCCGGAAATCTGCACTCATACCTTGGACGATTTCGATATTATTAACTCGCGAGAGAAGATACCGTTTAAGGTTGACAATGAGACTCTCGAGTTTCAGCGCGATTCGATTATCCCGTTCTGGCCCGGCAGATCGTTACGAGACCGGTTATTCGACGTCGTTGATTCCGAATGGATCGACGCTTACAAGGCGGGGATTTTCACCGAATTTCAAGAACAACGCGCGCCGGGGCATACCGTGCTCGACGATAAAATATACAAAAGAGGTTTCGTCGATTTTAAGAGCGATATTGAAAATAGTATCGCCAAATTGGATTTTTATCTGGATCCGGAGGCCTTAAATCGTAGGGAACAGCTTACGGCGATGTCCATAACGGCGGATGCCGTTATCGCGTTTTCCGGTCGGTATGCCGAAGCTCTCGGGACTTTGGCGAATACGGAAACCGATCAAGATATAAAAGAAGAATTACTGGAAATGGAAAAGATCTGCCGGCACGTACCCACCAACGCGCCACGAACATTCTGGGAGGCTCTTCAATATTACTGGTTTGTTCATCTGTGCGTGATAACAGAACTCAATACCTGGGATTCCTTTAATCCCGGTAGACTGGATCAGCATCTCTGGCCTTTTTATCAACGTGAAATCGATGCCGGTACCTTGACAAAGGAGCGAGCGCGTGAACTTTTACAATCGTTCTGGATTAAATTCAATAATCAACCGGCTCCACCCAAGGTAGGTGTTACGGCGAAAGAAAGCGCTACCTATACGGATTTCTGCCTGATCAATCTCGGGGGTGTTACTCGGAGTGGGGAGGACGCTACCAACGACCTGACCTATCTGATCCTCGAGGTTATAGAGGAGATGCGTATACTCCAACCGAGTTCCATGGTTCAAATAAGCAAAAAGAATCCTGACCGTCTTATTAAACATGC
>JAZGHS010000247.1:0-38166 GCA_036481315.1 Candidatus Zixiibacteriota bacterium | reverse complement strand
TCAAAGCGATGGGAGTGGAACAACCGAAAACGATATTCGCTCATGGATTCTGGCTTTCAGGCGAAACAAAGATGTCTAAATCGTTCGGCAACGTGGTCAATCCGCTGGATCTGGCCAGAGTGTATGGCGTAGATGCCTTCCGATACTTCCTCATGAGAGAGATGACCCTCGGACAGGACGCTTCATATTCGGAGGGATCATTCGTAGTGCGCTATAATTCCGACCTGGCCAACGATCTGGGCAATCTTCTTTCCAGGGTAATGAAAATGGTAATATCCTATACCGATGGAAAAATCCCCTCACCCGGCGAATCCGACGATTCCGATAAAGAACTTCAGCAAAGAGCGGGAGCCTTGATCCAATCGATCAGACAGAAGGTAGAATCATATTCTTTAAGCCAAGCCGTGGAGTCTATTCTGGAGTTAGTCAGGGCTACTAACCGCTATGTCGAATTAAACAGGCCCTGGGATCTGGCTAAAAACAACAATACCGAGAGATTGAATTCCGTTCTTTATAACGCGGCGGAATCATTACGAATATCGTCGATTCTGCTTTCGCCCATCATGCCGGGGAAATGCAAAAAGATACGCGGACAGTTGGGATTGGATATCGATACCGAGGTTAATTTGGAATCCTGCGGTTGGGGCGGGTTGAAACCGGGTCTCGAGGTCATACCCGGCGATGGTCTCTTCCCGCGCGTTCAGAAGCCCAAAGCGGCTTCTCCGGAGACGAAGAAAGCGGAGGATACCAGGATCGAGTATGACGATTTCGCGAAACTGAAGTTGAAAACGGCGAAGGTAATATCCGCAGAGAAAGTCGAGGGGGCCGATAAGCTTTTGAAACTTCAAATAGATCTCGGCGGCGAACAGAGGCAGATTGTCGCCGGAGTGGCACAGTATTATACTCCGGAACAGATGGTCGGAAAGACGCTGGTAATAATCGTTAATTTGAAACCGGCCAAAATCAGGGGAGTGGAATCCGACGGAATGCTTCTTGCGGCGAAGTCGGGCAAGGAACTGGTTCTATTATCCACCGATACCGATATTCCACCGGGAGCGAAAATTAGTTAATACAGGCTAACTCTAATGGACGGTTGCCGCCGTCAGTTTTTTTAGGAAGATTACCCTTCCTCTATTATTTCCCTTATCCTAATTCTCACCTGCTCCGCCCGCCTGGTTTCCGGTGCTAATTCAATATACTGTCTGTAATAATTCAGAGCATCAAGCCGGTTGTTCAGGTGACGATCGTAAATGATGCCGATATTAAGATAGATATTAGGATCGGCGTCCGGGTCTAAAATCGCCCTTTTGAAACTCTCGATCGCCTTTTCGAATCCGTTGCGGCTGAGTTCTAAATATGCGGTGGTGATATTCTTATTGTATACCGCGCTTGTGTTCTTATCGCTATTTTCGATAGCTCGATCGTAGTATCCCAGCGCGTCCTCGAACCTGCCCTCGTCCTTTCTCAAATTCCCGATATTTGTCAGGATATCGGAATTAATATTCGAATTCAGATTCGACGAGTTCAACGCGATTTCGTATTCTTTCTCGGCCAGTGTACTCCAGCCCTGCCGTCGGAAAAATACCCCCATGGCGTTATGTGTCCGGGCATCGTCCAACAAAAGCGCGATCTCCCTTGCGATATGGAATTCATCCGGCGCGGTCTCGGATTCACCCGATAAACGCTTATGCTCGCCGATAGCCAGATAATAATTGCATAATGTCGTAATCCCGCGAAAACCGACAGCGGCGAGATTCTCCTGTTTGCTATCCATGGTATATCTCTCGACCAGAGTACTGTCGATGAGATGATTTCCCCACCTGTATGTTAATCCGTGCGATGTTAAGCTCATATTGTGATATTTAAACGGGCTTTCCCCGGCCAGAAGATGATCCTTCACCAGATATGACTTTTTCGGATTTTTAGTCATAATCTTCAGACATAAATCAAGTGGAGTCATGTTCCCGAAATTCCGATCGAACGAAAGCACTCTCGCAAGGCTGTTTATTGTGACGGCCGGGTCGTAGATTTTCAGATCGGAACGAATCTTTTCGACATGATGAAGATACAGAATCGGGAAATTCCCCTTATCCCCGAACGTGACAAGTATTGAATTTCCGGGAACGGAGTTGAGGATTTCAATTCCGTAATCGTAGGCCAGGGTATTCGACGATTGATCATTGGGCCGGTAATTGCTGTATGACGATACGCACAACGCTATTATCATTATTGTCATGGCTATTATGCCTGCCCTTCTGGCTGAAATCCATTTTGAAATAGAGCTTATCAACGCGATCATTCCTATAGTCAAAACAAAGGACGTCGGAAGATAGTACTGATCCATATCAGGGATTTCGTAGGTGGATACGATTGCCAGGTTGGCCACCAGCATGAGGATAAGCGTGATTTTAATTTTGCCTCGAACTGATATCAGCAAACCGAGAAATCCCGCGTAGATCAAACCGGTGGGGTATTGTTCACCGAGAATACGAAACCCTCGAGCCATACCGGCAAAGTAGTTTCCTAAGCCGATACCGGATAGATAGGCTTCGTAACGTCGGGCGCTGACATGCTCCCAGAACGATGAGAAGGTCGCGGGATGGCCCCAATCGATTAGAGGATATTGAGCGGAACGAAGAGGAATATATAAATATATCGTTAACCCGAATGCGAATAATAAAAACAGCAAAATTTGTTTTTTAAAATCAATGCTCGAGACAATAAGAAAAACAACGCCTGGCAGAAGAGCGGAGACTGTAAGATGATTGGCCAGACCCAGAGATAGAAGATAAATACTCACGGCGATAAAGCAAAACCGACTTGAATCGATATATCTAATCAGAAAATATACAATGATGGAGATGATCATTATTCCGAAAGAATAAACCTCGAACGCGGTAGCGCTTGCCCAGAGGGCATTTGACGTCGCCCAGAGACAGCCGGAGATTATCGAAAGAGCGAGGATCCATGTATTATTTGAATCTTCGGATGTGAAGACGATTTTTTTTACGATCAGGGAGACAAATCCGGCGGAGACCGATGCGCATAAGCCCGCGAATATATTCAGAGCATAAGCCGGGTTTCCGATGGAGAACATCAGGTAGAATTTACCCAACAGCGTCAATAGTGGATAACCCGGCGGATGAGCTATCCCCAGAGTATATATCGCAGTTGTAAGTTCTCCTGAATCTCCGACAAAAACCGTAGGGCAAGCGGTTTTCAAATATAGAATAAATGATAAAGCAAAAGGCGTGAAAAATAGAATGAAATTTCCCCGTCGTTTTGACATACCCTGATTATAGCAGGAGATTTTATCGGAAGCAAAAGAAAAAAGGGCCGGCGAAATACCGACCCTTATTTACGCAACCCATCTTTAGCTTATTTATTAGCTGGCAGCTTCATATTACTTTCCAATAGAGGCTTAACGTCTCCGTCGTCGCCACGTAACGGGGCAAGCCATCCCTCGGTGGGGGGACAGAGCGGACAGTATTGAACCTCGCCTCCGAAACCCCTGAGAATGTCAAATAGATGCACGACATCGGCGACATTAAACCTGCAGCTTCCGCTAGCGTCGGCGCCGCCGAAGAAGGGAACGAATGGTACATTAGGATAGCAATCACATTGCCCGTCGTCCGGCAGGGGCGTAATCCCCTGAAGGTGGTTGAGCATATCCAATACATCGGCGACATTTACATTGTCGTCGGAATTGGCGTCGCCGGGTAGAAAATAGCAGGCGCCGACTATTACCGTAAAGGAGCATTCCATGGATGCGCCGCATTCATCGGTACAAATTACCGTTACTTGGTTAAGACCCCAGTTTTGAGGCAAGAAACAGATATCCGGGCCGCTCATGAGAATACCGTTTACTTCCACCGATTCAAGTTCGCCGTCGGGATCGTAGTGAGGAATATCGGTAAAGCAGATTTCGTCTTCCAGATCTAGCGTTATTACCGTGATTGGCTCTGTAGGGCACTCTATAATCGGCGGCAGGTTTTCAGTGATAGTTATCAACTGCACGCACTCGTTTGTATTCCCGCAGGCGTCGTCGGCAACCCATGTGCGGGTAATCAACTCATCGGTCACAACGTCGGAATAAGCAGACTCTGGCTCATCGTCACAGTTATCCGAAACTGTGGGATAACCTGTATTTTCGGGATCCGACGGATCGCTACAGGCTATGGTCAGGTTTACAGGGCAGGCTATAGTAGGCGGTGTTGTATCTATCACGGTTATTATCTGAGTACAGATATCGCTATTGCCGGAAGCGTCGGTAACCCGATATGTTCGGGTAATCGTCTCCGGACAACTGTTACCGTCTGAAGAGTCGCCTTCATAAGTAACCACCGGGTCGGGATCGCAATCGTCGGTGACCGTAATAAGGTCGATGTCTGGCCCCGGAATTTCAGCCACGCATTCTACGGTGAAACCGTCAGGGCAGGTTGTGATGGTTGGAGGAGTGGTATCGGCCAATGTGATTGTCTGAGCGCAATTCGATGGATTTCCGCAAAGGTCCGTCGCTGTCCAGGTGCGGGTAATGACGTTATCGACCTGGCTATCGGAATAGGTTAAGGTCGGTTCCGCGCCGCAGTTATCCGTGGAGGTTGCGTCACCGGTATTTACCGGATCAGGCGAAGTCGCGCAATCTATGGTGATATCCGGCGGACAGTTTAACGTTGGGGGAGTTGTGTCGTCAACGGTAATTATCTGCGCGCACTCGGCGAAGTTTCCGGAAGCGTCGGTGACCCTATAAGTCCGGGTAATCGTCTCCGGACAGCTATTACCGTCGGATTCATCGCTTATGAAATTGACAACCGGGCTGGGATCGCAATCGTCGATGACCGTGACCAGATTGATATCAGGCTCTGGAATTTCGGATACGCACTCGACGGTGAAACCGTCAGGGCAGGTTGTTATGGTCGGAGGAGTGGTATCGGTCAAGGTGATTGTCTGAACGCAATCTGTGTTGCTTCCGCAATTATCGGTAACGGTCCAGGTACGAGTGATATCGGAAAAACCTAAAACATCGCTATATGTTATTTCCGGGTTCGGATCCTGGTCATCCGTAACAGATGGGTAACCCGTATTTGACGGATCTGTGGAGGCGGAACAATCGATCGAGATATCGGGAGGACAGGTGACCTGCGGCGGTTGATTCAAATTAACAGTCACTTGAGTTATCGCGGTATCCGTAGCGCCACATTCATCGACACAGATCAAAGTAATTGTGTTAATTCCATCGATAGGAGTGAAACAGACCGTTTCGCCATTTAGCGTGCCGCCTGTAACCTCAACAGACAGTAAATTACCATCCGGATCACTGTAGAAGAATCCTGGAAGGCAAATATCGGACAAATCGCAAACGTTCATCGTTAAATCGTCAGGACTAACAGCCAGGGGAGCGTTATTGAAATCACATGGATCGGTAAGGCATGATGATGAAAATTGGATGCCATTCCCTTCGTAAACAAACGCTTCCGCGAAGCGATCACCATAATCCTGTCCGAGAATCTGACCACATGGATAAGTTTGCCCTAAAAATAGGCTGCCATCGAGATTATAAGAGGTGCCAGTACCTTCGATCGGAGTAAATACTGTAATATTGGGATCACGGGCAGGATCATCCCCGGCCTGAGACTGGTATGGGTCGTCAATACCAGGATAGGTATCTGTAAATCCAGGAACATCGCTCAACCTTGTCATTGAGGAACCGAGGAATACCTGATCCGTATCGAAAGGTCCCCCATGTCCGCTGGACCAAACATTAAAATCGATTGCGCATCCAACGATCATAATCTTCATGAAATCATTGGCATCACCATCTCCTTGTTTCCATTCACGAGTGGAAACATCCCACCAAATTTCATATAAATTCTCGGCCCACTGATACCAGCCCCATCGATCATTCTGTCTATAACACAAGTTACATTCGGGATCATCGGGATCACTACACAACTCAAAATTCGTGGTAATAACATTAACGCCCGGTTCCGGAGGTGAATCCAGCATGGCCAGCACGCTTCCATGAAATTGCTCGAGTGAGTTTCCCTGGGAATAAATGTGGTTGGCTAGATTCCAATGTCCCTCGGAGTCCACCCAAACGTAAACTCCGCCAGAATCCGGAGGAGGAAGTGGGATTGTAGGTTCACCCATGAAAAAAGAGGTGTCTACCTGATTGTAGTTGGGAGGAGGCCCGGGTGGAATATTATCCGGCGGATAATAAAACGTTCCTATCGGAGGCTGGGCGTGACCCTGAGAGCTAAAGAGAATCAAGCATAAAACCGCGGAAAATAATATAAGCCCGAAACGTTTAATAGTTGTCAAGCGGTCTCTGTGAACCATCGGATTTCTCCTGTTTTGTTCGGATCTATTTTTTTTCATTATAGCCGCTTCGTCATGCTCAGACGGTTATCTATAGTCTTTACACTATATAATAAGGATGAATATGTTTTTATGGTTCGGTTATAAAACAGACATAGGGCCAGGTTGATAATCATCAAAATAATTAAATCTATTAATCCCACTAACAACATCTTTTCCTTTTCGTAACCCTCGACGTTACGACAGAAGAAAATGCCCGCGTAAACGCCGGTATTTATGAAGTTTATTACAGAAGAACTTGGGGATGCCTTACGGCATTACCTGATTTCATTAAAACCCCAAGGAGTTTTACAGCAACCCTGTAACTGACAATAATATAGTATACGGCCGATTCTTAGTCAAGAAATTTCTGTCTATGCCGAAACCTTAAAATATGATGAAGGTCCGCTTTAGCCTGAAAATGAAAGATGCCCTTATCGGCGAAGATGTTGTCGATTTCCTTGAACTCGAGTGGCATGAACAGTTGACGCCGCGACAACTGGCCGCGCGGTTCCATGTCTGGCTTAATGATCAGGATTTCGTCGAAAGACAACTTCCCGATTTGAAAGAAGCGGCCTATTGTCAACTTTCAATCGATCCGTTGGAAAGATAATACCGTATCCGCTAACCCAATATAATCCAAAAAGTTAATGTCTACTTTATGCGCAAAGCTTTTCAGTTTTATTAATGATTCGATTTTGATTTTCTCCATATCAGCAACCAACAGTCTCTGGTGAGAAAAGCCGGGTGAGGTCATTTCATAAGTCAGCTTGACCCTGAATTCATCTGAACGTCCGATATTGAACTCCGCAATGTTTTTCATACTGATTATATTCAGCCCATATGAATAAGCGAGACTGTCGATAAAATCCGGTTCGATAGAATCATATAGATAGGCGATCCCTTTGTCGACCGATTTTCGTATTATTTCTTCGACAAAAGGCGGATCGTATCCGTTTGACTTGTCGAAGTATAGAACTTTAGTATTGGGATGTCTTCCCAGAATGTCTGTTGCCAAGACGCTTAGGTTATTTCTGCTCTTATTCGACGATTTCCCTTTTTTACCACCGGGTTCGATTATATCCGATTTTCTCCCTGGTAACTCCAATATGGCCGTTATATTAGCGGATGCCAGAGCTTTTTTGATTTTTCCCGCTGGATACGTATTCGCCGACCCGATATAGGCGAATGGCAGCCCGGTTTCTATAAGTTCGAGTAATTCAGTGTTTTTTAACGCTCCCGGATTTTTGACTAAAACCGATATCTGCCGGTTCTCCAACCTGGTCTTTCGGCTTTGCTCGAGTATTAGCTCCGCACCCACCCGGTTATCCAATCTAATCGAGCAGTTCGCGATAGTCCCCGAGTCGTTACAGTCGCACAACAGACCCTGTTCACGGCAGAATTTCTGAAGTCTCCTTATATAAAATTCAAAAGGTATCTTGCGAGGCCATGCCTGTCGAAACCGTCTATATGATAATCCGTCGATCGTCGTTATAACCGAATCAACCGATAGCGAATCGCTAAGTTGGAAATCGGCGGATGTTTTCACAATAATCGAATCCGCCAAAAGCGTGAATTCTCCGTTTTCAGAAATTCTGGCTAATGAGCGGGAGAGTAATCGTTCGATATCCGTCAGATAGGTTTTGCCGACAACGAGGAGCGATAGAGCGAGAGCCAACGCCAGGGCGATCCTGGTTTTTTTGACGTTTTTAAACCTCTTTCGTTCCGATCTGCTTATCCGGTCGGGAAAATTCATCATGAGAAAGAATGATCCTCCCAGACTATGATACGCCAATAGCCATCGGCCGATTTCCGAATTTTGAAAAAGGCCAATCCGTTCGCCTCGAACTGCTGGAAATTATAATCGCCGGTTAAATCTTTTAAAAATAGATGGAATGTCACAATCCATACTTCCCAGGTTTCATCGGGATGAGCCGGAGTCAGGGGACCTTCCTGCTCCAGCCGCCGGGGAATCCAGGTATCCAGACGAATCTCGTTGAAAACCTCGAACATTCGTCCGGTACTGTTTAGATCGCCCGACGTTCCATTGCGGGGGACCTCTATCTGCTCGATTTCGCCATGTTGATCCTGGTCTATATAGATAAACAGAAAATCGTTATCCAGAAGATTTTCGTAAACGTCGATGTCACGGTTTTCGTAGGCGTATTTGAAATTCGATAATACCGAGTATGCGTTGACCGAATCGGGGCATTCGGAACAGTTCTGGGGCAGGATAGGGGCGAGCATCCCGGGGCCTAACTCCGGAGGAGCGAAGGGATTCGAGCATGCCAAAATTATCGTACCAGCGATCGCGATTGAAATAAAAATCCTTCTAATCATCGCCTGTATTCCGCCTTAATATCTCCCCAATCGGTTTGTCCCGATTGAGCCGGGATGTCTTCCCACCAGGTAATAGTCCACCAGTTAAGTTGTTCCTGTCTTAAATGAAAGGTGGCCAGCCCCTCCGCTCTGATTGTATCTGCATCATTTTCCACGGTTGCTACCAGCAAGAGATTATACGATCTATACATTACCGCCGTGGTATCCTCGACAATATCAGCATATTCGTTGGCCGGGAACATGTTCAAATAGAAATCGAGACTGTCGGCGGTGGAGAAAGTCGAAAACAGGTTGGCCGCGGCGCTGATCTCAACCGATTTATCCCAGTCGGCGAATAGATCGCCGCGGCCGTCATTGACAGCGTCAATAGAATCCTCCGGCGAGGAAAAAAAGAACGAATCGGAAAAACAGAGCTGATAATTGGAGATTATCAACTCGTTATAGGCAGACAGCAGATTTCTAAGCGCGGCTTCGGGCGATTGCGGGGTCTCCCAGGTTCCCGCTGAGCCGTACGGATCCTCCGTACCCCTGGTGGAGAAGGGGTTTTTGGCGCAACCGACAAGGATTATTACAGCAGCCGCTATCATTATCGTCCGGCAATATTTACGATTCAAAACATATACTCCATCGAGATTTTAATATAATCGTTTGTTTCTTTCGAACGATCCATAAATTTACGTAAGCGATGAGAAAAACCAGCTACAATCCTCCGATTACTGCTCCAGGTGAATGTTGTCTCGAACTCGAAAAACATTTTTACCTGCTCATCCTTGAGGTATCTGATTTCGACAGGATCCAGCATGTCGGTTCCCGGGTCTACGGTCCTATGATAATCGCCTGTTTTCTCCCAGAAGAAATACGGGGTTATCTTGATTTGTTTCACCGGCTGATAATCGAGCCTGGTTTCGAGGCCGTTACGTTTCCTGTCCCAACTAACGGACTGTTGCCACCCGTCATCCCAGATCAAAAGACCATAATCCTCGTATCGGTAAAGATACCCCTGGGATATTTTCAGTTTTTTCGATACATTCAGGACAAGGTCGGTTCGCGTCGTGGCCCGTCGGAATATCCTGTTTTTGGTGGCTACCTTTTTGCGGTCGAAATCGAAAGTGATATAATTGGCCTGTATATCGAACGATTGTCTTATCGATAAATTATCGTAAAGTTTCCATTTGGCGTACGGTGAAAAGATATATGTATCGTTTCTGCTGTTGTTTGCCGATCTCGCTCCTGACTGATAGATCTGATGAAAACTGTTAGCTCCCCCTGTCGCTCCAAGTAGAAAATGCTCGCTGAACCTGTGACTATATCGACCGTTGACCAAAATCGTTTTTTGATCTCTGTTGTCGAGTATCGTGCTTATATTAGGATTTGAATAAGACGTTACCCCGAACATGACATCGGCGGAAACCGAATCTCGCGGCGATAAGATGACGTTTCCATGAAGATACAGCTCTCCTTTTTCGGTATCCTGATCGAGCTCCTGCCCCTGAAAATCTTCGTTAGCGACGCTCCACAAGTAGATTGCCGAGACATGAGCGATACCTCCCAGGTTTCCGAAAATACTCGTCCGATAATCGCCGCCGCGACCGTAATTATCCCGTCTTGTTTTGGCGAAATTGTCAGTCTGGTTTTGCCTGTATAAATATCTGGACAGATGTGCGCCGCCATCGATTTTCATCCTGAATTTCGACGGTAAATTCATATTTACTACGAAAGTGGCATTGCGCTCCTGCTTTATCTGCTTGATAATCCCCTCGACCTTTCCTCCGGTGGAATAATATTTCTTAGTCGCTTCCATGCCATTTAATGAAACCGAAACCGTATCGAACCTCCAGAAACCGGCGGAAGCGTTAAATTGCCCCTCGCCTTGTTGCCAGGGGATATTCGATAGGTTCACCATATTGTAGGATAGGGAACTCTCCATCATGATCCCCTTGATCCTCGAGGGATTCAGATCGGCGCTCAGGCCGTATCCTAATCCATTCTCGTCAAGTTGAGTCTCGAGTTCGGAACGTTTTTTATTTGACGCTCGCATTAATGGACGAATCCTGATCTTGTTGATCGGTTGATATGATATCCCCAGAGCCATCTCGGTCGTTTTCACCCTGCGTTTATCCAGACCGTTTACAGTATAACCGCCATCGATTGCCAGAGCCAGACGGTTTACAATCGAGATCTCCGAGTTGAAACCGGTCGACGCGCTTTCCTGCCAACGGTTGAATCCGCCCCTGATCAAATTCGAATGTCCGTCGAAATACGATTTGAAACTGATACCCTTTCCGGTTACTGAATGATTTACCGACGTTACCCAGTTGTAGGTGTTATTATCCCTGTCGAAATATAGACGTATATCTGCCATCCCCGGAGAAGGGATTAAGAACACCAAAAGGGCGGCCGCGAATGTTATCCTGGTAATTATCATAACATCAACCTGTAAAGATCGTAAAATTCGCTCAATGAAAGCTCTTCCGCGCGGCAATCGTTGGTTTTGCCGAGTGTTCTAAGCCGCTTCTCTATTATATTCTTATCTTTTCCCAGAGCCGCCGCAAGGGAATTTGTTAATTTCTTCCTTTTTTGAAAGAAACAGCCCCGGATAAAATTCTTAAAATCAGGATAGAGTATTTCATCAGCGAGTTTTTTATCAGGCCAGAAACGCAATACAGTGGAGATAACTTTCGGTTTTGGCGAAAAACAACCGGGAGGGATATTGAATAAGCGCGATATATCGAAAAATGACCGTGCCAGCACAGTCAACGAACCGTAGTCGCGGCATCCGTGATCGGCTCTCAAGCGATCGGCGACTTCTTTCTGTACTGTGATCACCGCGAGATCGATTAAACCAAAATATTCTATCAGCCATTCGACAACCGCCCCGCTGATATTGTAGGGAAGATTTCCTATTACTTTAAATCCAGATGGAGACAGGGTGGTCGGATCTACATCGATGATATCGTCCTCCATGAGCCTAAACCGATTAAAAGAACCGAATCGTTCCTGAAGCGCCGGAATTAAGTCTCTATCTAATTCCACGGCCACGAGATCGGCGCCTTTATCAAGCAACCTTTGGGTGAGAATGCCGGTACCGGGTCCGATCTCGATCACGGTTTCGCCTTCCCTGATTTCAAGAGAATCGACAAGTTTCGCCGCCTTTTTGGGGTCGGTCAGGAAATTCTGCCCGAATCGTCTTTTTGCTGTTACCATTGTACCTTTTATCGGTTAACCTGGTGCCTTCGCAACCTGAAATTAGCTCCGAGTTTTTTGGCAATTTCCCGACAAGCTTCGATATCGATATCGGGAAGCTCAACAACCGAGATGTCGGTTTGTATGTTCACCCTGATGCAACCCTTGATGAATTCAAGTATCGCTCGGTAGGCCTCTTTCCCACGATCAGGTTTGCAGATTCCGACATAGGTATCGGCGTCGGGAGCGTTGAGGCTGACAGATACCTTATCCACCAGCCCTGCCAATTTCGACGGCAAATCCGCTTTGTTTATCAGTCCGCCATGGCCGTTGGTGTTTAGGCGGATAAAATGCCCTTTCGCTTTGAGCTTACCGGCGATCTCCAGAAGCTCGCCCAGTCGAAGGGTCGGCTCTCCCAATCCGCAAAAGACCACCTCACTAAAATCGGCCTGTTTGTCTATCTCGCTTATAATCTCGGTAACCGACGGTTCCTTTTGCAACAACAGATAATGCCCGGCGACATAACCGTTTCCGGCGTTTCGAGGGCAGAAATAGCAATTACAACTACATCGGTTGGTAAGGTTTATATAAAGAGAATTCCTGATCTTATAAACGATTTTAGGAGCCATATCAAGGGGGAGATTGAAAAGATGACGTGTGTTTAACGATGTTATACGTTCGACGTCGTCAAATGTGTAAGGAGCGAAGATCTCCGCCAGTTTCTCGATAACGAAACGAACATGCTCCGGTTTGTTTCGTTTCCCTCTGAAGGCCTGTGGGGTCAGATAGGGGGAATCGGTCTCGGTCAGGATCTTTTTTAACGGCAACGATCCGGCTATTCGGGGACGAGTCGATTTGGGATAGGTGATGGGTCCGGCGAACGAAATATGGAAGCCCGAATCGACGACGATTTTCGCCTCATGCTCACTGCCGGCAAAAGAATGCAAAACCCCTCTAATTACCTCGGAATCCCTAATGATCTTGAGAGAATCCTCCATCGCTTCCCGGATATGAATAACCACAGGCAGATCAAGCTCTTTAGCAAGGGAAAGTTGACGAGCGAATGCCCGGCGTTGATCGTCACGAGGAGAGTGATCGCGGTAATAATCGAGGCCTATTTCGCCTATTGCCACCACTTTAGGATGTTCGGTCATCGCTTTTAGGCGCTCGATATAGTCTTTAGGGACATTCCCGGAATCGTGGGGGTGAATTCCCACGGCAGCGAAGATCTGCTCGTATTTCTCAGCCAACTCGATCGACCTTCTGGAGGTTTCCAGGTCGACGCCGATATTGATCACCGTCTCCATACCGTGGGCAAACCCGGATTCGATGACCTCGTCCCGATCCTTATCGTACTGCCGAAAATCGAGGTGAGCGTGAGAGTCTATCATGGCGGTAATATAGGTATTTCGGGAGTGTAAAGCAAAGAGGAGAGCGACAGCTTAAAGATATTTTATTTAAGCAACACCATCTTTCCCGTGGTGCTTGTATCCGACGTCGTTATCCGATAAAAATATACTCCCGACGGGACATCGTCCAATTTTGGCATAATGGAATGATGACCGGCTTTGTAGAATCCACTTATCGGTTTGGTCGCCTCTTCCCCTTTGACATTCATTATTTTTATTGTGACACTATCGTCTTTGCTCAGCATAAAACTTATGCTGGAGGACGTTCAGAACGGATTGGGGTAGTTCGGGACGACCCGGAATTTTACTTCAGGGGATTCTATAAGGTTTAGAGAGCCCGGCACAAATCTTTCATCCATCGATACCGCAGAAGATTCGGGTTCAGAATATAGACTGTCGGATTTTGCTATTTCATCGGACGTTTGATAACCGTATGCTCTACAGTAAAATAAGGCAAACGACACGGCTAAGATAAAAACATAACGGCTCATGTTAACCTCCCGAAACATAAGAAATTAATAATTTAAACAGCAAGCGCCCTGTTTCATAAACTAATTATAATCCCATACCATCTAAAAGGTTTCCGAAAAAAAGCCGATTTATAATAAGATGATGGAAGAAAAGAATTTCGATGAATTTACGCCGGTCAACCTGGAGCTCCTGAGGTTAGGGAAAATACCCGGATTCGACCTGTATATCGCCAGCCCCAACGGCCCTGTGCTGTACAGGCAAAATGATATAGAATTTACGCAGGAAAACCTGGAAGCGTTATTGGATAATGACGTAAAATATCTTTATTTCAAAAACGACGAAGAAGAACTTTATTTCGAGTATATAGAAAAAAACCTAACACATATAATAACCGATAACAACGTTCCTATTATTAAAAAAGCCACAGTTGTCTACGATACTTCCGCTTACCTCGCCCGTCAGATGCTGGCTGAACCCGAATCGGAAGGCGTGGTCAAAAGGGCGTCGGACGTATTGGATAAGATAATAACATTTACATCGCATGACGATTCCACATATAAAAATATTATACAGATTCTACCCACCGATTATTATACGCACACTCACTGCGCGAATGTGGCCACCTACAGTCTCGCCCTGGGCCGGGAAATCGGATTGACAGTCGATACCGGTCTTTGGGAATTAACCCTGGGGGCACTTTTGCACGATGTGGGGAAAGCCAAAGTACCCCCGGAAATATTGCAAAAAATAAAACCATTGAATGTTCTGGAAGTATCGATAATCAAAAAGCATGTCGAATGGGGAATGGATATTGTCAAAAACACGTCGGTGGTGCCGTATAAATCTTATCCCGCTATAGCGCAGCATCATGAGAGACTTGACGGTTCCGGCTATCCGGCCGGTACCACCGATATCAATCTATTCGGCAAAGTTGTGGCAGTAGCCGACGCTTTTGACGCCATGACCACTAATCGACCATACGCAAGAGCTAAATCGTCGTTTTACGCGGTATCCGTTTTGAAATCGAGGCATGACGAATATGATCAGTCGATCGTAAAAGCATTGGTTGAAGTTATGGCCGGTAGAATCAATAAGATAGAAGCCAAGGTCTAATGAAAATTCGGAATATTCCGATATCAAATATGGGGTTACTAACTCGAATCTCCGGGGTGAACTGTCTTGATTAGCAATAGCCTTGAAAAAGAAATGCCGTTTTTCGGTGGCGTGATCCACCAGTTTAACAATTGGATGGGCGGTATTATAGGGCATAGCGATTTGGCCTTATCCTCCGATGATCCCGCGGAGCTAAAAGAGAGCCTGAATATAGCTTTGGAGTTATCGGAGAGATCGACCGAATTGCTCGGAGCCTTATCGCAATTCCGAGCTGAAAAGCCAGGGAATATCAGGTCGGGCGATCTGGCTGATATAGGCCGGCAAGTTAGAATTTTAACCGATAATTGGCTGAAAGAAAAGGGTTTGGAGGTTTCAGAGGACTTAGAGCCTGCGTTCTCCGAAAAAATGGATTCAGCTTTGGTGCGGATAACGCTTATTGATGATATCCGTTTGTTGATCGATACGATGCCCTCCGGCGCCACGGTCGAATATAACAGCGGTTTGAGCGATAATCGCCCCTTCGTAGGATTTAAAACTCGTATAGATAAGACCGAATTGAATGGGGAACTGCCATTAACCGAACCCGTTGAGTCTTCGTTGCGGCGGGAGATAGAAATAAGCGAAACCGGGAATCTTAGCCTTAAATTATTTGCATAGCGGAAATACTTGATGACCCACAAAATACCAAAACAGACAGAATTCAACTGGAAAAATAGTTTGAATCTTGTCCTGTTGATTTTGACTCCGTTGATATTGTTTTTTGTTTCGGTAATGATCTACCATAACGATATAGACAGCGCGCGCAAATCGAATTTTACCGGAAAATGGAACGATGTGATTTCCCTGCTCTCAGCAAGAGCCGCAATTGTAATGGATGAAAATTATTCTATCGACGATAAGTTTGCCTCGGATCTCTATCTTCTTCCGTCGTTTTTAGACGAGATTGAATTTATAATTCTGGTCGATCAGCAGAATCGCCCGATTTTATCGGTGGGTGAGGAGACCGGGGAAGACCGTTTGCTGGCCGATATCGGGATGACTGCCCTTTCGGGGAAAAGAAGCCTGCTTTTATCGGATAAAACGACTCTGGATTGTGCCCTGTTTTACTCTCCCGTTATTAGAGACAAGCAGGTTCTGGCGGCGGTCATTATGGGCGTTGACGAGGAAAAACCGCTTTACGCTTTTAAATCAACTTTGATCTCATCTGCGGCGAAATCGGCAATCCCATTTGCCATCTGGGTCGCGGCCGTAATAATCGTATCTCACCGCAAACGTCGTAAAGCCGAATTTAACAGAAATTACCGTCGTACCGAGCTACGATTATTATCTATGGGTTTTGATCGCAACGATGCCGGACGGCTTGGCGAGGAATCATTGGAATTAATTGTAAATACTCTGGGGTTAAATGACGGTTTGATATTTATAAAGGATAAGTCCTCGGGAGAATTTACCCCTTACGGCCGATTCAGCGCGAAACTGGATCAGGAAGTCGTTATCAACAATGCTTTCGAGCCGGCAGATCCCAGGTTGGTAGCGATGAACGAAAAACAACCGAAAATATACGGTCTCAGCGGTACCGGGCGGGCAAGATCGATTGAACAATCCGATAAATCGTATAACAATCGAAGGATCGCGATACCTCTGGCGGTCGGCGATGTAGTTTTCGGATTGCTTGATCTGGGTGTAAATATCTCAACAAAACTAAGCGTAGAATTCTTAGAACTTTGTAAACGTCTCGGTGACAGGTTGGCCGTTTCATTGTCGGATCTACTCGAGTATTCCGAAACCAGAAACCAGCTGATCGAGTTCAGGAAGATACTGGAGACCGTGGAAATTGTCGATTCATCGCCCGAGCTCCCTGTTGCTTTAAGCGAGGTCACCCGTCATATCACGGAAACGAAAAATGTTAGATTCTGCCGCGTATTTACGATGGATGAGGGAGGGATTAATCTCGTTCTGGCCGCGGAAACCTGGGCCGGCGAGGGAACAATCGCGGATTCGGTGGGAGCGGCCCATATCCTCGATGATATGCCTATACATAAAGTCGCCATTCTTTCCGGCCAATCGCAGATATTAAGGCCGGATGATATAGAAAAACAATTCGAGACACAAAAGGATATTTATCGTAGGGAGATGATTAGCTGTATAATACTGATTATCCCCCTATCGCTCGGAGATCGTCAACTCGGTTGTCTGTCCGTCGCGATTGATTCCGTGGATGAATTTCCGGTCGATCTTAGAACTCGGCTCGAGAGGTTAACACGTTTCCTTGCGGCTTCGGTAAGCAGAGCCCAATTGTGTATGAGGTTAAAAAGGGCTTACGACAAGCTAAACGCGTCGCAAAGCAGAACCATGCAGAGCGAACGTCTTGCCGCTATAACCAATCTTGCCGACGGGATATCGGAAACTATTGGCGAAACAGTCGCCTATCTCCGGGATAAAATATCTCGCCTTGGGGAAGAAGCCGGGACATCATCTCGCGAATCGATCATTAAGGATGTTAATTTCGGGATGGACAATTTTTCGGATATTATCAATCGATTCAATCTGTTTACTGAGATAGACAAGAGCGATCATTTTCAACCGATTGAATTGGCCCAGCTGATTACCGAATCCCAGGATGTCCTGAATGATATGCTGAAAAGGGCCGAGGCTAATGAAAAGAATATCGATCTGCGGATCACGATCAGTGGTTCCGGGCAGATTTACGGCGATAAAGAGAATCTCAAGTCGATGGTCAAAGAGCTTGCCAAAAACAGTATGGAGGCTATTTCCGACAAAGGCGAGATCGTTATAGAGACAAGAGTCGAGTTGAACCAAGCCGTTTTAGAAATTAAGGACACGGGGCGGGGCATATCGGACGATATTAAGAATAAGGTTTTCGAACCGTTTTTTACGACCAGAGAGGGTTATGGACGAGGTCTTGGTCTATCTATGGCCTACGGAATCGTGGCCTCTCACAACGGATCTATCGATATCGCGGACGAGTCATCCGGAGGAACCACGATTATCGTCCATATTCCGCTGATTGATCCCGAACAGACAGCTCTCTACAGTATTCGCAAGGGCACATCGAGAAGTATACCTCTTTCCTCATCGTAATATTCGAGTTATTATCAACTATACGTTTATAGAGGGCGTTTCTCTTCTGCGATTCCGCGGAGTATAGATATGGTTTTTTTGGATAATCGCTATTCGGAGATTGTTTCACAACTGTTTCAAAAGTGAACAGTTTACTCTATCCCCATTATCGATAGGTTATGCTACCAGGATTGTGCCCGATACAAGTCATTGATAACACTAATTCAAGGAGGAATAAATGGCTCGCAAAACACGTTGCGCTGGTTGGACAAAAGACAAAAAGCGCTGCAAAAACTACTCTTGGGGCAAGTCCAAATATTGTTGGACCCATCGCTCCACTCGTTAAGGCAATTCGCCGATTTGTAGTATATGGGACCCTTAATAAGGGTCCCTTTTTTATTTGATTAATCCTGGGTGTCGTCATTTCACACAAACCAGCCATCATTATAGAGATCGTAGTAATAGTTGGCGATATGCGATCGTGTTCCACTCATTTTGTAAAATTTACATTGATTTCAATTTAGATTCGATTATAATGACGCGGCTAAACTCGAGCCACAAGCTGGATTCTCTGTGGAAAGGAGTACAAAATGATTCGTGTCTTTTTGATGGTACTTATGGTTCTTTCTCCGATATTGACGGGCGCTCAGGAGCTCATCAAACCGCAAGAGAAACATTTCAAGAATATGCGTCAATTGACATTCGGCGGGGAAAACGCGGAGGCATACTTTTCTGGCGACGATACCAGGTTGATATTTCAGTCGACGCGCGATGAGTTCGAATGTGACCAGATATACAGTATGAGTATTGATGGTAGTGATGTACGCTTGATCTCCAGTGGTCGGGGAAGAACCACCTGCCCTTTTTATCATCCGATTGATAATAGCATAATTTACGCGTCAACGTTCCGGGCCGATCCTCTTTGCCCTGCTCCACCATCCATGTCGGAGGGGTATGTTTGGGCGATTTACGCCGAATACGATAATTATTACGCCGATCACGACGGCTCCAACCTGACCGTTATGGCGTCGTCGCTCGGATATGATGCCGAAGCGGTGTATTCCCGCGACGGAAGCAAGATCGCTTTTACCTCCACCCGCGATGGTGATCTCGAGGTATACGTTATGAACAGCGATGGTACCGATATTCGTCGGGTCACCGAGTACGACGGATACGACGGTGGCGCGTTTTTCTCTCCCGACGGTACAAAGTTGGTTTTCAGGGCGCAGAAATTTCAAAATGACGATCAGAAACAGGAATATAGAGACTTTCTGGCGAGAAACCTGGTGAAACCATCGAGAATGGAGATATTCACTATAAATATCGACGGCACCGAGCGGACTCAGCTCACCGATAACGGCGCCGCTAATTTCGCCCCCTATTATCATCCATCCGGGGAGAAGATTTTGTTCTCTTCCGATCTCGATAACCCCAGGGAGCACAATTTCGAGCTTTACCTGGTCGATACCGATGGACAGAATATAGAGAGAGTAACCTACAGCGACGAGTTCGACGGTTTCCCGATGTTTTCTTATGGCGGGACAAAGCTGGTGTTTGCCTCCAACCGCAACCACGCAAAGCCTTATGAAACGAATATTTTCATAGTAGATTGGGTGGAATAGCAGCTTTTATTAGATATGCCCCGATAGGGCTGGGGATATCTCTGAGCTTATCGGGTCAGAAAAGTATCGATCAGTATTCCACGGGTAAAAGCTTGTTTACATATTATTCCCTGATCAAAACCGGAGAAATATTCGTTCTGACTTGATATATTGGATCTATTTGATTATAATGACCTTTGAGAATGTGATGTTGATGTGGATAGGGTGACGATGTTGCGCTTTTTGAGGCTGTTCGATACAATGAAACGGTCAAGGTACACGGGAAATCGGTATGGAAACGGTTAACCTCGTAATGGTATGCGCCTCGGCTTTTGTCGGGGTATTTTTATTGCTCTCTTTCTTAGCGTTAGTAATGAAAGCCATAACCGCGGTATTCCCGCAAAAATCAGCGGGATCCGACGCCGCAATTCTGGCGGCGGTAGCATCGACCGTATCATCGGCTTACCCCGGAACAAAAATTACCAAAATTGAGGAGATAAAATGATTTTCGCAAAGACTCCCAAAAAAATCAGGGTGATGTTTACACCGTTCCGCGACGGTCTTCAGAGCTCGTTCGGTGGGAAAGTTCGTTTGAATGATTTCCTCCCGGCGATGGAAGCGGCCGCTAAAGAAGCCGGTATTCGTCATTTCGAGTTCGGCGGCGGGGCACGTTACCAGGCTCCATGCTTCTACCTCGGTGAAAACCCGTTCGATGATATGCAGGCTATCCGCGACGCCGTAGGGCCAGATGTCGATTTACAAATCCTGACCCGTTCGGTTTCCGGAGTTACTCTGACCACTCAATCGTTGGAAGGATTACGTCTGCAAGCCAAGTTGATGAAAGAGCACGGAACCACATGGGATCGCAATTTCGATTATATGAACGATGTCGATAACCTCATCAAAACAGGCCAGCCTATCGTCGATATCGGCATGCATCACCAGGTCTGTATCGCGTTGATGGGACTGCCGTTCAAATCCGACATTGTCCATACCCCGGAATTTTATATTAATATCGGGAAAAGGCTACTGGATAGCGGGATGCGTATCGATAGCATCTGCTTAAAAGACGCCAGTGGCACAACCGACCCCAAAACCATCTACGATACCTCCGTAGGTCTGCGAAAGATCATGCCCCCGGAAATGCCGCTATGGATGCATACCCACGATACCGCCAGCACGGCGGTTGCATGCTATATGGCCGCAATTGCCGGTGGAACCGACGGTGTCGATCTCTCGGTGCGGCCCATGGCCAGCGGCACAGTCCAGCCCGATGTCCGCTCAGTGGCTCATGCCCTGAAAGGGACCGGGTATTCGCTCGATATCGACGTTTCCAAAATGTCTATGATTGAAAATATGCTCAACGATCTGATGAAAGATTACTATTTTAATCCGACCACGACCACTGCCGACGCCCGCGTCCTCGGATTCCCCATGCCCGGCGGCGCTATCGGGCCGAACGTGCACATGATGGTCAAAGCGGGTATCCTCGATAAATACAGCGATGTCTTAGCCGAGTTCCCCGTGGTGGTAGAGGCCGGTGGCGCATGGACAAGCGTGACCCCCGGCTCACAGCAATACTGGTTACAGGCGTTTAACAACGTCCTTTACGGCAGATGGAAAAAGATCGACGCCGGTTACGGTAAGGCGGTTTTAGGATATTTCGGCAAGACACCGTTACCACCCGATCCGGACGTAATCAAAGCGGCGTCCGAACATCTCGATTTGCCCGTCTTCACCGGCGATCCGCTCGAAGCGGCCCCGAAAAATATCGAACCGGCCAAAAAGGCGCTTGTGGAGAGAAATCTCCCGGTCGACGACCGCAATACATTCATTGTGCTGGCCGCCATGGTTCCCGGCAAGAAGATGGAGCTAAACGAAGGTATCCGTCTCTTAACCGGTAAGGGCAAGATCGATATCCCGCTGAAAAAGAAAGAGGAGCCGAAACCGGCCCCTGCGCCTGCAACATCGGCTGGAGCTCCGGCTATGACAGGCCCCGTCACCTCCCGTTGCACCGTGGAGGAGAATGGAAGCAAGCGAACATTTACCGTAACCATAGAACCCGCTGCCGGCGCAAGCATGGCGAGCGCGCCCCCGGCGGCGATCCCGACAGCGAACGGCGGAAAACCGGTTTACTCGTCGTTTGCCGGATCGGTCGAGGTGGTCGATATCATGGTCAAGGTCGGCGATACGGTAAGCAAAGGACAGGCGGTGGCGGCCGTGGAGGCGATGAAAGCCAAACATGAGATCAAATCGCCTGTCGACGGCAAAGTATCGAGCATCAACGTCTCGATCGGCGACGAGATAGACTCAACCAAACCGATTCTGACTGTCGGGTAACGGGTCTTAATCGATGCAGATATTCTTGGAGCTGTTACGCGGATCGGGGTTCGCCAACCTCACTCTCGGCAATTGGGTCATGTTTTTCATCGCCGGGATCCTGATCTACCTCGCAATCAAAAAAGGGTACGAACCGCTTCTTTTGATCCCCATCGGGTTCGGCGCTATATTGGCCAACCTGCCGTTAGCCGATATGGGCTCTTACGGCGACGGTATCATCGCGCTCATATATAACTCCGGTATCAAAACCGAACTGCTCCCCCCGATCATATTTATGGGCGTGGGGGTGCTCACCGATTTCCGTCCCCTTTTGGGACGACCGCTGACATTCCTGCTGGGCGCGTCGGCGCAATTCGGCATATTCGTGGCCGCGTTGGGAGCGGCGTACCTGCTCGGCTTCACATACAAAGAGGCGGCATGTATCGGGATTATCGGGGGTGCCGACGGTCCCACGTCGATATTCTTAACGGCCAAACTCGCCCCGCATCTGTTGGGGCCGGTGGCGGTGGCCGCGTACAGCTATATGTCGCTGGTGCCGATTATCCAGCCGCCGATTATAAAGATGCTGACCTCCCAGCGCGAACGTGAGATCGATATGCCTCAGATGATACCGGTTTCCAAAACCGCGGTGATCCTCTTCCCGATCCTGACAGGCATCCTGGCATCGCTGGCGATACCGTCGAGCGCGCCTTTGATCGGGATGCTTATGTTCGGTAACCTGATCCGCGAATCCGGCGTGACCGACCGTCTGCGCAAAACAATTGGCGGCCCGCTGATCGATATCGTAACTATATTCTTAGGGCTGGCCGTGGGCGCCACCATGGATTCGGGGCATTTCCTGACATACAAGACGATCCTGATCCTCGTTCTCGGCGCGGTGGCGTTCTCATTCAGCACGGCGGGCGGAGTGATATTCGCCAAGTTCATCAATTTGTTTTTGAAAAATAAGATCAACCCATGTATCGGGGCGGCGGGTGTCTCGGCGGTACCGATGTCGGCGCGGGTGGTGCAGAAGTTCGTCTCGGATCACACCGACGGCCGTGTGAACCCGCTCATGCCGGCCATGGGCCCCAACGTCGCCGGGGTCATCGGCTCCGCGGTTGCGGCGGGGATATTCTTAAGCTTGCTGGCGGGGTAGATAAAAAGATAATTGCCATTCGTGGGGGCGTTTGAAAACGCCCTTTGTTGTTATTCATTTCCGGGCGCTGTCAAGTTACCGTGCTTGACAGCATGACTGTCACGTACGGAGACCTGTCGGCACTCGAATAATATTAAAAACACGCCGCGGTTAAAAAAGAGAGGATTAAATGGCTGAGAAAAAGTTATCTAAATTGACTATCGGAGTAATTGTTGTATTTTTGCTTTCTTTCTACGGCTTTCCCGCGTCAGCCTCCGAGTTTAAGGCGAGCGTATTCGAGCAGGTAGAAGATCAAATAAAAATCGGGAAAATATATGTTCAAAACTCCCTGTACCGTCTCGAACAGGAATTGCAGGGTAATAAATTTATTGTCATAGTCGATCAGGATGCCTGCCTTTCAAAAGTACTATCGATTAGCCATGGGCAATACATGGAGATGGCTTGCGATAACGAGGCCAGTATAAATAATGACCCGTTTCAGACCCTGAGGAAAATGGTTCAAAATTGCGTTTTCGAGCAACTCTCAACGGAAAAAGTGAGCGGCTATGATTGTGAAAACTCGTCGTTAACATTTGAAGGTAATAAAGTAGGCACGCAATGGGTATCTGAAAAGCTCAATTTCCCTGTTCGATATATCAACCACATTTTGAGAGATAAAATTCTGGAGTTAAGAGATATCGAAGAGGGTCCTGTTGACGACACACTGTTTGTGGTTCCTCCTTCGTTTGTTAAAACGGACAAATTTGCGAAGCTTGCTGATAAACCTGAGTAGGCTGATGAATTCACCTGGCACCGGTGAAAGAATTGCCTATTAAACCGTTATGTCGGCGCGGGTGGTGTAGAAGTTCGTCTCGGATCGCACCGACGGCCGTGTGAACCCGTTAATGCCGGCCATGGGCCCCAACGTCGCCGGAGTCATCGGCTCCGCGGTAGCGGCCGGGATATTCTTGAGTTTGTTGGCGGGGTAATTTAAGCCACTAATTATGATTTATCTCCGCGGTCAGGTATCTTCACCTGATTATTGTTAATTTATTCAGGTCCAAAGTAATCAAAGTTTGTTTCCCGTGGGATAATCAACAGCGCTTATTTTCGATTTTCTATTGCATCTCTAACGAGATTTTTTGCCGATTTTTGGGGAAAATAGCGTTTGACATAGAATTCTAATTCTTTAAGTGTGAACCCTGAAGAAATTGCATATTGAATAATTCTATTAATGTCTGCTTTTGAATTTGCCCTCAAAAGACTTGTTAGAATGTCAGTTTTCAGTTCCCTACCTTGAATTTCGCTTTCAGTAAATTTATCCTTTAATGAAAATACATACCTTTCAAGCTCTGACATCCTAGAAGACAATTCAGATTCTGCAGGTGCTTGGCTTTTGACTTTTTTTCTAAACATAGATGGTACGGATTCTATAGGATCTAACAGCGTTTCAGTTAGGGCTCTTACCAATTCGTTTTTTAGCTTATTGCCCCACGCGGGATTATTTTTATCATATAATATTACTCGTAAAGCCCGAAGGTCAAAAGGAACATCGTCCATTGTCTCCGCTACCAAAACTATAGGCTTTCCTATTGCATGTCCAAGTCCGAGTTCATAAAATACATTGGCGTTCTTTCCGGTCAATTCAGCCACAAGAACTTCCGAATCTTGAATCATTTGCCAAACATCCGCCATAATTGGGCCGGCGCGAAATAGGCTGTCACCTCTTAGAGGTTCGAGATTGGCTACTATAACAGCTGGTTTTATTATAGCCTCGTAATATATATCAAAAGGTTCCTTAAAAGGCATTAGGATCATGCAGGTTCCCTTGGTTGGTTTTTTCTTTTTATTTTTTACCGCTTTTTTCTTTTTCGGCTTTGGCCCACCACCGGATAAAACGACTCTCTTAGCTGTTTTCTTGGTTTTTGCCCCCTTTTTAGTTTTTTTTGCGGTTTTAGCTGTAGGTTTTCTTTTTGGTTTTTTCTTAGTGGGCATAAAGCCTCCGAGACAACGGGATGCCGATTTCGTTTCTAATTACTCTTTAGAACCTTGTTAGTGAGTTACATCAACTTTAAAATATGTAAGACTTTCTATAGGTATTCCGTCTTTTTCGTAACGACCAAAGGACCATGCATCGGGGTGTTCCATCATTACAATCCATAAGATAAGGCCGAAGCATTTTCCAGCCGCCTCTTCATCTAATAAGCATGCCTTTTCATAGATTGGCTGAAATACAGTATCTGTCCAATCAGAGCCTGGAATCCAACCCGCTGTATGTATGTCGTCATTAGCTATTCGATTATTGAGCTCGTTTACGATTGCTTGATACTCTTCGTCAGATAAACGACTTCTCCAGATTTCGTATTCACGTTGGTGGGGTATATAATTTATCAACTGTTCCTTGTCAATTGAGTATAACATTTCGACACCCCCATTCTTTGTGTTATTAGTCTATGCATGTTAATATGTCAATTGTAGATTCCCGTGTCAATGCTTTCTTTGAATATTATTTTGCCTAAATGCCCCCCCCCCCCACCTATCCCGTTCCCTGTCAAGCAAATCATATATCATGTCACATTCGCGCGGGGTGGCGGGCATGGCGGGCCGGGGTCGGTTGGTATGGGGAGGGATGGATGTCGGGAAACCCGACCCCTACGAACCAAGAATATTGTTTGCCCGAATGCAACCATAATCCGTAGGGGCAAGGTTTCCTCGCCCATTGTTTATAAGATATCTCACAGCAAGCTGTGGGGCACCGTCGTAGAATTTGCCAGTAATAAAAAAGTCGGGAGCGTGGGGCTCCCGACCAACATCTGTAACAGATTATTGCGGATCGACAGGTCTGGAGGGATCGGGATCGATTGTCGGATCCGGCCACGGGTCGGGTTTCGGCGGTTTAAGGCCGCCCCATAAATCTTTGATTTCTTCCTTCAACCTCGCCATCTCCCGCTGTTCGCAACCCATCAAAGTCCCTAAAGCCCCATTGGCCTCCCAGCAATCCTCCTCGCTCGTCCCGTCCTTTTCACAACTGGCCATAGCCGAGGCATAGGCGAGGGATTGATCCCAACAGGCGCCCCCGAATATGCCCGGAGCGACGGCTTTTCCCAGCTCGGGCGAAATCGCCACTAATTCGGCGACGAATATCTCGCGGATTTCCTTTTCGAACTCGATACCACCCGCCCTCGCGGCGGTCAGATTATTCGATACCATAATAAGCGATGCCACCGATACCATCTCCTCGGGCGTAAGAGCTTTCAACGGGGCCGCGATCTGTTTTGTCGCCATAGCCATCTGCCTGAGATTCTTATCGAGTTTTACCGCCGCCGCCTTTTTCTCAGCATTTGCCTTATCTATTGTTTCCTGGCTCACCTTTACGCCATTACACGATAGAGCGAGCAATACTGCTACGAATACCCCCAGTTTCACGAACGCTTTCATAACCGACCCTCCTTGTTTAGAATGATTAATCGCTTCAACCTGAAATGTGATTCTATCTTTTAACATCGATCTATCCCACGTATCATAGCGAGATTGAACGCCTTGCATAATGATTTACCGAACAATCCTCTCAAAATATGTGATGTGATATATTAATAGTCAATGATATTCGGATTTAATCCTGATTATAATTTATATCGACCCGTTTCCAAGCCAAAGGATGCCGTAGGGACAGACCTATGTGTTTGTCCTCCTGTAAAATGACCGACACACAGGTTGACCACTACGGCCGCGATAGCAATGTTGTGGCTTTTTGTCGGGTTTTTCTCCCCGACTAACGTCGGGGTCAGAACCCGACCTACGAATCCGATTTGTTTCAAACTGGAAAAAAGGGGTCATTCGAGAGACCCTAAATTTTATATGATAAGTACACGCATCACGATTTATTGCCCGCGGTTTAGCATATTCGATATCAAACCGCCGAGTCGCTATTTTTTCTATGCCGTATCAGTATCCCTCCTTATATTGCGTCAATGGCCGATTCTTACGAAATCGATGTCAGCCTGACCAGGGCTGAAATTGCACGCTACAATTTCCACCATATACGATGGATCCTGGTTATCGATATCCTGGGGTTGCTGGGCGTGGTGGCAATGACTTATCTTTCGATATTTCATCCGTCACACGAAACCCGCGAGCTTTTCGGCTCCCTGCTGGTCTGGGCGGTCGTGCTGTTGGCGGCGGGGCTGTCCCAACCGTTTATCCTTTTTATGCAGATCTATATCATCAAATCCCCGGCCATGCTCACCCAGAAAGCACGACGGGTCTACCGATTTGACAACGACGGCATTCATATAGAATCGGAAGGGAAGACTGCCCGGACGGACTGGGGTAAGATCGTGACAGTCAAGGATATAGGTCGTTTGATCGTGATATCCACCGGCCCGAAACTCGCCTATATCATTCCCAAGCGATGTTTGGGAAGCCCAGCGCGGGCCGAATCGATTATCGGTTATCTTCTGGAGCAGGTACAAAAAACGACATAAAAAAACCCGGCCGGGAAATTCCCGACCGGGCCAAAACTCATCTTAATCTCGAAATTAGTTTCCGAAATTATACTGAATACCACCCCAGGCGCTGAGATAGTCGGGGCTGACCCAGGTGTACCTGGCTTCGGCGAAGAAATCGACAACTGGGGTCACAGGAACCCTGAACCCGCCAAAAGCGTGGACACCGAACTTGGTATCGGAAATCGAAATCGATCCGAAACCGATATCAACGGAGCTCGAAAGCATGTGGACTCCGAATCCGGTTCCAAGGTACGGATAGAAAGCGTCGGGCGCGGCGGCATATTCATACTTACCGGAGAGGCCGAGGGCTATATCGGTGAAGGAAAAATCCCAGGTTGTGAATACGGGATCGGAATAGGACTTATTCCAATAGCTGGCTTCGACAGAGAAGGTGACGTTCGGAACAACATCACCGAATCCGACTTCGGCGCCAAATCCGTAGGTAGCATCGATCGGGTCCTCAGGGGCAACGTAGCCGCCTCTAAGACCACCATTCGAGAAATTTAAGCCTGCGAAAGCTGTGACAGTCATGACACAGACCGCAACAATGGCTAAGCTTACGATTCTTTTCATCTTAATACTCCCTCCTTTAGAGTTCATTCTTTCTTTCTGACTTATCGGTATATATCTCTTGTAGTTAACAAAAAAACCGCCCTTGGGGCGGTTTTTCTAACTTATTTGTTATCTTTAGGTTAGGCGGCTAGAATAGATATTTAAGTCCGAGGTAGGTTTGTATAAGGTCTTTATCCTCATCGAATTCGCTGAAAACCCCGACATATCGTCCCTCTAAAAAAGCCGATAAGTTCGAGGATACGCGGCCCTCGACGCCCAGTCCGCCTGACAAAGAGAACAGCGAATGGATATATTGAGATCTGAGCTGTACCCCCACTACATCGGTATCTTCTTCCCTTTTAAGTTCCAGGAAGTAAGCCCCGACCCCGCCGATAGCATATGGCGAATATCGTGACGACGAATTGAAGAATCGATATTTCTCGAAAATGCCGAAGCCCAAGCCGGAATAATGATGCTCCCTTCCCGTGAAAGTCGTATCCGAACCCGAGTAATCGTAAATAACCTTCCAGTTGTCCACTTCAAAATGAGTGGCGAATTTTGAATCGGGATCGCCCAGCGAAGCCACTACTCCCACACCGAACGCGTTTGAATAATCTTCCCCGGGTATAACACCTGTACCTCGAAGACCAATACTGAAATGCCAGTAATCGGCGGCGGCCGCTGTTGACGTGACAACCAGTAAAATTACAATTAAGCTGACAAGGTTTTTCATCGACACTCTCCTTTTGCCGCTATAAATTCCATCTCAACGGTCGCTAATATAACCCATCGCCATTAAAAGGGCAAGACAGTATATACCTCTTTTTTGAAAATATTCAGAAAATTTTCGATCTTCATTTCGGTTGTTTTCCGATCAATTCCGGTCGTGGGAATATTAATCCTTATAAAGGCGGCATCGGTGGGACGTCCCAATATAGAGCTTATTATCAGATCGCCTTTCAACGAAAACTCATTATTCAAATGTCCAGCGCGGGTGACAAACCAATAATACATCACCTGTCTGGAATCTCCCCTTATAATGTCCATGCGGTTAACTCTGAGATCGTTATCGCCTGGCAGCGGGGCATACGATCTGTTCGCTATCTCCCATCCCGAGCCGGGAAGGCAGTTTCTGGGAGAATGAATTCCCGAACCGAATTTCTGCGACGTGAAGTACCCTACGAAAAGCCAGATTGAGAAGCCGGATTCATGCATGTATTCCCTGTGAATATATTGGTTTACGTCAAGAAGCTGTTCTATCTCGGCGCCCATCTGAATCTCCCGCGCGGACCAGCCATCCATGGTCAGGGGAATGGATTCAAGATCGACCATCGTACCGGATGTCTCCTGCGGATTACGTAAAGCCCGGCTGAAAGAACCGCCGCCGGCGATAATTAAAACCGCAATTATGAACCAAGACGTGAGACGGCCCAAGAAATAACTCCTTTCGAGGCTAATATCAAAATTAGGGCAATCAGAAATACCATCAGCCCGGAGAGGCTGTGCAGGAACCCCTCAGCGATATCCGGTGATACGGTAAACGCGAGTATGGCTGTTAAAAATATTCTGAAAATATTCGCGGCCACCGCGATCGGGAAGGTCAAGACCAGAAGAATCGCGGAGGGCCAGAATTCTCTCAACGTTAAATACCCCACAAGGAGGCTTAAAGCCAGAAGCGAGAAAAGGCTTCGCAACCCGCTGCATGCCTCGGAAACCTCAAGCGGATATCCGGGTAGAAAAATAACATTGCCGTTAAGATCCGACGGTACCGAAACGGCGTGCAGTAATGATATAGTCGCTTTGGAGGCGAAAAGCTGCATGGGTATGGTCAATGTCGTGTAGATGATATTCGGGATCGGTATCATAAAAAGTAGAAAGAAAAACGAAAACCAGGCGCCTTTGAAATTAGGCCATCCGATATAAAGCAACGCTATTCCAACCAAAAGAACGACAAATGAGAATCTCGAAGTGAAATATTCCGCCCCGGCGGTGCCGAATATAAGGAGGAGCATCGCGAACGAGATAATAGCCAGCCCCGCTAACGGTTTTGGGCTATGTTTTTCGAATTTTATCGAGGCTGTATAGAACAAGAAAATCGATACCGGGGGGATTAGAAAACCGTGGGAGTAATTCTGATCGTAATACCAGTCGGATACCAGGTCGACTAAAACCGGCCAATAGAACACAAAAGAGAGTCCGATTAGAAAAAGCGGTTGATAATATTTCCGAACAAACCCGGTCATTTTCTCTTTAATTTATCCATGCCGAAAATTTTCTTGAAGAATAGTTTCCAAACCCCGAAAACCGCCTCGAATACTATTTTTTTATTCATTTTCGAACTGCCCATCTGCCTGTCCACAAAGACGATAGGTATCTCCTTTAGCCGGAAACCGCCCCGCCATACGTAGAAATCGGTCTCGATCTGAAAAACGTAACCGTTGGATTTTAAACGTTTGAGATCGAGCCACTCTAATAGCTCACGTCGATAACATTTGAAACCACTTGTGGGGTCGTGGATGGGCATGCCGGTTATAATTCTTACATATTTCGACGCGAAAAAGGAAAGAAGCAATCTTGTTATGGGCCAGTTGACGATCGAGATGCCGTTGAGATAACGTGATCCGATAACCAGGTCGGCCTCTTTAATAGCCTCCCTGAAATCGGCGAGATATTTGGGGTCGTGCGAGAAATCGGCATCCATTTCCATCATGTAGCCGATCTGTGGTTGTGTTAAACCGTAAGTGAAACCGTCGACATAAGCTGTCCCCAAGCCCATCTTCCCCGGCCTCTTGAGGATATGAATTCTGGGATTATCTTTCATCAGGTTTTCGACAATAGTCGCGGTACCGTCGGGCGAATTGTCGTCGATAATTAATATCTCGAAATCGTCGCCCGCGGATAATACACACAATACGATTTTCTCTATATTCTCTTTTTCATTATAAGTGGGCATGCAGACAAGTATGTTCATTTATCCCCCGATCCCGCGAAATAAGTGATCGCTCCTAAAATCAGTAAACTCCAGTAGCTTATTATACGATCCACAAGGGTTACCGCTCCGGCAAGATCGGTAATTATCCCCGATGATGTTAGTATTTTTAACATCAAAATCTCCACCAGCCCTAACCCCGCGGGCGAGAGAGGGACCGCCATGATTATCAAGGCCGCCTGAGAAATGAAAACAGCGCCCAAAAACCCAATCTCCAAGCCGAAGGCCTTGAAGACGAAAAAAAGCCGCAACGCCTCGCTCATCCAGATAAGCAGGGTCATTAGAATGATTATCGGAATCAAGGTTGGCGATTTGAAAAGACCCGAGGAAAATAATGTCAATTTCAATCGCCACTTTTCCGGGGCCAGGTTTATCAGCGACGGTATCCCGAAGACCGCGGCGATAAAGAATACCAGAATTAGCATAACCGCCATAAATCCGAAAACCAGATAATCGCTTTCCGCGGTCCCCTTTAAATAGGAGACGAAGTAGGCGCCTGACGCGGCAGTTAAGGCGGCTATTACAACAAGATCGAAAACCCGCTCGGAGAAGAGAACTCCTAAAGATAGCGATACCGATACGCCCTTGTTTTTTTTGAGAAGGTAAGCCCTATAAATATCGCCTATCCTGGCCGGAAGAAGAGCGTTGGCAAACCATGAAAGGAAATAATAACGCGATAACGGCCCGTATCCAATGGTATGACCAGCCGGTTTTAAGAGCTTGCCCCAACGTCCTCCCCTCAGTGGCAGAGATATATAATAGACAAAAAAGGCTAAAACTATGTAAATCCAATTAGCCCTCGATACGGTAGTCATTGCTTCGGAAAGATCGAAATTTCTAAAAAAGAGATAAAGGATAACAGCCGAGACCGAAAAGCCTATTAAGGTTCTGAAACTCAAAAGGCTATCTTTTATTCGAACGGATTTATCTTCGATCGTCTCTTTCAAATTATTCTCCTTATCGAAATGCAAATATACGATCCTCCCAACTTGTTGGCAAACCTTATGATGATGGAGTTCGAGATGCAAATCCCGAAAGAGAGGAGCATAAATTTCCCGATCCTCAGAATTATATTGACTTTGATAATCAATATTGTTATAATCCGCCCATGTTTAGAGGAGTTTTTAAGAATAAAGAAGAGGGTTTTATGAAAAAATCAGGTTTAATCGCGGCGATTATAGCGATCTTGTTCTTGTTTGCGGGGTTGACATTCTCTATACCGTCGTTTTCGTCGAAAGAAGGCGTAAATTGCCTCGGCTGCCATAATGGTTATCCAAGACTGAACAACCAGGGGCTCGAATACCTCGCCGGCGGGTATTCGTTCGATTCGAAGCAATCGGATACCGCTCCCGGATTCAGGATTTCGGGCGCGGTGGAAAGTTGGTTTGTCAGTAAAAAGGAGGGCCGATCGACCGATTTTCAGCTTCATAAATTTGAGCTGCTCTCCGGGGGTCGATTGAGTAAGAACGCCTACTATTTTGCAGAGGCCTATTTCGAGGAGCGGGGGGGATTCCATAACTTGGGTGACGTTTTTATAACTCTTACGCCAACATCGAGTATAAGCGCAAAGGCGGGGCAGTTTCAACCCGATCTTATCCTGACCGATTCCGAACGGTTAACCACTCGTCGGAGCATGCTTTACAACACGAAAGTCAACGGCTGGCGTCTGAGAAATCGTCAAAGAGGAGTGGCGATTACTTTTAATCAGGATCGGTTTTCGCTCACCGGCGCGGTTGTTAACGGCAACGGTAACGGGGTTGAGAGCGATGACGAATCCGATAACAATGATCATAAGGATATGTCGTTGGCATTGAGCACGTCGGCCACCGATCATATCACGCTCGGAGGTTACCTTTATAAAGGTGAAATCCCCGGTGATGACGAAATCAGCCGCTATGTTTTCAACTACAGACAGTTCCTCTTAGATGGGCGCCTGGAGCTAAACGGCGCTTTAGGCTACGGCGAAAACAGCGATCCGAACGGCGACGGAATAGATCAGAAATCACTGGGGTATTTTGTCGAGGGTGTTTACGCTGTCCGCCAGGAATTTCTGGTTCTAGCTCGTTACGATTATTTTGATCCTAACAGCGATATCGACAACGACCACAACTGGGATATTGTCCCCGCGATTCTCTATTACCTGGGTGAAAATATCAGGATTTCCGGGGAGTATGTATTTTTCAAAGAGAATAGAAACGACGAATTCCGGGCGGTATTAAGCGCGGTGTTTTAGGGGATATCACCTAAAATTACGACATGATTTTCAGGAGGAATTTTGGCAACAGCAACTTTGACTTACATCGACGAGATAGACGGTAAGATCGCGGGTAAAAGCCTGCTCGAGCATCCCTTTTACCAGGCCTGGACGAAAGGCGAATTGAGTATCGATTCCCTTCGCGATTATGCGTCGCAGTACTACCAGCATGTCAAAGCGTTCCCGACCTATCTCTCGGCGGTGCACGCACAGACCGAGAACATGGAGACACGTCGGGAGATTTTGAAAAATTTAAATGATGAGGAGGCCGGCAATCCCAATCATCCTGGTCTCTGGGCTAAGTTTGGAGAGGGGCTCGGAGTAAGCCGTGATAATATGGAGAATGTCGAGATCGAACCGGAAACGTCGAACCTGATAAGCGTTTTCCGTTCGGCCTGCCGCGATCGCGGGACTGTTGCCGGCCTCGCCGCGCTGTACGCTTACGAAAGCCAGATCCCGGCGGTCTCGGAAACGAAGATCGCGGGGTTGCAAGAGTTCTACGATATCGATAAGCCTGAGACTTTATCGTATTTCTCGGTTCATATCGAGGCGGATAAGGAGCATGCCGCGGTAGAACGCGACCTGCTGACCGGGTATATCGATGATGGCAATATCGGGGATGTGATGGATTCGGTCGATTCGGTCCTCGAGGCGTTATACGTTATGCTCAACGGTGTTTGCCACAGGCATGGGATCGCGTGTTAGGATTGTAAAGTGGTTCGCGTACTTGCTCGCGCGCCAACCGGCGAATCCGGACGTCGTACATGATGCCTCATAAAAAGCTCCGCTGAGAATAATTTATTTGACAGTTTGTTATATAGGTCTGAACGTCTAATCTGTTGTCCGGAATGATCAAATTACCTATTAAATAATCGTTATTTGGCGTCTTGTCATATTGTAACATAACAATTATATGAATTGTTCTGACAAGCGATAAATCAAGTATATATTTTATATTTGTCTTGACAGCCGCGATCGATATTTGTTTTGTTGATATCAGATATTGAGAGTAAGCGATCATTATCATTTAGGCTGGCTATGCCGTTCTTTATAAAGGAGGAAATCAAATCGGTAAAGCCTTTATTGTTTTCATGTAGTAAAAATAATGATGATTTTCCGGCTGGCCCGGCCGGAATTGAGTACAGCCAACCTACTGCAAAGGGGGTTTAAAATGACGTTTGAAATAAAAAGTATCACATTCTGTTTAAAGGATGTCCCGGGGATTGCCGGATGAATTTACCAATCTTCTCGATGTTTTTCGAAATGACGAGCGGTCTGGCATAGGGGACGAGTAAACTCGACCCTAAAACGCAAGTTGTTAACGGGTCTAAGATTGTTATAAAAAATCAGAGAAAAAGGAATTAATGTATGTACGCAATGTATTCTAATCCGGAATTACCGGAAGAGGGTAGAAGAGTAGGAACGGGATGGCTTCCGCCATTACCCGATTTTCGCGACTTTAACGATGGACATAAAGAGTTAAAGGAGCTGAAGAAAAAATTGAAAATACCCGATACCGTCAATACTTTGAAGGCTTTTCCCGGACAGGTTGATCTGCGCCAATGGTGTTCGCCTATCGAGAACCAGGGAAGCCTCGGGTCGTGCACGGCCCAGGCGGGCGTGGGAATTGTCGAGTATTTCGAAAACCGAGCGTTCAAGAAGCATATCGATGGCTCGAGGCTGTTTGTCTACAAGACCACCCGCAATCTCATGGGGGTTAGCGGAGATACAGGAGCCTGGTTACGCAACACTATGGGAGCGCTTGCCCTTTGCGGAGTCGCGCCGGAAAAATACTGGCCATACACCGATCAATCTCCGCAATTCGACGAGGAACCGACATCGTTCGTTTATTCGGTCGCGGATAATTACGAGGCGATTAAGTATTTTTGCCACGATCCCCAGGGGCAGAATATCCCCCCGGATCAGGTCCTGAAGAAGGTCAAACTGTTTCTGGCTTTCGGTATACCGTCGATGTTTGGTTTTTACGGGTTTTCGTCGGCGAACCAATCGAACGTTAAGGGAGGGATACCGTTCCCTTGCCCCGGCGAACGCGCCCAGTGGGGTCATGCCATTGTCGCTGTGGGGTATAACGATAACCTGGAAATTACCAACAAGATGTGCAGGAAAAAAACCAAAGGCGCACTCCTGTTCCGTAATTCGTGGGGAGCCGGATGGGGGGATAAGGGCTACGGATGGCTTCCGTACGATTATATCCTCAATAGAATAGCGTTGGATTTCTGGTCGCTATTGAATATGGAATGGGTGGAAACCGGACAATTCGATTTTAGCGCCTGAGGGGAGATCGGAAACGACCGGTAACGAGGCCCGCTCGATTTGAGCGGGCCTTATTATTATATGGCGGTAGATGATTTAAAATTAGATGTATCGGGATGAGATTGAGAGGCATCCTGACACTATCTATTGCCGGTAGGATAGACATTCTTATTTGTCCTTATAGACCCGGCGGTCAGATAGGAATGTCTGACCTGCTGACTACGAGTCATCTTTGCAGAATTCCACAAGGCCAAGAAGTATTTTCTTAACCTTTTCAATATCATCATGAAGATTCTCTTTCTCGAATCCTTTTAGCGCCTCATCAAAGGCCTTTTTAGCGTTCTTACAGTTCTGCTCTTTATCATTACTTGATGCCAAAATCCAATAAGCCACACCCAAATTGGAAGAAGTATTAGCATATTGTATGGGGAATCGCTCGAGGGTTCTTACTTTCAAAGCTTCGTTATAGGCTTTGATGGCCAGCATGCAGTTTTCAGCATTATCCTCGATGTCCCCCAGTGTCAGGTAAGCGTTTCCCAAATTGTTCTGGGTCGTGGTATAATCCATGGGGAATCGTTCGAAGGTTCTGATTTTCAAAGCCTCGTTATGCGCTTTGATGGCCAGCCCGCAGTTTTCAGCTTTATTCTCGACGATACCAAGGCGCCGGTAAGCAATGCCTAGGTTGTCCTGGGTTGCGGCGTAATCCCTGGAGAATCGTTCGAGAGTATATACTTTTAAAGTTTCGTTATAGGCTTTGATGGCCAGTCTGCAGCTTTCTACTTTATTATCGACCGAAGCAAGCATCCCGTAAGCGTTTCCCAGGTTGTTCTGGGTCATGGCATAATCCATAGGGAATTGTTTGAGGGTTCTTACTTTCAAAGCTTCGTTATAGGCTTTGATAGCCAGCCCGCAGTTATCAGCTATATTCTCGACTTCACTAATTCTCCCGTAAGCGTTTCCCAGATTGTTCTGGGCCGTGGCATAATTCATGGGGAATCGTTCGAGCGTACATACTTTCAAAGCTTCGTTATAGGCTTTGATAGCCAGCCCGCAGTTTTCATCTTTATTCTCGACGTCACCAAGTCTCCGGTAAGCGTTTCCCAGCTTGTTCTGGGTCATCGCGTAATTTTCTTCAGATTTTTCAAATGTCCAGAATTCAAGACAAATATGGTATGCTTTTATTGCTGTTTTATTAAGGGCGGCTCTCTCAATGGAAATATTTCCAATATCAGAAGCTCGATCGCCGATATTTAAAAGGGCATCGGGATCTTCGGAAAACGTCTCCAGCAATTCATTACAGTTTTCAAGCAGGTCAATTTTATCCTCGATAACTCGATCCAGGTACGTTTCCTCAATTCTTAGTTTACCATCCATTAAGGTTACGAAACCCTGTTTCGAAATTGAATTTAATAAGCTTTCGAATTCGATTTTATTAAACTTTCTTTCATTTATTTGCTCTAAAACCAGTTTTATTTGTTTGATGGAAAATACCTCTTTCCCCTCATAAATCCCGGCCAAGTACATACGCTTGATAGCTCTTAATATTGATTTTTCATCGCTGTTCGCATTTCTAAACCGATCTTTTATGGCAATCAGATCGACGAAAATGGAACCGATATTGCCGTCGTATCTGTCAGGCAGAGGTCTACCGGTTCTGTGCGCGACGACAGTAGCGTTCTTTTCAGGGAAACTACCGAAAATTACTTTTTCGTCAAACATATCCAGGATTTCATTATTTAAAGTATTGAGCTCCGGCTCAGTTCGGCAGGTGGCGATTAATATCAGCTTTTCGGAATCGATCCTTCTAAATTCGTTCAGGAGATATGTGAAATTTTGTTTTGAGGCATACTTATTTAAATCATCCAATACAACTACTTTTTTTCTCCAATGTGTCAGGCAAAAAGGAACGCGAAAATCAACTGATGTGATATCGGATATTTTAGGTATGATGACATTTAAACACTTGTCGAAATTCTTTAGCGTTTCGAGTACAGTTCTTGATTTTCCGGCAAGGGGATTTCCGACGAGAATTACGTTTTTCCCTTCTTCTATACACTTTTCGAGCTTTTTATTTTCTTCTACCTCGAAATAAAACTTATGATATCCATGGTCAAATTCCGCTCGAATACCGAGAATTTCTTTAGGTTTTAAACGACGCGAGGATTTCCAGCCAACTTCATATAAAGCTCTAATTCGTCGTCGTCTTTTTGTGAAATAAGCGATCAAGGGGTATGTTATCGCAACAATCACTCCGCTTATTGCTATAATGGTTATAAAATCAAAACCACCAACTTGAGCAGCATTATCCATTGCTTTCCTTTTTAATATCAAAAATCGGTAGAATAATTATAATAAAATCAATCTACATTGTCGAGCGAAAAATCTATTTACTGGTATAAATATATAAGAATTGCAAATTGACAACAACCCGATTATAATTAAAGCCATGACCCCCTACTCCCACCAACTCCTCGATATCGAAGGCACAATTGTGCTTGATAAGCAATACACCCCCGTGCCTGGAGCGGTGGAATGGTACAACTCGCTGGCGAAAAACGGCGTCAAAGCGCGGATGGT
>JAZGHS010000246.1:0-5316 GCA_036481315.1 Candidatus Zixiibacteriota bacterium | reverse complement strand
ATGTAATAATCGGGGACCTGTGCCAGATGCGGCCTGGTAATCTCCAGGTAGTATCCGAAAACACGATTATAACCGACCTTTAACGACGTGATTCCTGTTTTCTCCCGTTCGCTTGTTTGAAGATTATGAATGAACTCTTTGGCCCGATCGATTTCCGCCATCAGAATATCGAGCTCATTAGAATAACCCGGCTTAAACAAGCCACTATCGGAAAGAAAGACCGGAGGCTCGTCAACGATCGCCTTTTCCACTATCGCTACAAGATCGTCAAGCGGTCGAATACCTTCGATGGTCTCCGATATTAACGACGATTTCAATCCGCCAGCCGTCGTTTTCAAGATCATGATCTTTCTAAGCCCGTTTTTAAGGCTGATAATATCCCTTGGCCCGGCTTTTCTCATCGCGATCTTCGATGCCAGCCTTTCAAGATCGGGTATCCCCTTCAAAGCGGCTATTAGATCCTTTCGGATCGATGACGATTTTAACATCGATTTGACAGCGTTCTGACGAGCCTTGACAGCCTTAAGATCTTTTAACGGGGATAATATCCAACGCCTCATCGTTCTCCCGCCGCCGGGGGTGGACGTATTATCCACAACCGAAAGCAGAGAGTTTTTCTTTCCACCGTAGGGAGTCTCCACAAGCTCGAGGTTTTTTATCGTGGCTGAATCGAGTTCCATAGTCAGATCGCGGTTTAATTTCTCGATTCTGGTAATTTGGCCAACCTTACCCATCTTCAGATCTTTCATATGGGCGAAAACCGCTCCGGCCGCACCGAGCGAGAGCCCGACATCACCCAGCCCGAACCCGTCGAGAGTGGAGGTTTTAAAATGGGAAACCAGGTTATTAAACGCCATCGTGCTATCGAATCGATAATCATCGATGGGAGTAACGGCAATTTCGGGGAGAAACGCCCTGGCGGTTTTCTCTAACGCTGCTTTATGAGAATCGGGGATTATCACTTCGCTCGGACTATGAAACGCGAGATTATCACCAAGTTGATTAATCTCGAATTCATCGATAAAAAACCTGCCGGTGGAAATATCCAGTAAAGCTATCCCCACCATTCCGTTTTGCGGATTAACAGAGGCCAGGTAATTCGGTTTTTTGTCGTCGAGAGCGTCGTCGAGAGTTATACTCCCGGGAGTCAGTACCTCGACAACCTCTCGCTTAACTATCCCTTTGGCTTTTTTGGGATCCTCGACCTGATCGCATACGGCAACTTTATAGCCGGCCTTGAGTATTTTAGCCAGATACCTCTCGAGTGTATGATGGGGAAATCCGGCCAGCGGCATTTTACCCGAATCGCCTTGCGATCTGGAGGTAAGGGCGATGCCCAGAATCGGCGACGCTGTTACGGCGTCATCGCCGAAAAGCTCATAAAAATCGCCCATCCTGAAAAACAGGATCCTGTCCGGATGCTGTTTTTTTATAGTAAAAAATTGTTTTAATAACGGCGTTAGTTTTTCAGGGGAATTCATAGTTTACTTTTCGTGAAAGGTTTATTGAAGGATAATCAGGTACTCCTCCCCCTGGGATTTCTCGAGGATAGCTTTCTCTCTGCTCGCCAAACGCCGGTCTTCGTACGGACCGATCATGGCTTTATAAAACGATTTCCCACCCTGTCTGAAACGCTCCATTTTCGAACGATATCCGATATTCCTGAACTTCCTGACGCATTTTTTGGCGTTGTCCTTCTTGGCAAATATCCCGACCTGGACAAAATACTCGGCGTCAATAATCGATGGCAAATCATCGTCGGAAAGCTCCAATTCTCCCTCTAAGATCGCGGCTTTTATCTCGTCCGATTCCGGGGATGATTCGTACCGTTCTCTATAAAGCCGATAATAAGTCGCCGCGAGATCGATCTCGCCCATCCGACGGTAGGTTTCGGATAACCCGATAAGTGAAAAAGGAAAGGAGGGCGAGTCGGCGTATATTTCCAGATACCCTTTGAATCTCGATTCGGCGGATGTATAGTTTCCCTTTAATAAATCGCAATCGGCAAGCCCCAGAAAACTCCACGCCGTAATTTCGACATCGCCCCGGATGATAGCGATCTTATACAATTCCATAGCCACGTCCAAAGCTCCCAGTTGTTGCTTGATCATGGCCGCCCGATAAAGATCACGGGGCGTCGCCGAATCGATATTATCGGAATATAGGCGTCCCGCCGTAATCTGAAGTCCCATCGCGTAGTAGTAATCCAATAAACGACCCCTTGCAGATATGACTCTGGAGCCATCGGGAAATTTCTGAAGGTATTCTTTTAGAAACAACGACGATCTGCTTCCGTTCGACGCGGTAATGCCCAGCGAATATAAAATTGACTCGTTTTCGGGTTCCCGATCGAGCTCTTCTAAAAGCAATTGATAAGCCGTCTGGTAATTTCCGACCTCTATAAGCTTTTCGATTCTATCGGTTTGAGCGAATAGCAGGGCCGGAAATATGATTATTACAACCGCGGTGAAAGTCAGATATAGGAACCAAGACTTCCGCAATCGGCGCAATATGGCAAAGGTGTCTTTATGTTTTTTCCGCATTTATCACATCTGAAACTGTGTTGATCGGTTTCGGTTTTATCGGCCATCTCCGAGAGTATTGCCAGACTTTCCTCGCGTCTATCCGATGCCGCCAGCAGTTTGGCCAGCTTAATAGCCGCCGAATCCGACGATGATCCGGAATTGAGAACTGATCTAAGCATATTCTCGGCGGTCGGTATCTCCCCCTTCTTTTCGAGAATTCCGGCCAGTGCTACAGTAGCCGCCACATCTCCCGGCAACTTACTTAAAACCCCGCGATAGATATCCTCCACTTCACTGAAACGCCCCAGATTGAAAAGAGTTTCCTCAATCATGGAAAATCCCAGAGAGGCGTGGTGGGGCACGGTTTCACAGAGTTTTTTGAGAAACTCCAATCCATCGTTAACACGGTCCTCCTGAAGATAGCTCTCGGCAACGTAAAGGTAAGGGAACGGATCCCTTTCGTTTAACGATAAGGCCTCCTTATATATCACTCGGGCCTTATGATACTGCTTTTCTCTCTGTAAATTCCTGCCGATCATCAGCTTGATCTGAGCCATGGTGGGGCTTTGTTTCATCCCCCTGCTTTTCATTATCCCGCGATACAATTCCTCAGCATCGGGCCAATTCCCATCCCTCAAATAAATATCTAACAGACGATCCTCCGCCCACTTACGTCTTTCAGAGTTCTTGATCATCCGGCGAAGAATTTCCTCGGCCTTCGCGTTTAGCCCAGCTTCAATATAATCGGCCACCAGGCTTTGATCTATCTCGGCTCTGAGATCGCTGGAAACCTCGCGCCGTAATGTCAATTCACGATGTATCTGAAGCGCTTTATCGACCAGACCCGTCTCGCGAAACAGATCGCCCAGCTTAAGATAAGCGTCGATATTCTCAGTATCCAGATCCACTGCCTGACGAAGTTTTACAAAGGCGTTTTTTTGATCACCGGCAATCATCGAGCGCAGACCGTCGATATAAACTTCCATTGCTGTTCCACCGGATCTCGATTTACGCCTTCCCACGGCAACCGCTATACCGCCTGCCGCCAGAAGGACTAATATAATTACCCACCATAATCCGTTCATGACGGTTCTTCCGCTCCGCCCGGTTCGCCTTCGTTGACATCCTGAGGCACCGCTTCCTCTATAGGAAGATTTCTTAGAGCTTTGATTTCCTCAGTAAGCTGTCTATTTTTGCGCTTATAGTCGGAAAGGCGGCCGGTGACCTTAAAGTACTGGAATATAGAGACAAAAAACCAGAAAATAACGCCAAACGCAAACGCGGCGTAGATTACCAAAATAACCCGTACCGACTCAAATTGGTATTGAAACAATCTTACGGTTGTCGTCTCCGTAGCGTTGGTAAACGAGAAATACATAAAGGCCAGGAGCACCGAGGCCGAAAGAGCGTATTTTATTATCCACATAATTCCCTCCGAATCATTATCGAATCATAATTGATTTAATCGGTACAGTCAATAAAAAACCTCCCCCGGCCGGGGGAGGTTAATAATCAGTTTTCCGGAAATTTAAGCGATCTTATTAAAGACTCGAATTCCTGCGAGTTGGCTTCGTAAAACTCCCGTTCGCAATATGCCTGGAATACCATTATTAGATTATCGAGTTTTATCAGGTAGATCTCATGAACCTCGTTATCATTGATATACTCTTCACGGCCACCCATAGCGCCTCCGCCCTCAGTAATATAGAGCATACGGCTATAAGTGCGTTTCAAGTAAATCTGCTTTATGGGCCGGGATTCAAGTAAAACATCCGATGAAATAATATATTCTCCTTCTTGAAGTAAGCCCAGTTTTTTAATAATCTCGTTGTCGGTTTTGTGTTCCTCCAGGCTTTTCATAATTAGATTCTGAAAATCGTCAACAGTTCCGTTGAACTCCTGAACAAATATCAAAACCCTGGGGATAGTGTAATCGCCACCGTAGGTCTGAATAAAAGGATTGACCATGAAATTCTTTTTTTCCATAAATAACCGTTCGACGTTCGGTTCTTTTTGGCTCTTGGCTTTCCAGTTTTTAGGAACCGGCAATTCCCATCCGTATTTCTTGTCCACGGCAATATTATCTTTTATGGTCGTGGTCTTTTCTTTTTTAGCGTGGGCGATCGAAACAGCCATTACCAAACAGAGCAAAACAACAAGTATCTTTCTTATCACATCGGCCTCCTTGCTTATCACCATTTATAATACACCGGAATACCGGGATTTGTTGCGTTATCTTCAAATAATCTCTCAATTTATTTGGCTTTTCGATATCGACGAAATTTCCCGGAAATACACCCTGCCGTAGGAAATCATCGACCATACTATCATAATTGTCGATAATAATACAGCCGGGGTCTTCATAATATTCAATCGAAAAAGATATACAATCATTGTGGCCGCGAACACCCCGACAGTAAATCGTCCCAGATTGTTCGAAACCGGAATAGGCAACTCCTTACGCATCATTTGAAACGCGGCGATGAGGATTAACAGGTCCCGGACGACCAGACCCAACGCCAGCCAGAGCGGAAACCCTCTTAGAAATACCATTAGAATGCCTATCGACGCAACCGTGATTTTATCGGCCAGGGGATCGAGTACCCTTCCCAGATCGCTGGAAGCGTCCCATTTGCGGGCCAGATAACCGTCGAAATAGTCTGTGGCGAGAATAGTGGCCAATATTAGAACCACTCCCAAATAATCTTCATAAACAAAGGCGTAAATGAACGGGATTATCATAATAATCCTCAAAATTGAAAGGGCATTGGGAATATTTTTCCTAACCACG
>JAZGHS010000245.1:0-3448 GCA_036481315.1 Candidatus Zixiibacteriota bacterium | reverse complement strand
TACGAACTGAAATCGGGATTCGGATGCGGGACCATGTCCTTGCAATGGAGAGCCCCGGCTGATCAGATCCCCGACGGCTACAATGTGTATCGTCGAATTGACCAGGGCGAATGGGAGATCCGAAACCAGGAGCCATTAATCGATTCGAGCTTTATAGATTCCGAGATAATATACGAGACCGATCTGTTCTTCGGTGTAACTTCGGTTTATGGCGAATTGGAATCGTCGCTATTGATAAGCGATCCGATAAATATCCCCGACCCCGCCTCAGTCGATTGCCTGATAGTGGGGGATACCACAAGCGAAGAGTTGAATTTATGGTATAAATCGATTCTCGATTCCCTCGGCCTGAACACCCGGATCGTCGGCGATATCCTGCCGTATTGCGGGGAGAGGCTGGCGAACTTGCCGGTATTGTGGCTGGTGAGCATGCCCGGGGAAACCGGCCCTCTGGACAGCGAAGATAGAGAGACAGCCATAACTGATTATCTCGATAACGGTGGAAGATTATTCATTCATGACGGTTGGATGACATTTTCTCAAACCATTTGCGATGAATATTTAATGTATGGGTATACAACATGCACTATTCCCGGTTTTATTTATGTTGACGGTTATCCGGGTACGTTTGCCGAAGGGCTTTCATTCGAATATCCGGATACTATCGGAGCGAGCTATTTAGTGCCTTTCGGTGATTCTTGCGAAATCCTATTGGATGATCACCGCTATTGTAGTTGTGTCGCGGTCGTTACCGATAGACTTGGATTTAAAGCAGTAATTAATTCTCAGCGTCTGGATGAGCTTCCTGACGGCCCCAACGGCACCAGGCTCGATTTCTTCAACCGCATGCTCAACTTCTTCGATATGCAGACCAATCTGGATGAGAACGAAACGCCATTTATCCCGACCGATCAAATTATTCTAAGCGCGTATCCCAACCCATTCAACGCGCAGGTTAGGTTGAGCATATCGGGAGTATCGGCAACAGGTTACAGGATCGAGATCTACGATATCACCGGGCGGCTGGTGCGTCGTTTCGCCGATGTCAACTCCGATATCGTTTGGGACGGCAGGGGAACCGACGGTGAATCGGTGAGTTCGGGGATTTATTTCGCCCGAGTCTCCGATGATTCCGGAATATCGTCCTCTATCAAGCTTACGCTTTTGAAATAAGAAATTAAAACAATATAGACCTTATTAGTCCATATTATGTAATTATTTTTTGACAAAAAACTAAACTTTTTCTATAATTTAATTGTATATTATGTAGAAGGTTGCCCGTTGGAGGCCTTGCAGGTCTACGGGCAGATGTGAATACTTTTTTGAAGGAGGCGCTATCGAGCGCATTGCTACTGTTTAGTTTTTAAAAAGGAAGCATAAAATGAGGAATTTACTGGCTATATCCGTATTGGCCGGGTTAGCGATGTTTGTATTCGCGGGTGGTAACGTGTCCGCGGAGGATCTTGTCGTGTTCGATAGAGCGAAGATCGCCAAAGCCGGGCAAGAATGTAAACTATCCGTCATCGCTAAACTCGACGATAAAGCTGTTGCTTTAATCAGGGGGGGCGGATTCGATAAGCTGAAAAAGATCGATAGCGGCGCGAGGCTTTTAGATCCATCTACTAATTTAGAACAATTGTGGGTGGCTGGAAGCCCCGAGGATACCCCCGATTTGCAGGGGATGATTTTCCGGACGGATAATTTTCAGCTTCTCAAGCTCTCTTTCGAGGCAGCCACCGGCCTGATGAGTGACGGATACTATTTATCCAAGTGCCAGAGAACCAATCTACCAGCCGATCCGCCGTTTTTCATTCCGGCCAAGATTATGTCGCGAACGTCGATTACTGCCGATATCGATTCGCTAATGGAACTGGTTTCGGCCGATTCGGTCGAGGCTTATATTCAACGTCTGCAGGATTTTCAGACCCGTTATACTTGCACCGATTCCTTCTGGGCCGCTGGTGATTGGGTAGCCGCTAAATTCGAGTCATGGGGTTACGATAATGTCTATTTCGAGGAATTCGATTCGCCGTTCAGTTGTGCCACCTCCCGTAACGTGGTAGCCGAAAAAACAGGAGACGTGTATCCGGAAAGGTATGTTATCGTGGGCGGTCATTATGACGCGGTAGTTTACGACGGGGGCGATCCGAATGTTTACGCGCCCGGGGCTGATGATAATGCCTCTGGTACAGCGTTGACGTTGGAAATAGCCAGAGTTCTCGCCGATACGCCCTTCAGAAAAACCGTAAGATTTATCGCTTTTGGAGCTGAGGAACAGGGGCTGTATGGGAGCTGGCATCACGCTACCGAATCGCTGAATCGCGGCGATGATATCGAGCTTATGATCAACGCCGACATGATCGGCAATGTCGAAGATAGCTACCTGAATTTCGGGGTTAATTGCAATGAAACAGGCGAACCCTATGGCCAGGTCCTGGCCGATCTCGCCGAAGAACATACTACTCTGATCCCCGAGATACATGTCGGAAGCTTCAGCGGCTCCGATCATTATCCTTTCGATCAGAGCGGGTTTAGGACGGTTTATTCCGACGAAGGCGATTTCTCGCCCAACTGGCATATGCAAACCGATGTTATTGAAAATGTCGATGTTAATTATGCTTCCGATATTGTCAGATCGAATCTGGGATTGTTGATGATCACTATGACTACTACCGTTCCTGTTACCGACCTGGAAGCGTTTAACGCCGGCGACGGTGAAACCGTTTACCTGCAGTGGTCGGAATCGCCGGATAACGATGTAATAGCTTATGAAGTATATGTAGGCACATCGGAAAATGGGGTTGTGGTTTACGATACCGCGTATGTTGCCGCCGATACCGTTTACAACCTTATCGAAGAGGTTGGATATTATTTCGGAGTGGCCGCGTTATTATCCGATGGGGGCAGAAGCCTTATCGAGGAATTCGTACAGCTGACTCCGAGGAGCATCCCGGGTACGCCTACGGCCCTGGATATTCTGCCGCAGTTCGGAAGTTTGCTGGTCGGATGGGACGTTGTCCAGGATATGGATTTCGATTATTACCAGGTTTACAGAAAAATCGGGGAGCAGGGCGATTATCAAGCCCACTCACAGGTTTCGGATGGTATGACATTTACCGACGATGATTTGCAGTCGAATGTCCGATATTATTACCAGGTATCGCAGGTCGATACGGCAGGGCTTGAAAGCGATCTCTCGCCAGAAGATTACGCCAAAATGATCAGCTTCGATTCCGGTATATTGCTGGTGGACGAGACCCGGGACTATTCAGGGGGGCAGGGTAACCCTACCGACGCCCAGCAGGATTCGTTCTACCAGTTTATATCCGACGGTTATCAGGTAGAGTTCGCCGACATCAATCAGGATGGTGTTTTACGAATCAACGATGTAGGCGCTTATTCGACAATCGCCTGGATGGACGATGACGCGACCAGCCAGTATATCGTA
>JAZGHS010000244.1:0-8161 GCA_036481315.1 Candidatus Zixiibacteriota bacterium | reverse complement strand
TATTTGCATTGCGCCCATTTTTTGTTGAGGAAACTGTAGGTCTAAACCTTTATGGTTTCGACACGAAAATGCCAATGGAAAACTGTCGAAAGGTAAACCTTTCGACCTACTAATATACAGACAACGTCATCGCGAGGAGTCCCACCTTCCCTCAGGAGGGTAGGGACGACGTGGCTGTCCCAACTCATAGCATCTCCATTTGCCGGTTGAACATGGCTCGATATTATGCTATTATCCTCCAAAAGAACTCGTTGAAAGGAGTACACGATGTGGAAATGTAGCGCGTGCGGATATATTCATGAGGGTGACGACGCCCCCGATAAATGCCCCAAGTGCGGAGCGCCCAAAGAGAAATTCGAGAAGCTGGGCGATGACGCGGTCAAATTAGTTGAACGTTCACGGTACACGAATATGCTTCATATGAATTTGACATCCCTCTTAACCGACATGGCCGATATCGCCGAGGAGGGTATCGACGATAACCTCGACGCGAATTGTGTGGCGCTTTTCACCAAGGCGAAAAACTGCAGCCAGATGCTTCTAAGCTCGGTCCATGCCGAACTGGCCGGCCATATGAAAAAGGGCAAGTGGGGTTGATTTAATGAAGAGGCTTTGATATGCGTGGCGCGCGGTCTTCGTACGCCACGCGATCGCTACAAGTTGACGTACCGGGAGGTACGCAAGCACAATTAAATTTGGTTGAAAAAATGTGTATTATGGACTTATATATTCCAGGCGCTTCGATATCAACCTAAAAAGGAGGTAGCTTGTGGATACGATATATGTAGCAGTATCGGATACAATCAAAACAATTGCCATTATTGCTTGGTGGAAGAATCCAACTTGGTATTCGATACTTATAGCATCAATTGCAATATTTTTCTCTATTTTGGTTTTCCGTCATACCCGGAAACTCAACGAGCGTGCTATTAAAAGAGAGATAAACTCTCGGTGGGTTAATCTGACCGATAATCGATTATTGTTTTGGACCGCAATCGACGAAAGTTATAATATTTGGTTACAAGAAACAGGCAAAAACGATGTACCTAGTGTAAACGATTTGGTTGCCGAAGCCGGTTTACCACCAGAATTGGGGAAACGTCTCTCATCGGAAGACCTAAGGAAAGCTATTGAAAAGAGATTGGCCGATAAACAGTCATCGCAAAAGTGGTTGCTACAATTCAGTGATCGTGTTTTCTGTTCCTGGGGACACAACATGTCGATACTTCCGAACGGGCCAGAGCCAGGCTACACTTATGGGTATAATGATTTTTACACTGCCTGTTCATCGCTAACCCACGAACTCAACGGTTGGGCAGAAACCGAGTCGATAGACGACCTTTCTTATAGATTTAAGGGAGATGCGATATTGATTACTTTATTGACCTGGCTAGAGATTTCTCTAAACAAACGATTAGGAAAAAGATGGTCTGATAGAAGGCCTTTATTTAATCTAGCTATTAAGGTAATTGATCTGACTAATTAGCAGCAACCGTCTGTCGAAACCTCTATGGTCTCAACTTCAAATAATTATTGTGGCAAGTCAAAATGTTTGCTATTCACTTGATTTCAAATAAATTATCGTCAAAAGTAAGTTCAAAAGCATACGGTGGTAATATGGCCTTGCCGTATATTTCTTCTAAACTCTCCTCTATACCCTTTAATATTCTATTTCCCACGGCCTTACACATTTCTCGAATGTGAGAAACGCTGTCCACTTTGAGAATTTGCGTTGTAATATTAAATCCTATATAATCCGAAGGTTCTATAAATTCCGAAACCTTAGTAAATGGAGGGACAATATGTACTTTCCTTATTTCTAGATCGCTATGAGCTACTACCTTGTCTCTCATCTCTAAAATCATCTTATGAATCTTCTTATGTTGTTCATTATCGTATTTATACCATCTGGGCGATAGTTTCCCGAACGGTTTATTAACGGTGAGGGGCTTAGAATAAAAAATAATGATTGTACTTAACAAAGGGAAATATAATGGGTCTCTCATTTCTTTGATTCTTTCTATAAATAATTCGCAAGCATAAAGCGCTGCGTAAATGTCAGAATGAGCTACAATCAGTTTGTAAAGCTCTTGCTTTCTTTTTCCCAAACTCTCCTTCATAATAAATTAGTCTACCCTTTCCCAACCCTCGCCCGCAACCCCGCCCCATCCACACGGCCACCAAAGCGCGCCTTGATACGTCCGCAGATGTAATTAATACGATCGTCATCGTTACGGAAAACCATATCGGCGGTCTCGGTTTTAAACTCGTCGATCAGGCTTTTAACCTCCGGCGAACCAATATCGATAGTCGAATTTTGCTTAATCATATCGGGTATCGATCCGTTATCCCCCCGGCCCGCGCGTCCGAGGATATCGAACAGCGAATCGCGGGTAATTTTTTTTGATTCATAAGTCTTAAACAGCGTCACAAAATGCTCGGCGTTCCCGTTTAAGAACTGATGATCCGTGCCGGAGAGCTTTTTCAACCCGCTCCAGATCAAGCCCGGATTAGTCTTGGTATCGGATACGAGTCTGTTAAACAACGTCGCGTGCGAAGATACCACCGCCTTCTCGGCTATACCCAACGGCACCCCCCTCTTCTCCCAACCCTCCGTTATAGCATAAGCCGGTTTGGGAAGTTCCGCCCGCAGACGATCCAGCCATTCTTTGGTAATCTTCACCGGCGGGCTGTCGGTATCGGGATACATCCGGTCGGCGCCGGGCAGGACCCGCTCGAAACCGGTGACCCCGCCCTTCTCCGCCTGCCTTGTCTCCAACGGTATCCCCCGCGTCGCCTCTATGGCCCTGATCTTGATCTCCGAAAGCGCGGTGGCCACGTCGGCCTCCGGCCCCCATGTTACCACAACGGCGTCGGTATGCTTGCATCCACAAGCCGATTTGATTTTGGCCCAGTCCGGTTCGTCAAACCCGCTGACCTCCGGCAAATCGGAGACGGCGATATTGGGAATCTGATCGAGACAGGCTATCACCTTGATTCGCCCCGATAGCTCGTCGGCGAACGTCTTACCCGGCTGGACTTCGACATTCATAACCCTCGCGAAACCGTCGAGTTTAATCCCCTTGATCATCCAACTGTTTTCGGCTGCCTTAGCAACCACATCGCTTTTTGATTTAGAGAGGATTCCGGTCAGATCGAATTTCTCGCCGTGGATCGTCTTATCGGAAATCCCCCTCGTCCGCAACGTCTCCTTGATCCCCAGAAGCGCCACCTGCCTTTCGGCCTCGATCGCAGTTAATTTCTCGATCATCCCGGTTTTCGGTACGCCTTTAATCTCCGCCCTCTCCCCTCCTGTGATAGAGACGTTAACATCCTGACGCACCGATCCGATGCCTCGCCGTACCAAACCGCTGGCCTTGAGAAGCCTCCCGATCAACGCGTTGACCTCCATCGCCTCGGTGGGATCGAGCATATCCGGCGCGGTGATCACCTCCAGTAGCGGCATGGAGAGCCGGTCGGTACGGAAGACGATCTCGTGTCCGTTATCGGAGATCTCCCGGCAAGCGTCCTCCTCCAGGCAAATATGAGTGATATTAATCTTGCGTCCCTTATACGGCACCCAGCCGTCGACCCCCACGATGGCCGTCCGCTGAAATCCGGTCGGGATAGAACCGTCAAGATACTGCTTACGTGATACGTGAAGCTCATCCACGATGGCGCAGTTCAGAAGCATAGACAGTTTCAAGGCTATCTCCAGCGCCTGCTGATTGATTGGAAACGGAGGGGTATCGTCCATCTCGTATGTACAGCTGTTTTCCCGGTAAAGTTGGTAGGTCACGTTCTTTTTGGTCTTGAATTCCATCAACGCGGTGCCGTCGTACTCCCCCAGCTCCGAGAGTGTCGGCCGCATGTGACGGATGATCTGACCGTGCGGTCGGTCATTACGGTAACCCGCCGGGCAACGGCAATATAGCTTCTTTTCGGTGAGGAGCTGTTGATGGATCTCCAGCCCGCATTTGAATCCCATTTTCCTGTATTTATCGTTGTTATTCATTAGTAAAATCGTCCGTTTCGCGTCTTGTTTTTCATAAACAGATGCCAAAATACGGATTTCGGGGAGAAAGTCAAAAGGGAAATGTAGGGGGGCGTATCGTCATTACGAGGAGGCGAGCCCAACGAGCCGACGTGGCAATCTATATGGGGGCTTCTCATAGATTATTACGTCGTCCTACGGACTCCTCATAATGACGGTTTTGTGGCCCGCACCGAGTAAACCAACGGTAAAAGGCCCGGGTATTTTTCCAGTACAAACCGTCGCGGCTCGGACTCCACCAGGCAGGGCGCGCCCTTGCACGTGCTGTATGGGAACTCATGCAGAAACTCGATTTTCAAACCAGCCTTAATCAGCGCGGTAACTACCTCCCCTATGCTCTGGGACCACTCGTATGAATCGGATTTAAAATCGGCATCGGGATCGGCGTAATTTCCATCGTCATTAAACTTCATAGGCTCAGGAGAATAAAAGTACGGGTATTTGAGATTTTCCCCGTCATCATCGATTGATCCGAAAAGCGGGTGAAACTCCACCATATAGAATATCCCGCCCGGTTTCAGATAGCGGGCGACAATCTCCGCCCACTTTTCGATATCGCCCAGCCAGGTCAACACCCCGTACGATGTGAACACTATATCAAATTCCTCATCCAATACATTTGGCAGATCGAACAGCTCCGAGCGGATAAACCTGGCCGGAATAGAGCATTCCTCGCTTAACGATTTCGCCAGGGCGATCGCTTTGGGCGAGAAATCGATCCCGGTGATATCTGCTCCCATCCTGGCCCACGATAACGTATCCATCCCGAAATGACATTGCAGGTGAAGCATGCTTTTGCCGGAAACATCAGGCAATTCATCGAGCTCTATCGATTTTAAGACATTTTTTCCGGCCTTGAATTCGTCCAGCCGATAAAGCCCGGAGTTTTTGTTGATATCCGTCCAACCCTCCCAGAGAGCCAGGTTCGCCTTGGTGTATTTGTTCATTGGAATATCTCCCATTTAATAAGATTCAAGACATCCTCCTATATTTATTATAAAACGTATTATCAGGCAATAGAGAACCGGGGTCGGGAAACCCGACCCCCACAAAATTATATTATATTCGAAACCGTAGGGCGAGATCTCTCAATGCCCATGAAATTAACGATTCCTAATTATCGTGCGCGCCCTCGGCGATCCAATCGCGAATCAACTGTATCTGGGGAGTAGGAAGCGGCGATCGACCAAGAGGCATCTGCGGCTGAATGTTCCCCTCTAACCTTCTAACGATTATGCTTCCATCCGGATTGCCGGGCAAAACCACCGCTCCGCTATTGCCGCCGTTCATCAGCGACGTGTAGCTCTCAAGCGATAGACCGTTGGCCATCCCGCCGACATGGCAATTCGATCCAGCGCAATTATTGTTGAATATCGGCTGTATATCCGATGAATATGATATAAGCGAGGGTGCCAGGACTATATCCATCAAGACAGAAAGGGTATCCGAGAGAAATCCATCTGTGGCTATCACTGTAAACGCCTCATCCGCCACCTGAATTTCAGGTGTCCCGGAAATAACGGCGCCTGCGACCGTCAACCAGTCAGGATAGTTTTCAAATCCTATATCCAGCTCGTCACCGTCGGGATCAGTCGCGGTGGCGGTATAGGTGAATAACGAATCCAATATCGCTTCAACTGCCGATGCCGACGTGATCCGCGGGGCGTTATTTATAGCCGGCTCAGTTCCTTTATCACTGCACGATAATCCTAATAATAGGCCTATCGCCAGCGGGCCGAATTTCCATAGTAGCCTGTATTTCAATTCTCGCATAGCGCCTCCTAAAAGAAAAAGTGAAGCTGGGTGTTAAAAAGGATATAATCATCATTGGCATCCGACGTATCATCGTAGTAACGGATCATCGGCTCCAACTCCAGAAATCCGTAGGGGAAATAGTCGATCCCCATTCCATACCTGGTAAGCGCGCCCTCTTTGTTATCGATATTCGAATCGTAAAAATCGTACGTAAATTCAAACCAGATCCCACGCCTGGCCATAAATGCGAGCTTTTGAGTGGAGGCAAACGATGTTATCAAGGCAAAGTTTTCTTTATCTTCGAGCCAGTCGATCTCTCCCTGAATAATCAGTTTCCCGTATTTAAGATAATACAAAGGACCGTACATGGTCCTGTCCCCCGCGGAACCATCGGCCATATAATACGAACCACCCAGCCCGAAGCCCACACCGCCGATATTTTCGCGATACTCCAACCTTGATGATACCGCCTTCCCTTTGCCTTCGTCGAAAACCCCTCCCGTACCGTTGAAAAAGCCTATATTCGCCGAGATACCATGCGGATAGATCCCGAACTCGATACCGGTATCTGTGGAATTAGCCGGCCAGAGCATTTTCTCACGCGCAAACGACGTGTGATCGGCGAACCGCCAACCGTAGGCGGGCTGGAATTTGCCGATCCTGAAATAACCATGTTTGGGGAGGATATACCCCATCCCGAAAATCTCGAATCCGCTATATAATCCTTTCTTGAAAGTAGCCGAAAATCTCCGGTCCAGTTGGGCGCTTATATACAGATTCCCCTCCATCTGGAAGAAACTGGAAAGCTCGTTCGATTCATCGTAGATATACTGCGTCCGCATATCCATACCGAGAGCGAGGATATTAGAAATCTGCGGCTGAAATTTATCGATATCTTCAAATGACGCTTCATGCGCGGCAAGCTCGGTCAGGGCGAAAAATTGCGACCCAAAACCTGTACGCATTCCGCCCCCGGTGGGGCTGACATGACAGAGATTGCATTTCTGTTCAGATTGCGCTGTGAATCGGGGTAAACCGAATAACGATGTGGCGCCAATAAGTAATCCTAAAATAATTGACAGCGGAATAAATAATCGAGTATTCATAGGTCTCCTTTCTGCGTTTATCAGATAGAACATCGATATAATAGAAACTGTTCCGGAGATATAAAAAAACCGCCCCTTTAGGGGGCGGTTTTTTACAACAAAATCAAGGTAGCTATTACTTAAGCAGTGTCATCTTCTTAACTGAGGCGGTGCCGAAACCATCGACATTCACCGAATAGAAATATGTGCCGCTGGCCACAACTTCGCCAGCCAGATCGGTGCCGTCCCATGTTATGGTGCGGTTATTATCCTTAATGGCGAAATTATTCACCAGGCGTCCGGCGATATTGTAAATAGCCAGTGTGCCCGAATCGAAATCACCATCGACAGTGATAACCGTATTGGCGTTGAACGGGTTGGGATAGTTTTGACTGAGATCAAACTCGAAAGGTAAATCGACATTTTCATCAACCGATAACGGGATCAGATCACCCTCATCAATAGCGAGATAAAGAACGTTATTATCGGTCCATCCACCCTCGCCGTTCCATTCGGCGCCGGCATCGTCATCGTCAACATACATGATATGAAGAGTACCGTCGACCTTCTCCGCCAGCGAGGAATAGATATCGCTGTCGCAATTGGGGGGAGAACATCCCGGGGTCGGGGAGTTTGTCAGGTTTACTTTGGGACCCCATGTAGCGCCGCCGTCAACTGAACCGGCTGCATACAGCTCACCGTTGGAGTAACCTGCCGCCGAAGCATCCTCTTCGTTAAGCTCCGCCCAGAGAGCGAAAATATTGCCGTTATCCGGGTTAACTCCCAGGCTCATCTTGCAAATACAGTTGTTGTAGTTGCTGGGCAGGCAGTTTTCCGCGGATGACGCTATGGATGAATGACCAGCGGCCGCGCTCCAGTGCATCAATTCGCCAACAACGTAGACTCCATCAGCATCGGCTAACTGACCCTGGTACAAGATATGCAGGTTATCATCGTGATCGTAAATTCCGTCGATATCAGACCAGGCTGACATCTCGTCGGACGGAGTGAAATTGGTGATATTAACCGGGCTTCCCCAGTCCCAATCGTCGCCATTTGGCGCCTCAAAGTAGATTACGTCATAACCATTGCTGTTCGCCAGTGTGTATATCACGGCGGTTTTGGATGACACAGGCGATGTACAGACTACGCCGCTAAGAATATCCGTGGAGTATATTATCTCGTATCTTTCCCAGAGCTCGCCATTATCGGCAGATACGCTATACCCGGAATTATCGGAGTTATAATCGCGGCATACAACATGAAT
>JAZGHS010000243.1:0-14939 GCA_036481315.1 Candidatus Zixiibacteriota bacterium | reverse complement strand
TCTAACGTAAAGCGGAGCGTCAGGCAGACCTGTGATATTCTGGATTCCCACGATTTCGGTAACGTGGCGAATATCAATCCCGTATTCCTCCTCGGCCAGCGGAAAGGTGAGGAACTTATCCTCCTGAAGATCGGTTATTTCGTTATCCATGATTTCGCCGACGTTATCCGGTTTTCCCTGTTCAGTCCTCATCGTATCCTCCCATTTCCTTTATTCCGATAATATTCAATTGATTTTCGATCGGGTTTGAGTTTCAGAAACAATTACCGCTTTCATTACACTATTTTTAATTTTTAAATATAATTCCGCCTGAGGCATTATTCGGAAAGCCTGAATGAAGTTATTATGACTGTTTATCAATTGTAACACTGTGGGATGTTGCATAGTTACGGTGGTTACTAGTACTAATATAGGAGTGGAATATAAGGTATTATTTATAAATACCTATATAAGTATACAGTTTTGAAAATTCCTATTTTATCCGGTTGTCACAGACTCCCTGCTGTTCATGTTAGGATCGATCAACTTATACTTGTAGGCCAGGTTAAAAATGTCCGCGCTCGATTTTGCTTTGAGTTTTAATTTGATATTGCTTCTATGACAGTTGACCGTTTTAACTGCTATGCCAAGGTTCTCGGCTATCGCTTTTGTACTCTTACCCCTGGCCATCAATGTAACGATCTCGGTTTCCCGTTCCGTGAGATTCAATATACGGGATCTGGTGTTGACGGAAGTTTTCGGCGATTCAACTCTGAAATCGACAAAACCGTTCATGACGTTTCTCAAGACTTTGAGAAACATATCCGGCGCATCCTCTTTGAGGATATAACCGTCGATCCCGATGGATTTAGCTCGATCGATATAATCGATATTATCGTACATCGTAATAAATACGATTTTAACATCGGGTTTAGCTCTTTTAATAAGGTTTGCCGCCTCGAAACCGTTAAGGCCCGGCATGGAAATATCCATGGCCACAACATCTACATCTCTCGTTTCCGCCATCGTCACGGCGTCGTTGCCGTTGACTGTCTTTCCGACAACCTCGATATCGTTCTCGAGGCTGATAATATGCTCCAGCCCTACGACGATTACCGGATGATCGTCCGCCAGAATGACTTTTATCGTATCTCGCATAGCATCTCCTAGATTGTGGGCAATTCCACCTTTAAGGAGGTTCCACGTCCTCGAGAGGAATCAATGTGGAACTCTCCGCCTAAATCATTTATTCTCTGTTGAATCCCTTTAAGTCCAAAGACATTTTCTTTCACCGTTTTAATATCGAATCCGGCGCCGTCATCCGAGATTATCAGCCTTATTTTCCCCTTATTCCTATTTAGGGTAACGGCTACATTACGAGCATTGGCGTGACGGATAACGTTTGTTAAAGCCTCCTGAACCACCCTGTACAACGCGGTTTTCACGGAAATATCATTTTTCTCGATGCTGCTTGAAATGTTGACATCAATACCTAAATCAATATTCGCTTTTATATTTGAAACGTAATCGTTAACGGCGTATATCAAACCGGTCTTATCGATATTAGCGGGGGAGAGGTTGTAATAAAGTTTACGCAATTCCGATGATAATTTATTACTGCTTTCCGTGATCGAGTCAACATAGGGCAGGATATCATTAAATTTTCCTCTTTCGATCAGTGTTTTGATCATTTTGCAGCTAAATTTCGTCGCGGTAATAGTTACCCCCGCTTCGTCGTGAAGTTCCGCCCGAAGTTTTTTCCGCTGGTTTTCCTCGCTTTTCATCAATTCCCCGGAGAGTTTTCTGATTTTTAATTTATTTTCCTCAAGGGCTGTGAAATCCTCTACCAGTTCAATATATCCTGTGTGCCTGCCGTCGAATTGAAATATGGGGACAACGGTTATTTTGGCCGGGAAAGAGTTGCCGTTTTTATCATCAAGATTGGTTTTAAGGGATATTTTCCCCTGTTTTAAGGCCTTTTCGTAGAGTTTTTGCGCTCGGCCGTTTTTATTGATGATATCATTGACGGTTAGTTTACCGACGACTTCTTCGTTGGAATACCCGAATATCAAGAAGGAGTTATCGTTCCATACCAGATATTTACCATTTTGATCTGTTACACCGACATGAAGGGGAAGATATCGAACAGTATCCTTATATAGTTTTTCGGATTTTTCCAGGGCTCGACGGGACTTCTTATGTTCGGTGATATCCCGAATGAAACCGTCGATATTTTGAAGTTCCCCATTGGGATCGAATATCGGCTTTCCTCGTTCGAGGAAATACCGAACATCCCCGTTTTTTTTACGGATGCGGTATTCCACCTCGAATGATTTTCGATCGCTGATAGCTTTTTCGATAGTTGAAGCAATCTTCGGCCGATCCTCCGATAGTACCAGCTGCTCGACGGAGCATGATTCTCCTGCCGTCAACATGTCGGCTGTATATCCGGTCAAAGTCTCAAGCATATCGTTGAAGAAGATCATCCGGTTGTTTTCCTTGCAAAGTACCCTATATACCAGGCCAGGCAAATTTTCGGCCATGGTTCGATAGGATTTTTCGCTTTCTTTCAGGGCATTTTGCTTTCGATTTAACCTGATGATCAAATAGCGTGCGCTCCAGGTAAATGCGGCTAACGTAATCAGGACCAGCATCCTCATCCAGAGTTCGTTGTTTTCCGGGTATACCGGGTATAATAGTTGGTCGAAAAAAGGCCGCTTTTCAAAAAAAAGCGAGTGCATGAGGGTTTCAAAAACCCAAAAGATAATCCCGGACGCGATCCCTAAAAAGACTATTTTTTTTGAGCTTGTTTCGTCTATTATTCGTTTTATCATCTTGTTAGTGAATGTTCGACCCTTCAACCGTCCATCGTGTTATGGATAAACCTCTCTATTGTTTTTTATCGGTATCTTTGAATATCGCTTAACGCTTTCGGGGCCGATGATCCCCGAACGTTGAGCGTTAACTCTGAAGGGTTTCGACGGGGTATCGGTGTCCCGGGAGGGATTGCAGGGTCATAATAAATGAAACAATAATCTTGTTTTATGACCGCCCAAATGAGCTATAACCAAAGTCTTTTCTATTGAAGCCGATAAATATCGTAAGTGAACGAATGCGGCAAGAACCTACTAAATCGTGTCTTTTCGGGGGAGAATTAATGTATTTTGGGAAACTAAACAGATTCACCATCGGGATGATTTATACGGGAACCCTGTTGCTTTCAATTCTTTCGTTTTTTACAACCCTCAAGGGGCTTGCTATAGTGGTCTCATGGCCACTGGCCATAATCGGATCGCTCGGATTGCAGACCGCCATGCTCGGCATCGCCTGGAATATCATGCGTATAAAGGAAAACAGATCGAGCTATATTATCGTTTTTGGCGCGGCGGCTGTATTCTCGGTATTTTTCTCTTACGCTAATTTCGATATTAATCTGAAATCGAATACCCGTCCATTCGAAGCCCGTGAAGCGTACAACAAGGCGGCCAGACCCGTCCTCGTTCAATACGCCTCTCTCTCCAAAAAAGCGCGAAGTACCGCCCAATATCAGGTTGATAGGTTGAAAAGCCTGCTCGAATTAGAAAATCAAAACGGATGGGCGACCGCCGTTGATGAGGGAAGCGGCGATAAGTTCGTGCAGTCGATTATCGACGGCGCCAGGAGGACGGTGGCATCCTGGGAGGAAAATCAGGGTGGTGAATATCATCAGGGAAGCGGCGCGGGGATTATAACCAATTATCTGAATAGTCGCCAAAGGCAAGCAGCAAGTAATCTTCGGGCGATAAATAAATACGACAGGTTGGTAGAGTCTCAAGGGTTGATGTTGAAAAGCGATCTCAATGTCGAAAGGCAGTTCGATCTTGTAAACAAGGCATATGTCAATTTTCCGTCGGGCGTGGTGGAACTGATATTCTTCGATGAGCCAACCGCGACATTGACCGCGCCGCCGTCGGTGGCGTCGTATGTGGAAGAGCCGGTCAACAGCCAGCAGGCGTTTTCTATTATCATGGGCGATCTTTATAAAATGGACAGGCTGGCATTTTTCTCGCTAATGCTGGCTTTGGCTATCGATCTGATCGTGATATTGATGGCGCTGGCCGGAAGTTATTCTGTGAACAGCATGAATTATCTGCTCGAGAGGGTGGAGGAAGACTCCGAACGCAGGTTACGCGATATCCCACTCGATGAACTCCCGAAATTCGAGGCAATCGTAGAGGAGAACAAACGTCGGCTAACAACGGCTGTGCAATATGCCCGCGATGTGAGGAGAATAAAACGTGATAATCATGATCTCAAGTCAGCGGTAGTAACCTCCAAAGAGAATCGAGAAGGGGCGCGGCGCCTGAAATTAAACGGGATTGCCCGTAATACAGTTGGTAGGATCAAACAACATATCCGTAGAGGCGGCGTGAAGATAATTTCCGGGAAATAAATTAGCCGCCTGAATTAAAAAGACCCAACAAAAGATCTATAGGGCAGACACCGGCCAATGTGGCATAGGCTCCGCAGATCGGGAAGAACGCGGCGATTATGAATATCCAGATTGCCAGTATCCGGCCGAACTTGGCCAGGCCGCCCTCGGTTCTCGACGACGCGAAAAGGACGAAATATCCTACAGTTGCCCAGAACGTTGCGGGTAGAAAAGAGAAAAAGAAACACATAAGACCTCCTTTGGTTAGTTTATATGATATGGGGTGAGGGGCGATATTGTCAATTATTAGTCTATGCGGTTAGACAGGAATGTCTGACCTACCGGTATTTGCGTCTATCTCTTTTTCGGTTTAAACGAGTTAACCAGGTAACCCAGCACGAACCCGATCAAGGTCGTTAATAATATCAATAGAATCAAAGACAGATCGAAATCCCAGAGCAGAAGTGTCACGGTGACCATATGAGTGTTCTGAAACATGATTACGATGGCCAGGATTACGGCCAGCACGAAAATTACCTTCTTGGCTTCCATTTGACCCTCCATAACCTGATCTAATATCCGCTATTTATTATTTCCAGCATCTTTCATCGAAAGCGAAATCCGTTTGCGCTCAAGATCGACATTTAATACTCTCACAGAAACTCTCTGCTGAATCCGAATGACTTCCGATGGGTCGGAGACGTAACGATCCGCAATCTCGCTTTTGTGCACGAGACCGTCATGATGCACGCCGATATCTACAAAAGCCCCGAACGCAGTGACATTGGTGACAATACCCGGTAGTTTCATGCCGGGCTTCAAATCCTCCATACTCTGGATCGACTCGCTGAACCTGATCGGTTCGTATCCGGGACGGGGATCGCGACCCGGCCGGGCGAGTTCTGCCAAGATATCCTCCAGGGTCGGCAGGCCGACATTATCGGTAACATAATCATTGAGATCGATTCTTTCGCGAAGATCCTCGTCGCCTATCAGTTTTTTTATATCGCAACCGACCTCTTTTGCCATATCCTCTACGATATGATAGCTTTCAGGGTGAACACCGCTGGAATCGAGCGGATTTTTGGATTCGGCCACCCGCAGGAATCCGGCCGCCTGCTCGAACGCCTTGGGTCCGAACCGGGGGACTTTCTTAAGCTCGACGCGCGATTTGAACGGACCGTTTTCTTTTCTGTAAGCTATTATATTCCTCGCCAGCTTAGGCCCGAGACCGGAGACATACGCGAGCAGTTGCTCGCTGGCGGTACTAACCTCCACGCCGACTTGATTGACACAACTCATCACCGTATCATCGAGGCCGCGTTTAAGCTCCGCCTGATCGACATCGTGCTGATACTGACCGACCCCGATCGCTTTGGGATCGATCTTGACTAGCTCCGCAAGGGGGTCCATCAACCGTCGCCCGATAGAGACCGCGCCTCGTACGGTGATATCGTAATCGGGGAACTCCTCCCTGGCCGTATCCGAGGCCGAATAGACCGACGCGCCCGATTCGTTGACCATCTCAACCGATATATCACCGGGAATATCGAGTTCGCGGATAAATGACTCGGTTTCACGTCCCGCGGTGCCGTTGCCGATAGCGATAAATTCAATTTTGAATTCTTTGCAGAGCCTCTTGATTTCGAAGCCCGCTTTCTTTCTTTCTTTTTCTGAATTGTGAGGGAATAATGCTGTATTATATTTTAAATTTCCCTGGGTGTCGAGACAGACTACTTTGCACCCGGTTCTGAAGCCGGGATCGATTGCCAGAATACTCTTACTTCCCAAGGGCGGAGCCATCAAAAGCCCGCGAAGGTTGGTTGTGAATATCCTGATCGCTTCTTTATCCGCCTGCTTTTTAAGGATATCGAAAAATTCGGTTTCCATCGATGGCGCTATGAGGCGATTGAACCCGTCGTTTACAGCTTCCCGCACCTGTTCAGACGCGGCGTTGTTACCGGTGACGAACATGTTATCGAGAATAAAAAAAGCGTCGTCGTCCGGGATAATTATGCTCGATGATAAAATCGATTCGGCTTCGCCGCGCTGTATGGCCATTACTCTGTGTGATGGTACCGATTTGATTGGTTCCTCCCAATCGAAATAGTCGGCGAATCTGGTTCCCTCCTCCTCTTTGCCTTTGGAGACTTTCGATTTGATTTTCCCCTTTGCGTTGTATAGCTCGCGTAATTTCGCGCGGGCGTCGGCGTCCTCGCTAACCCAGCCGGCGATAATATCTCTCGCTCCGGAGAGAGCGTCATCTGTATTATGGATTTCTTTTTCAGAATCGATATAGGTTTGCGCTTCGGATACGAGATCTATATTCTCCTGGGCGAAAATCAATTCGGCAAATGGCTCCAGGCCCCGTTCGATTGCGATGGTGGCTCTGGTACGTCGTTTGGGACGATAGGGGAGATATAAATCCTCCAATATGGTCATCGTTTCTGCTGCGAGTATCTTCTCCTTCAGTTCGACTGTGAGGAGTTCTCGTTCCTCAAGCGATTTTAAAATCGCCTTGCGACGTTTATCCAGTTCCCGTAATTGCCCGATACGATCCCGGATGGTGGATACGGCGACCTCGTCGAGACTTCCAGTGGCCTCCTTGCGGTATCGCGCGATAAACGGGATTGTCGCGTCATCGTCGAGAAGAGCAATCGTCGCCTCGACCTGCCCGGGCTTCAACTTCAGTTCGGCCGTTATTTTTACGATGTGTTCCTTGTTCATTATACTTTCCTCATTGATCCCCTAAGATACGATGATTGTGATTATAAATAAACGTCAAATATGTTAAAGGGCAGTAATTCTATCCATTATCTCTATTGACAGAATGATCTTGATCCCGCAAAATCAGAATTGGAGATTATTAGAAAATGATATTTTTGCGGAGGGAGAGATGAAATCAATTAAATGGACGATAATTTTCGGGTTTCTGCTTTGGCTGATACCGTTTATTGTCGCTTTTGCGATTTATCCTATAAGGGAAACCAATTATCCGTTTTTCGAGACGATTATGCCGGTGACATTAACCCTTTGCGTGGTGATATTCGCGGTCCTGTATATGAAGGATCTGGAAAGCGGTTATATCGCGGAGGGAGTAAAAATCGGGATCGTCTGGTTTTTGATGAGCGTAGTAATCGATCTTTTCATGTTCACGTGGGGACCGATGAAAATGAGCTTCGGTAATTATATGATGGATATAGGGCTGACATATCTTATATTCCCGGTCGTAACCATAGGATTCGGGTTGAGCTTACAAAAAAAGTAATCAACGGGAGATCTTTTGCGAATGAATTTATTAATAGTAGGCTCGGTAGCGACAGACAGCGTTGAGACACCATTCGGCAAAGTCGAAAAAGCGCTGGGAGGATCGGCTACTTACGCGACGGTGGCCAGCTCCTATTTCGCCAGGCCGGGTATTGTCGGTGTGGTCGGCAACGATTTAGATAAAAGGCATATAAGCTTACTCAAACGAAAGGGAGTCGATCTCGAAGGGCTTCAAATCGATAGAAGCGGCAAAACATTCCACTGGTCGGGCTACTACGAGGGGGACATGAACGAGGCGCATACACGAGCGACTCATCTGAACGTATTCGAGAAATTCAGTCCGATTATTCCCGAGTCCTATCGAAAAGCGCCGTATATTTTGCTTGGTAATATCCACCCGGCATTACAGCTTGACGTGTTAGCGCAGGTGAAGGGCCGTCACCTGACCCTTTGCGATACTATGAATTTCTGGATCGGACTCGAGCCGAAACTTCTGGAAAAAGTATTTCGGAAAGTCGATATCATCTGTATCAACGACGGCGAGGCCCGTCAGTTCTGTGGTATCGATTCTCTGCCCAAAGCGGCCGGTGAATTATTGAAGCTCGGTCCCAAACGGGTGATAATAAAAAAAGGGGCGCACGGGGTACTGCTTTTTGGCAAAAATAGCTTTTTCGCATTACCGGCCATCCCTCTAAAGACTGTCAAAGATCCGACGGGAGCGGGCGATTCGTTTGCCGGCGGCGCGATCGGCTACCTGGCCGGATCGGGCAAGACCGATGAGGCCGCTTTCCGCAAGGCGATGGTCACAGGTACAGCGATGGCGTCGTTTTGCGTGGAGGATTTCAGCCTGAAAAAAACGAGCAGACTGACAAAGGCCATGATTAATAAAAGAGTGGCCATGCTCAGGGACTATACGAAAATCCCGAATTTTAGAATTTAGGGTTTTAGGTGAATAATGGGGGGCTTCTCCCCATAAAAGATCGGAGTCGGCTATGAATCGATCGAAATTCAATTGGAGTACAATCCTGATTTTTACAGTTGTTTTAATGCTCGTTTTATCGTTAACCGCTTTCGCGCAGGACGATGCGGATAGATTTTCTGATCTGGTTATTCCCGATGAGAATTCAACACAGATTCTCACCCTCAAAGATGGTTCTACTATCATGGGTCGGATCACGAAGATAAAAGAGCGGGAGATTGTTTTCAAATCGGATATCGGGGAAATGACTATAGAAAAATCAAAAATCGAGAGAGTCAAGTTGGTTTCCAAGAGTTCTATAAGAAAAGGGAAATACTGGTTCGATAACCCGAATACAACAAGGTTATATTTCGCTCCCACCGCTCGCATGCTTAAAAAGGGCGAAGGATATTTCTCCGATTATTATTTATTTTTTCCCGGAATCGCCTACGGTTTCACCGATAATTTCACGTTCGGCGGCGGGATGTCGCTTTTCCCGACTGTCAGCCCCGGCGATCAACTATTTTATTTTACACCAAAAATGGGGGTGAAAGCGACAGAAGCAGCCGATTTCGCCGTAGGTGCGCTGCTAATCGCGTTGCCGGAGAACGACAGTGACGAAAGCCCGCTGGTGGGAATACTTTACGGTGTCGGGACATTCGGAGATACCGACGGCAGTTTGACGGTGGGGCTCGGGTACGGATTTGTCGATGATGAGCTGGCCGATAAGCCTTTGATTATGATCGGCGGGGAGAAAAGGCTTTCCCGACGGGTTTCATTCGTAAGCGAAAACTGGATCTTCCCGGGAGCCGATTTCCCAATTGTATCGTACGGTTTCCGCTTCTTCGGCGAGGGGATAAGCGTGGATTTGGCGCTGTTCAATGCCCTCGGGGACGAGATGTTTTTCCCCGGATTGCCCTGGATCGATTTCGTCTTTAATTTCGGCGATTAATTCCTTCTAAACGCTCTACTTAGGTTGCAGGAAACCCGGATAATCATTTCGGAGTATATTAATATGGTTGATTGACTGCAATCGTGCCGATGATTATATTGAACCGCTCTTTGACAACATGGGGGCGACAGGTTTCGACGGGATAACTGAAGTTTAACCTGCGCGTCGAGGTCCGGTAACCTCGTAAAACAATCGGACACACTTTAAGTGCCAACGATTATTCGTACGCACTGGCTGCCTAAGACACTGGCGGCTCGTTCTACCCGGATTCGCTTATCGATTCGGGATAGGGCGACGATTAGATAAGCTAGCGATGTAAACCGTCCCTGATTACATTGCGAAACTAAAGGGGACTGGACAGGATAGCAGCCCGGCGATCGGCGGCTACTCTGTCGAGATCAAAGATTCGCCTACACGCGTAGATGGTTATCCGGAGGTATCTTCGGACGGGGGTTCGATTCCCCCCGCCTCCAGAGTAAGCAAGCAACCTATTATACCGTGGTCAGTTGGGGGGCAATGTTCCTCGTTTGCCTAAATTATGGAATTATTTATTAAACGTTATAGATTTTTATCGAGTCATTTTGTAGATTAGTTTTGCGATTAAAACCTAGTAATCTAATAACCGACGTAGGGCTCAAATGAGGTTCCTATTATGGATAAAGAAGAAGTTTGGATTGATAGACGACTTCAAGAGGCAATTGGTTCTAATCCGACTGTTACCAATGCTGTTAGACAGCGCCTAAAATCATTTATTAAAGGCCAATTAAGAGAGCGCCATCTTCGCCCCGAGGAATTATCTGAAAATGCAAGGGCACTAATTACTGATATGAAAGCCCAAGCGCCAGGAAAGAAAATATACGATGAGAATTGATGCCATAGAATTGATATGGTTTAGGGGAGCTGCTGATTTGGCGAGGCTTGATCTAAGGAAAAAATCGATGGTCATATATGGCGAAAATGCGTCAGGAAAATCTTCTTTTGTTGATGCTATTGAATACGTTCTTAACGATGGCAGGATAGGTCATTTGGTCCACGAATACAGTGGTAAGCGACAGGAGAAAGGTATTCTAAACACTCACATACCGGATGCCAAACAGACGGAATTCCGTATTAAGTTTGCGGATGGTTCATTATTGACAACAAATATCGAGCGTAATGGTAAATCCTCTGTAAATTCAACGGGGACCGTCTCAATGGGTGATTGGGATTACAGACGAACAGTCCTTCGGCAGGATGAAGTGGCTGAATTTATTCGGTGCAGGAAAGGCGAAAAGTATTCGGCACTGTTACCGCTCCTTGGTCTTGACCAATTGGAAATGGTTGCAGAAAATCTACGGCAGCTCGGAAAATCTGTTACTCAAGAGTCTAAATTGGTTGAGATGAAGACCAAACTTAATTTGATAGAGAATAGAAGAAGTGAAGCTTTTGGTACCTATAATAATTATAAACTCGAGGAAAAGATCGAGGCTTTACATAAAAAATATCGCGCCGCTCATACTACCATGAAAATGCCATTAGATCGCTGTAGAGATCTCGAATCATTCCTTAGTTCAAGGGTAAAACAATTCAGTAAAGAACAAAAAAAATACACGATATTTCGAGATATCGCAGATACTAATCTTATAGGCTATATCAAAACCATAAGATCTCACAATAACGAACTAACTGGATCCGTAGAATCATTAATCTCAGAAAAGCTGGAGGTAATTGAGCAAACAAGTACATTTTTAGATAAATTAGAGGATGAAAAAGAAATTCCATGTCCGGCATGTGGTCGAGTTATACCCGTCAGAGATCTAGAGGAGCATATAGAATCTGAAAAGGAACGCTTTGAAGAGATGATTGCTACTTTTAGGAAACGTAAAACATCTATTAATACGCTGTGTGACAAAATTAATTTGATCAAATCAAGCCTGGCTAAAACGGAAATAAAGGAATGGAGTGATCTACAAATAAAAGGGCCGCTTAAAGAAAAGCTTTCATTCTTAGATGAACTAAATATCGAGAAGCTACGTTCCTCTCTTGTCGAGGATGATCTAAAAATTATAGAAGAAAAACTTCAACCCATAATTGACGAGACCGATTTGATTTCGAAGGACGCTCCATCCGAAATCGATGAGCTTCTAGCCGATAAGAAAATAGTCGAAGTGTGCAAAGAAATAATCGACTCAAAAGGACTTGTTTTAGAGAAACAAAATGCAGAAGCTCTAATCTCTTTTATTCAATCAATGGAGAATGGCATCCGAAACGAAATTAGAGTTCAATCCCAAAAAATAATCGACGAGATTTCTATAGATATTGAAGCCATGTGGGATATTCTACACCCGGGCGAATTAGTTGAAGGTATTAGGCTCTATGTGCCCGAAGAATCAGATAAGGCAATCGATGTAAAATTGAAATTTCACGGTGTTGATCAGGATTCGCCCAGGTTGACTTTATCTGAGAGTTATCGAAATAGTCTCGGGCTTTGTATATTTCTCGCTATGGCAAAACGCGAGGCGAGCTCTGATCGACCGCTGTTTCTTGATGATGTAGTTGTCAGCCTTGATCGAAATCACAGAGGAATGATTGTTGAATTGCTTGAAAAAAAGTTTGATGACCGCCAGCTTATTATTTTCACTCACGATCGTGAGTGGTACACTGAGCTTAGACACTTGCTTGACGCAACAAACTGGTCCTTTAAAGTTCTAATGCCATGGGAAAGCCCTAAAATAGGTATCCGATTTTCGGAGAAATCTTCAACCTTTGACGATGCCCGTGCATTATTGAATAAATCCCCGGATTCGGCGGGAAATACTGCGCGTAAAATTATGGATATAGAATTGCCGTTAAGGGCTGAGCGTTTGAAACTCCTTATGCCTTATCAACATAGAGAGAAAAATGATCACAGAATGGCGCATGACTTTCTACAAAGGCTTATTTCGGATGGACAGAAATGTTTTATGAAAAAAGTGGATGGAAACCACTGTCCTTTTGAAGATGCGATCGAAGCATTCCGAGAAGCTGGTAGATTAATATTAGCTTGGGGAAACAGAGCTTCTCATACCTTTGACGTTAAACGAAATGAAGCAATAAAGCTAATAGATGTGTGTGAGGAAGCGTTAGGATTCTTTGAATGTGAAAACTGTAGGAAGCCTGTACACAAGTTAGAAGACAAATCGGCAGAGTTAGTCCAATGCCAGTGTGGTAAATTACGCTGGAGATATGGGAAAATATAATATTAATTAGCTAGTTATCCTATATCCTTAGAATGGTGATTAAGCTATTTCTGATTAGTGTAATATCAATTACTTGATGAAAAGAATGTATTAAAATAGTGATTAGCTCAAGAGAACCCGAAAATCTCCGTCGTGGAAAAGCGTTTCATCGCATGATACAGGCCGCATGGAAGCGAGAAGCTGAAGGGACCGTTGCGTCCGAAAGAGCCATTTTAAAATCATCCGGTCGCAAAGGCAGGGTTGACATCTTTGTAAACGACGATCTTCATGATGGAGTGGTCGCTATAGTTGAGATTAAAGCTTCAAATTGGGATCGGATGACGGATAAGGCTGTTCGCCGAAATGTTAGCAGACAAATTAAGCAAGTATGGGATTACATCGAATCACAAATTATAAAATGCGAATATGTTCCTACTGGCGAGGGTAAAAGCGTTTGTCCCGGTATTATTTTTCCTCAACAACCTAGAGATAAGGTACGGCAGGTATGGATCGAGAATAAATTCGAAGAAGAGGGGATCGTCGTTGTTTGGCATGATGAGAAGAAATGACTACTATATACCAAAATATCTTCGGACGGGGGTTCCATCCCCCCCCCCGCTACCAAATAAGTTCTCCCACAATTACTTACAGAGGGATTCAAAGCCCGATGACCGTGGGGTTAGAAACCCGAAGGTCAGAGCGGTTTTGTCTGCTAGTGTTTGATGATTCCTATTCATTGGACAGACTAGAGGACTGGTGTTCCCGACGTAATGAGAAACCCACCCAAGGGTGGACCACCCAGCCCTGATATGCCAAAGCTGCTATACAACGTCTTAACTTCAGGCTCTTCATGACCAGATTTTATTGAACCACAACTGGGTCTGTTCAAAAAGAAGGCAATGAATTGACGTAAAATACGATATCGAAAAGAGTTGCGAGGTAAGAAGCTGTTTATTAACTTAGTGCACGCTTTAGTTCACTTTGTTGTGATGCGTACACGAATTTGAGGAAGGAAGAAATGCAAGTTCCGATTCTGAAGAGTACTTTCAAGATTCTGAATGAGAAGATTACTGAGATCAAGAAGGAAATCAATAAGAACTCGAAAGACATTGGTGCAGCCGCCGAGCTTGGTGATCTTAAGGAGAATGCTGAATATCATGCCGCCAAGGAAAAGCAGGTGCTGCTGTTAGAACGCATGCAACGGCTCAAAAGCTACCTGAATAGCGAAAGAGTCGACCTGAGTGGCAGCGTGCCTGAAACAGTCACATTCGGATGTTCGGTAACTGTTGTCAATACAAAAACAAAGGAATCACACACGTACAACTTCATCGGACCAGCAGAATTCGATCTTGAACTGTTGCCTGATATGATAACAATTGGCGCACCTGTGGCAAGATTGCTGGTGACGAAGAAGGTAGGTGATATCGTGAATTTCAAGTTTGGGAGTGTTGACTGGACAGGGGAAATAACTGAAATTTGCGCCCTTAATTGAGCGTTGCTCAGAAACGTCTCCATGATGCGTGATGGCATCCGGCGCCAGTCCAGATTCTGTACCCATGTTTCGCTGCCCACCGGCGAGCAACCGTTCTGAGGCCATCGGAGCCACAGTTAATCAAAACCGTCACAATTTGGTCACACTACCTGTTAACTCGTTGCGGGACAATAGGGGGAATGGGGTTCGATTCCCCCCGCCTCCATCTTGTTGTCTTGCAACAATATATGGAATTCAAGGCGACCGCATATCCCAATAAACCCGAATAACGTGATATTGCGGTAGACACCATTTGGGTCGCGACATGGTCACGGACTTTAGGATCGAAGGCATACCTGTGCCCGCTATTTCTGCAAATCAACCCAGGGTAGGCGATACACCCACAAGCCATCTTCGGTGGCGCCCAAATATATGTTTTCGTCATCGGCGGCAAGTCCAACGTAATCGCCGACCCAATACTTTGCCGGTGGAAACGATTCCTGTGCGATAACCTCGGGCCGAGTTGGATCACTAACATTAAGAACCAGAATGTCGCCCGTATAGATAACCACGTGATTGTCACGCGCTATGATTGAAAGGTCCCAGATATTCCGACGTTCAAAGTCCAGTTGGCTCAAGACGCGTGGGGTTTTCGCTTCTCGCAAGTCAATTACCGTGAAAGTACATTGGCCATAGTAAGGATT
>JAZGHS010000242.1:0-23035 GCA_036481315.1 Candidatus Zixiibacteriota bacterium | reverse complement strand
GTTACCAAGAAGATCGATCGGATCAGCCGAATTCTGGCCATGCATTCCAATAAACGAGCCGATCTGAAGGAAGCATCCGCAGGGGATATTATCGCCGTTGTAGGGTTGAGAAATGTCTCGACCGGGGCGACGATTTGCGATAGGAAAAAGCCTATTATTTTGGAAGAAATGTCATTTCCCAATCCTGTTATCTATATTGCCATAGAGCCGAAAACCAAGGCCGATCAGGATAAGCTGAGCGATGCCTTGACCAAGTTATCCGAAGAAGATCCCACTTTCCAGGTGAAAACCGATCCGGAAACCGGTCAGACCATTATGTCTGGTATGGGAGAGCTTCATCTGGAAATATTAATAGATAGAATGTTGCGCGAATTCAAGGTTGCGGCCAACGTGGGTAAGCCGCAGGTAGCGTATCGCGAGACTATCACTGGAACGTCGGAGGCCGAGGGCAGGTTTGTACGCCAGACCGGAGGCCGCGGGCAATATGGTCATGTAAAAATTATCGTAAGCCCTAATGAGACCGGTAAAGGATTTGCCTTTATTAATAAAATAGTTGGCGGCAAAGTACCCCGGGAATATATTTCGTCGGTTGAGAAAGGTGTTGCCGATTCGCTTGAAAACGGTATTCTGGCCGGTTATCCTATGGTCGATGTCAAGGTTGAGTTGATTGATGGTTCTTATCATGATGTTGACTCGTCGGAGTTGGCTTTCAAGATCGCCGGTTCTATCGCCTTACAGGAAGGCGCCAGGAAATCTAAACCGAGAATCCTGGAACCGGTGATGGACATCGAAGTTGTTGTCCCCGAAGAGTATATGGGAGACATTATCGGGGATTTAAACGCCAGAAGAGGGAGAGTTGTAGGGATGGTACATCGGCCTGACGCAGTTGTGATCGCCTCCCAGGTTCCTCTTTCTGAGATGTTTGGTTACGCCACGACACTAAGATCGCTTTCTCAGGGCCGGGCGGTTTATTCGATGCAGTTTTCTCATTATTCTTCGGTACCCGAAGCTGTGCAGGAAAAGATGGTGCAACAGGTACGCGGGGTTTTTGTAGGTCAAAGGAGATAATAGAATTCAAATGGTAAATATCTGGGAGATTTCCTGATGGCGAAGGAGAAGTTTGAGAGGACGAAGCCGCACGTCAACATAGGCACCGTCGGTCACGTAGACCATGGTAAGACGACTTTGACGGCGGCCATCACGATGGTCCTTGCTCGTAAGAGCAAGAAGGTATCGGTGCGCGATTTTGATTCGATCGATAACGCGCCCGAGGAGCGTGAACGGGGTATCACCATAGCGACGGCTCATGTCGAGTATGAGACCGACAATCGTCACTATGCTCATGTGGACTGTCCCGGCCACGCCGATTATATCAAGAACATGATCACCGGCGCGGCTCAGATGGACGGCGCGATATTGGTTGTAAGCGCGGCCGACGGTCCGATGCCACAGACCCGGGAGCATATTCTGCTCGCTCGTCAGGTAGGGGTTCCTTTTATCGTGGTATACATGAACAAGGTAGATCAGGTAGACGATCCCGAGCTTTTGGATTTGGTAGAGCTTGAGGTACGAGATCTTTTATCGAAGTATGAGTTCCCTGGGGATGACATACCTGTAATTCGTGGCAGCGCATTGGAGGCTATGACCAAGGGTTCGGATATAAGCGTACCGATCGATGCGCCAGAGTTCAAGAGCATACTGGAGCTTATGGCGGCATGCGATAGTTATATCCCCGAGCCAGTCCGTGATATCGACAAGCCGTTTTTGATGCCTGTTGAGGACGTATTTTCGATAACGGGTCGCGGCACGGTGGGCACTGGTCGAGTCGAGCGTGGTCAGGTTAAGTCCGGCGAGGAGATGGAGATAGTCGGTGTTCGCGATACCCGCAAGACGGTTATAACCGGAGTAGAGATGTTCCGCAAGATATTGGATTACGCTCAGGCGGGCGACAATGTCGGTTTATTGATGCGTGGAGTGGACCGCGAGGAGCTTGAGCGCGGTATGGTAATCGCGAAGCCGGGTTCGATCACGCCACATACGAAGTTCAAGTGCGAGGTATATATATTGAAGAAGGAAGAAGGCGGCCGTCACACCCCGTTTTTCAACGGATATCGTCCTCAGTTTTATTTTAGGACGACAGATGTAACGGGTATAGTGAGTTTACCTAAGGATCGCGAGATGGTCATGCCGGGCGACAATGTAACCGTTGAGTGTGAGGTAATCACGCCGATCGCCATGGAGAAAGAACTTCGATTCGCGGTACGCGAGGGCGGTCACACGGTCGGCGCCGGAGTCATCATCGAAGTTATAGAATAGGGAAGCTGGCGAAATTATGGAAAATCAGAAAATAAGAATCAGGTTGAAGGCCTACGATCATGTAGCCCTCGACAAATCGGCGGCGGAGATTGTTCGCACGGTTACCCGTACAGGAGCGAAAATCGCCGGGCCGGTACCGCTTCCTACCAAAAGAACGATTTACACTGTTCTTCGTTCACCGCACGTGGATAAAAAATCGCGTGAGCAGTTTGAAATGCGGATACATAAGAGGTTGATTGACATATACGATTCCAGTCAGCAAACCATCGATTCGTTGATGCGACTTGATTTGCCGGCAGGGGTTGACGTAGAGATTAAAGTTTGATATATTTGAAAGTTTGTTTTTAAGATGAAAGAGATTTACGGACAGAAACTGGGAATGACACGGGTCTTTACCGACGCGGGCGACTCAGTAGGGGTAACCGTGATAAGGATTGATCCGGCCACGGTGATAAGGGTGAAGACCAAGGAATCCGATGGTTACGACGCGTTAGTCGTTGGTTTCGGTCAGATTCGATCTACCCTGGTCAGCAAACCAATAAAGGGACAGTTTGATAAGGCCGGTGTCGAATACAAAAGATATCTCCGCGAAATCAAGTTTGACGGTACCGAAAAACCGGAAGTCGGCGCTACTTTTACCGCCGAAATCTTCAAGGCCGGCCAAAAGGTTCATGTTTCGGGTGTATCCCGCGGTCTCGGTTTTCAGGGCGCGGTTAAGCGTCACGGATTTGCCGGCGGTCCTAAAACCCACGGTCAGTCGGACAGACTCAGAGCGCCCGGTTCCATCGGGCAATCAAGTTATCCGTCGAGAGTTTTTAAGGGAATGAAGATGTCCGGTCGGATGGGCAAGGATAAAGTTACTGTGAAAAATCTTAAAATCGTGGCGGTTGAACCGGAACAGTCATTAGTATTGGTTAGCGGTGTTGTTCCGGGACACAAGAATTCTTTGATTTTAGTGAGAAAGGCCAGGTAAGCGCGATGCCCGAAGCTAAGATTATGTCTGTAGACGGTTCCGAGACAGGGACAATTGCTCTTGTCGGTCCTCTCTTCGAGAGTGAACCCAAACAGCATGTTATTCATGAATATGTAAAGGGGTTCATGCGCAACCAGCGGCAGGGTACAGCGTCGACTTTAAACCGCAGCCGTATGGCCGGAGGCGGTAGAAAACCGTTCCGCCAAAAAGGATCTGGTCGGGCTCGTGCCGGTAGCAATATATCTCCCCTCTGGACGGGTGGGGCTATAGCCTGGGGGCCGACTCCGAAAAAACATTATCGGCCTATTTCCAGAAGCGTGAAGAAAAGAGCGCTTCGGTCCGCTTTTTCCTTACGGGCTATTGAGGGGAATATTAAGGTTGTGGATTTACCGAATGTAGCCGAGCCGAAAACAAAAGTAGTAGCCGAATACTTGAAAAAACTTGGTTTGTACCATCAGAAAACGGTGCTTTTGTTTGAGGGGAAAAATGATAACCTGGTGCTGGCTTCGAGAAATATCAAGTATTTTAACGTCAAAAGGGCCGAACTGGTAAATCCTTTCGATCTTTTATGGCATCAGAATATTCTCATTACCGAGCAGGGGTTAAACAGAATCAAGGAGATATTCGGTAATGCTTAACGAAGGTAAAGTCCTGGTTCAGGCGATGATTTCGGAAAAAGCGACCACTCTACAGGAAAAGCAGAACTGTTATATGTTCAAAGTCGCTATCGATGCCAACAAGCCTCAGATCAAACACGCCGTCGAAAAGGCGTTTAACGTTAAAGTCACCAATGTTTCAGTAGCGAGGGTAAAAGGCAAGACTAAGAGGCTCGGCAGGTTTCAGGGAAAAAGATCCGACTGGAAGAAGGCCTTTGTCTGGCTAAAAGAGGGAGACGGAATAGAACTCTTCGAGACCGTTTAAGGAATAAATTATGGGTATTAAAAAATTCAAACCGATTACTCCCGGTCGCCGTTTCATGACCGTGTCCGATTTCGCGGACGTTACTCACACCGGTCCCGAGAAATCATTGCTTCGGCCGTTAAAGAAAAGCGGCGGACGCGGTAATACAGGCAGGATTACATCCAGGCACAAAGGCGGCGGTCACAAGAGAAAATACAGGCTGATCGATTTTAGACGTAATAAGATCGGGGTTCCTGCCAGGGTGGCGTCAATAGAGTACGATCCCAACAGGTCGGCCAGAATAGCTCTGCTTCATTATCTCGACGGTGAGAAGCGCTATATTATAGCGCCTGCCGATCTGAAGGTTGACACTATGATTGTCGCCGGGGACGATGCCGAGATTAAGGTCGGTAATACGATGCCCCTTGCGAAAATCCCTCTTGGTATCAATGTCCACAACCTGGAGATCAAACCGGGCAAGGGGGGGCAAGTGGCCCGTTCCGCCGGTGCTACGGCTCAGGTACTGGCCAAAGAAGGGGATTACGCCCATATCAAGATGCCGTCCGGCGAGGTCAGGCTCTTCAAATTGAATTGTCTTGCCACCATAGGTCAGGTTGGCAATATAGATCATGAAAAAATTTCCCTCGGTAAGGCCGGCCGATCCAGGTGGTTGGGAAGACGGCCCAAGGTGAGAGGTGTCGCTATGAACCCTGTAGATCATCCAATGGGCGGCGGCGAGGGCAAATCCTCTGGCGGCAGACATCCCTGCAGCCCCTGGGGGCAGCTTGCCAAGGGTTTGAAAACAGGTAATAAGAAGAGATCGGCTAAGCTGATTGTCAAGCGGCGTAAGTAGGTCTGGAGGAAAGTATGGCACGATCCCTTAAAAAGGGTCCTTACATCGATCAGAGATTGTTTAATAAACTGGAGGCGTTAAATTTGTCCGGGGAGAAGAAGGTTATCAAGACCTGGGCACGCAGGACGACCATCCCTCCGGAATTCGTGGGACATACACTGGCTGTGCATAACGGCAACAAATTTATCCCGATTTACATTACCGAGAATATGGTTGGACACAAGCTTGGCGAATTTGCGCCCACGCGTATTTTTAGAGGACACTCCGGCAAACTGACCGAGAGAAGCGTGGCATTGAAATAGGTGGATGGAATGGAAGTCAGAGCGGTATCAAGATTTGTTCGCATGTCCCCGCGTAAACTTAGGCGGGTGGCCGAACTGATTAAAGGAGAGCCTGTTCATAAGGCTTTGAATATACTGGAGTTTACTCCCAAGGCCGCGGGAAGGGCTCTGTTTAAGACTGTGAAATCGGCTGCCTCCAACGCTATTGCCGCGGAGGGCACGGCCAAGGTCAAAGTCGAGAATTTGTATATAAGCAAGGTTACTATAGATGGCGGGCCGGTCTGGAAAAGGATTCGCCCCGTGGGAATGGGTAGAGCCTATGTGATAAGGAAAAGAACCTCGCATATTGGCGTTACCCTGGTTGAGAAGAAGCCGAAACAGTCGGCTGACGAAACGAATAAATAAGGAGGCCGAGATTGGGACAAAAAGCCCATCCATACGGTCTTAGACTCGGAATAATAAAGACCTGGAAATCACGATGGTTCGCGACAAATAATTACGCGGAACTTTTACAGGAGGATCTTCTCATCCGACGTTATACCAATAGACGTCTGGAGCATGCCGGAATCGCCGACGTGGAGATATTGAGAAACCCTAAAAAGGTAACCATCGATATTCACACGGCTCGTCCGGGGATCGTTATAGGGCGTAAGGGTGCCGAGGTTGATAAGTTGAAGGAAGAGCTTCAGTTGTTGACCGGCAAAGAGATTTTGCTCAATATAATCGAAATCAAGAAGCCGGAGCTCTCGGCTACTTTAGTCGCTCAATCTATCGGTAAACAGCTCGAGGGGCGCGTTAATTTCAGACGGGCTATGAAGAAAGCTCTTACCGCCACAATGAAATCTGGAGCCGAGGGTATCAAGATTATGTGCGGTGGACGTTTAAACGGGGCCGAGATTGCTCGTAGCGAAAAGTATCATGACGGTCGCGTGCCTTTACACACACTCAGAGCGGATATCGATTACGCCACGGCCACGGCTCATACGACCTACGGTTGTATCGGCGTTAAAGTCTGGATTTGTAAAGGCGAGATTCATAAAGGTGATTTGGATCGACAGACTGAGGATATCGACAGCGGTCTTGGTATGGAGGGACAGCCCGGTGACGCCAGGAGACGAAGGTCTCGTCGTGGTAGACAGCCGGATTCGCCTCATAAAAAACCGAAACCGTCAGCCAAGGCTCTGGATAGATCCAGAGGGCATAGGGGCGCCGAATCGAAGCCCCCGCGTCCCAGGCCAAAGGCGGCAGCATCGAAGCCGGCAGCACCAAAGGCAGCAGCGCCTAAGCCGGCAGCGCCAAAGTCGGAAAAACCGAAAAAGGATAGCAAGTAATGTTAATGCCCAAGAGAGTAAAATTCCGGAAACAGCAGCGTGGCCGTCGTAAAGGCAAAGCCTACCGCGGAAGTAACGTTGATTTTGGGGAATTCGGATTGAAGGCTATGGAGCCGGCTTGGATCACCAATAGGCAGATCGAGGCTTCACGTGTAGCGATTACCCGTCATATCAAGCGCGGTGGAAAGGTCTGGATCAGGATTTTCCCGGATAAACCGGTTTCTAAGAAACCTGCCGAGACCCGTATGGGTAAGGGTAAGGGGGCGCCGGAATACTGGGTAGCGGTAGTCAAGCCCGGTAGAATTATGTTCGAGTTGGAGGGTGTCAGCGAGGAACTGGCAAAAAGCGCCATGGCTCTCGCATCCGCCAAGTTGCCGATTAAAACGAAATTTGTCACCCGTCATGATTTAGCCAAGGATTGATACGATGAAGGCGCGGGAAATAAGAGATATGACCAGGGAAGAGATCCTTTCTCACAAAGAGGAAATCGAAAAAGAGGTTTTCAACTTGAAAATCCGTCAGGCTACCAAGCAGATAGACAATCCTTTAAAGATCAGGACCCTACGTCGCGAACTCTCGAGGATTGTCACTGTACTACATGAGGATGAATTAAAGATAAGGCCGTTAGCCGCCAAGGGAGATACGAAGAATGTCTAGGGGTTTTCGTAAGACGCGTTCCGGCGTAGTCGTAACCGACGCTATGGATAAAACGATCGTGGTTTCGGTTGAGAGGTTGCTCAAACACTCCGTGTTCGGCAAGATAATGCGCAAGCGTAAAAAACTGTATGTGCACGATGAAGAAAATCAGGCCGGAAAGGGCGATACCGTCCTGGTGGCCGAAACTCGTCCTTTATCAAAGACTAAAACATGGCGCCTGGTAAAGGTTTTAGAGAAGGCGAAATAGTCAGGACGGTGATGCTGTTATGATTCAGGAATATTCCAAGCTGATTGTCGCCGATAATTCGGGAGCCAAGGTGGTGCAGTGCTTCAGAATTCTGGGAGGGACAAGAAAAAGATATGCCCGTATTGGGGATATTATTGTCTGTACCGTGAAGGTGGCTATTCCCGGCGGGACGGTGAAGAAAAGCGAAGTATGCAAGGCTGTTGTCGTGCGAACCACGAGAGAAACAAGGCGCAAGGACGGTACCTATATCAGGTTTTCCGATAACGCGGCAGTGATAATAAACGAGCAGAAAGAACCGCGCGGCACTCGTATTTTCGGGCCTGTCGCCCGCGAGCTTAGAGATAAGCAATTTATGAAGATTGTCTCTCTGGCGCCGGAAGTATTATAGAGGAATAGAAGATGAAGATACGAAAAGGCGATACCGTAAAGGTGATATCGGGGAATGATCGTGGAAAAAGCGGTAAGGTATTGAAAGTTTTCCCGGATACCGGCAGGATAATTATTGAGGGAGTCAACCTGATAAAAAGACATACTCGCCCCACGCCGAAAAATCGCAAGGGTGGTATTATCGAGAAGGAAGGCTCAATTAACGCTTCTAATGTTATGTACATGGATTCCCGGTCATCCACCGTTGCTCGTCTGGGGCATATGGTACTGGCTGACGGAAAGAAGGTTCGGGTTAATAAGAAAACCGGGGAGATAATAGAGTAAGATGGTAGCCAGATTAAGAAAGCAGTTTAATGATGAGATAAGGCCGTCTTTTCTTAAGGACGCCGGTTATGGCAATATTAATAAAGTACCGAAGGTCGAAAAAGTCATTGTTAATATGGGTATTGGCGACGCTATCGGGGATCCCAAGAAGCTCGATATAGCGGTCGCCGAGCTTTCGGCTATCACCGGCCAGAAACCGATTATTCGCAAAGCCCGCAAATCGATTTCGAATTTCAAGTTGCGGGCCGGTATGTCAATCGGTTGTTCGGTGACTCTCAGGGGGAATATCATGTATGAGTTCCTGGATCGTCTGATAAATGTAGCTCTTCCCCGAATCAGGGATTTCCGAGGCGTGGCCTCGAAATCGTTTGACGGCAGAGGCAATTACACGATGGGAATAACCGAGCAGATTATTTTCCCCGAGATCGAATACGATAAAATCGATAAAATTCGGGGCATGAATATTACCATTGTAACTACGGCGAAAACGGATAAAGAGGCGTTCGAATTGCTCAAATTATTCGGGATGCCTTTTAAAAGGAATTAAGTTTATGGCGAAGAAGTGCAAAATTGTCGCGTCGGAACGCAAACCGAAGTTCAATGTTCGTCAGCATAATCGTTGCAAACGATGTGGTCGTCCGAGGGGCTATTTGAAGCACTTCGGCCTATGCCGTATTTGCTTCAGAGAATTGGCTTTAGCCGGGGAAATTCCCGGTATAACCAAGGCGAGTTGGTAGGTGTATTATGAGCATGACTGATCCGATAGCAGATTTTTTAACCAGAATAAGGAACGGTTTCAGGGCTGGTCATCGTCGTCTTGACGTTCCGGCGTCGAATATGAAACAAATGATTGCCGAGCTTCTGGTCGAACGGAATTATTTAAGGTCCGTCGATTATATCGAGGACGGAAAACAGGGTGTTTTGAGACTCAGGCTTAAATATACTCCTGATTCAAAAAGCGTCATCAGCGGTCTGGAAAGAATCTCCAAGCCCGGTCTGAGACAGTATTTAACTCACAAGGAACTGACCAAGAGAACGCGCAAGATGGGTACGGTTGTCCTCTCGACATCAAAAGGGATAATGACCGACAAAACAGCCCTCGAGTCCGGTGTGGGCGGCGAAGCTCTATTCAGGGTTTGGTGATTTTCGGAGGTTATTATGTCGCGAATTGGTAAAAAACCTATTCCGATTCCCAAGGGTGTAAAAATAAAGCTCGACAAAGACCTGTTAACCGTAAAAGGTCCGAAGGGAAAATTAGCGCAGGCTATTACCGACAGGATCACTGTGGAAATGAAGGACGAAGGGGTCGTTCTCAACAGGCCGTCGGATTCGAAGCGTCACCGGGCCATGCATGGTCTCTATCGTTCCCTCATTGCCAATATGATCGAGGGTGTAACCAACGGTTATTCTAAAAGGCTTTTAATCGAGGGTGTCGGTTACCGGGCGGAGAAAGCTGGCAAAGCGACTTCGTTTGCGCTCGGGTTTTCTCATCCGGTTGTGATAATTCCGCCGGAGGGTATAGAGATCAATATTGAGGGGCCGACGAAGTTTTCGGTCTCGGGTATAGACAAGCAGCTTGTCGGTCAGGTCGCGGCTAATATCCGCTCGTTCAGACCCCCGGAGCCTTATAAAGGCAAAGGAATCAGGTACGATGGCGAGCATATCAGGCGCAAGGCCGGTAAGACCGCGGGAGCATAGGAGATATGGCAAAAGATAAACATTCGATAAAGCGTAACGCGAGAATACGGCGGGCGCAAAGGGTCAGATCCAAAGTACAGGGTACGGCGGATCGCCCCAGATTAGCGGTTTTTAAAAGCTTGAACCATTTATACGCTCAGCTTATTGACGATGGCGGCAGAAAGACTATCGCCGGCGTTTCCAGTCTTAAAGGCGGGCTGAACGTTAAAGGGAACAAAACCGAAAAAGCCGTGGCGGTAGGAGAGGCGATCGCGAAAAAAGCGCAGGAGCTTGGAATCAAGGCGGTTGTGTTCGATCGTTCGGGCTATGCCTATCACGGCAAAGTAAAAGCGCTTGCTGAAGCCGCTCGCAAAACCGGGTTGGAATTCTGATGAGATTATTGATAGAGAGGTTAGATTGACGCGATTTTCTTCGGATCAAATGGACCTTCAAGAGAAGGTTATCAATGTAAACAGGGTAGCCAAGGTGGTAAAAGGTGGCCGTCGTTTCAGTTTTACCGCTCTTGTGGCTGTCGGTGACAAAAAGGGCAAAGTCGGGATAGGTCTCGGCAAGGCCAAGGAAGTAGCTGACGCTATCCGCAAGGGAAGCGAAGCCGCCCGAAAAGGAATGGTTAAAGTCCCAATTACCGAGGGTACCATCTCTCGGGAGATCGTGGGGCGTTACGGGGCGGCCAGCGTAATGCTCAAGCCCGCGTCTCCGGGTACAGGCGTAATCGCTGGCGGACCGGTTCGCGCCGTATTGGAATCGGCAGGAATACAGGATATTCTCACTAAGATCCTCGGTTCTCCCAACGCCCACAATGTGGTACGGGCTACAATGGAGGGGTTGCTGAGATTGAAAGAAATCGAGGAACTCAACGAAATCAGGGAGCAGGAGATTAATTAATTATGGCCGACAAACTGGAAATTAAACAGGTGCGCTCGATCTCCGGCGCCAACGGAAATCAAAGGCTGAATATGAAAGCGTTGGGGCTCAGGCGACGTGAGCAGGTTGTTGTTCATGATGATTCTGGAACTATTCGCGGGATGATTTCCAAAGTGGCTCATCTTGTTAAAGTAACGAAACGGCAGGGATAAAATGGATCTTGCGAATTTGAAGCCGGCCGCCGGTTCCACCAGGAACAGGAAACGATTGGGTAGGGGTACCGGTTCCGGAACCGGTAAGACCTCCGGTAAAGGGCATAAAGGCCAGAAATCGAGAAGCGGCTACAAGAGCAGGGCGTGGAGCGAAGGCGGGCAGATGCCTTTACAAAGGCGTTTGCCGAAGCGTGGATTTACTAACATATTCAGGGTTGATTATCAGGACGTGAACATTTCGGCGTTAGTGACTCTTACCGACATGGAGATTACTCCGGAGACGCTTCACAAAAGGGGTTTCGCTCCCAAAAAGAATAAACCGATCAAGATACTGGGGATGGGAGAGATCGAAAAGACCATAAATATCAGCGCTCACGCTTTCTCCAAAACCGCCAGAGAGAAAATCGAAAAGGCCGGCGGTACTGTTGTTGTTATCGGTGGCGATAAAAAGAAAAAACCGGCCAATAGGTCGTCGCAAGCGGAAGATAAGAGTTGAAAGGCGAGGGTAGATAGTGCTTGATAGCATACGAAATATCTTTAAGATTCACGAACTCCGGCAACGGATTTTGTTTACTCTCGGTTTATTGATTGTCTATCGTATCGGCGGTCATATTCCTACACCGGGAGTCGACCTAAAAGCGATCGAGCAATTCAATCCCGGCGGGCTTTTCAACCTGTATGATCTTTTCGTGGGCGGCGCTTTTACGAAAGTGACCATATTTTCACTGGGGATTATGCCTTATATCTCGGCGTCGATTATTATCCAGCTTCTCGGCGCGGTGATTCCGTTCTTTCAGAGGCTTCAGAAAGAGGGCGAGGAAGGCCGTCGCAAGATCACACAGTACACACGTTATGGGACGGTTCTTATTGCCGCCATGCAGGCGATGGGCACCGCGGTATTTCTTGCCGGGCAGACAAATCCCACACTGCTTTTAGCGGGAATATCGAAAGCCAATTTTATCTCCATCACTATACTGACATTTACAGCCGGTACAATCTTCATAATGTGGCTTGGCGAGAGGATTTCCGAGAGAGGTATAGGCAACGGTATATCGTTAATCATATTCATCGGAATCATTGCCAGGCTTCCCCTGGCTATAATGGATGAGGTTCAAAAGTTTTTCCCCGGTTGGTTTGGCCAGGCAGGCGCCGCTCGCGGGAATATCGTTAAAGAGGCTATTATTATCTCGTTTATGCTTATTATTGTCGCGTCCATTGTACTTGTTACCAGGGCCCAAAGGAAAATTCCGGTTCAATACGCCAAGCGGGTTGTCGGTAGAAAGGTTTACGGCGGTACAAGCACTCATATTCCCCTTTCGGTGAACACCGCTGGAATTATCCCGATCATCTTCGCTCAATCGATAATGTTCGCGCCACAGACGGTAATCTCGTTTTTCCCGGAAAGCGACTTTATGATTACCATATCCGCCTGGCTCGATCCGAGTTCGGCTATATATATGATTCTTTTCGGTTTGATGATTGTGTTCTTCGCTTATTTCTATACCGCTATTGTGTTTAACCCGGTTGATCTGGCAGACAACATGAAAAAGCAAGGCGGCTTTATTCCGGGTATCAGACCGGGGCAGAGAACAGCGGAGTATATCGATAAGATCCTCACCAGGATAACACTTCCGGGGGCCAGCTTTTTCGCCATTATCGCTATACTGCCGAATATTATGTCGAACCTGGCCGATATCCAGTTTTATTTCGGCGGTACCGGGCTCCTGATTGTTGTCGGCGTGGCTCTCGATACGTTACAGCAAATCGAATCCCATCTTCTTATGAGGCATTACGACGGTTTCATAAAGAAGGGGCGGATGAAAGGCCGATATAATTGATGATACGGATGATCTTTTTGGGCGCGCCAGGCTCCGGTAAGGGAACACAGGCCAAAAAACTATGCGAGAAATTAGACTTAGCCCACATTTCCACCGGGGATATTTTGCGCAAGGCCATAAAAGATGAAACGGAGCTGGGTAAAAACGCCAAGCGCTATGTCGACGGCGGCGAACTGGTTCCGGATGATATTATTCTGAAAATGATAAAAGAGGAGTTGACGGGAAGTGATAGCGGGTTTATATTTGATGGTTTCCCGAGAACTTTCGCACAGGCCGAGGGATTAGAAAAGCTCTTGGGTGAGATGGGGATGAATATCGATCGGGTTATCAACCTGCTGGTTGACGATCAGGTAATTATCGCAAGGCTCGTGGCGCGCCGTTTGTGTAAAAGCTGCGGGTTCGAGTATAATTCGAAAACAAGACCCCCGAAACAGGAGGGTCTTTGCGATCATTGCGGCGGTGAACTTTTTCAACGCAGTGATGATAATGCTGAAGTAATTAACAACCGCCTGAATGTGTACCGGGAGAAAACCAAGCCCATCGAGGAATTTTACCGGGCGAGAGGTTTGCTTTTGGATGTTGACGGCGGCAAAGGTTTTGAAGAGGTCTTCGAATCCATCGTGGAGATGGTTGGAACTACCTGATGATTCAGTACAAATCGTCCCGTCAGATCGAAAAGATCAAAAACGCGGGGCGAGTGGTTTCCGAAGTCCTCGATTTGATCTCTGAAAACGTAAGACCTGGCGTAACAACCGGAGAACTTGACTCTTTAACGGCGAAATTTCTCAAAAGTAAAAATGCCAAATCGGCGTTTTTAGGCTACCAGGGGTTCCCGGCCAATATTTGCGCGTCGGTTGACAGCGAGGTTGTCCATGGAATCCCAGGCGAAAGAGAACTGCTCAACGGGCAGATTCTAAGTGTCGATTTCGGGGCCATTGTCGACGGTTATTACGGGGATTCGGCCAGAACATTCGCGGTCGGGGAAATTTCCGACGACGCTGAAAAGTTACTGGAGATTACCGAGGAATCTCTCTACGTGGGAATAAAAAAATGCGTGGTGGACAACAAACTCGGGGATCTATCCGCCGCCATCCAGAGTTATGTAGAGGCTGAGGGTTTTTCGGTGGTAAGGGATCTTGTCGGTCATGGAATAGGCAGAAAGATGCACGAGGAGCCGCAGGTGCCGAATTTCGGGGAAACGGGAACGGGAATGGAATTGAAGGAAGGGCTGGTAATTGCTATCGAGCCCATGATAAACGCCGGGGGATTTGAAGTTCGAGTGATGGATGATGGTTGGACGGTTGTAACCGCCGACGGGTCGTTGTCGGCTCATTTCGAGCACACGGTCGCGATAACATCAAATGGACCGGAGATATTAACACTGAGTAAAGATGAGTAAAGAAGACGTAATTGAAGTTGAGGGTAAGGTAATCGAGCCTTTGCCCAATGCCATGTTCAAGGTTGAACTTGATAACGGGCATCGGGTATTGGCACATATATCGGGTAAGATGAGGATGCATTTTATTAAGATTCTGCCTGGCGATAAGGTTACCCTGGAATTATCCCCCTACGATCTGAACAGGGGCAGGATTATCTACAGGCATAAATAAAAGCGGAGATTGTGATGAAGGTTCGTTCCAGCGTAAAAGTAAGATGTGATAAGTGCAAGATAATTAAGCGCAAAGGCGTGGTCAGAGTTATCTGCGAGAACCCAAAACACAAGCAGCGCCAGGGTTAAGGAGGTTTCTTTTGGCACGTATTTCAGGCGTCGATTTACCTCGGGATAAGAGGGTTGAAACGGCTTTAACATATATTTTCGGTATCGGCCCGACATCGGCCAAGCGGATACTGGAAGTTTCACAGGTCGATCCCGATCTCAGGGTGAAGAATCTTACCGAGGATCATATTTCGAGACTTCGTTCGGTAATCGAACAGGAATATAAGATCGAGGGTTCGCTTCGGGCAGAAATCAATATGAATATCAAGCGGTTGATTGATATAGGCTCTTACAGGGGGCTGAGGCACAGAAGAGGATTACCGGTACACGGACAACGTACCAAGACCAATGCCAGAACCCGTAAGGGGCCCAAAAAGACTATAGGCAGAAAAGGAAAAAAATAAAGGACGGAATAATTGGCGGATCCAGGCAAGAAGAAGAAGTCCCGTAAAAAAGGGCGCAGGGTTGATTCGAGGGGTGTAGCGCATATTAAAGCCACCTTCAACAATACCATTGTTTCTATTTCGGATACGAATGGAAACGTGATTTCATGGTCGTCGGCCGGAAAAAGCGGATTTAAAGGCTCGAAGAAATCCACGCCTTTCGCCGCTCAGTTGGCGGCGCAAACGTCGGCTAAAGAGGCTATCGAGCAGGGCTTAAAGAAGGTCGAAGTATGGGTGAAGGGCCCGGGGTCCGGCAGAGAGGCGGCCATTCGTTCGCTTCAAGCCGCCGGACTGGAGATAGTGGCTATTAAAGACGTGACGCCGATTCCTCATAATGGATGTCGGCCGCCGAAAAGACGCAGGGTTTAGGGAGTCATCATGGCAAGATACAGAGATTCAAATTGCAAATTATGTCGTCGCGAGGGTATGAAGCTTTTCCTTAAGGGAAGCAGGTGCACTTCGGATAAGTGTTCCGTGGATCGCAGGGCTTACGCCCCCGGCCAGCACGGGCAAAACATGCGCAGGAGAGGATCCGAATACGGCTTTCAGCTTCGCGAAAAGCAGAAAATGCGTCGGATTTACGGTGTGCTCGAAAGCCAGTTCCATAATTATTTTGTCAAAGCCGCGAAACAGAAAGGCATTACCGGAGAGAACCTTCTTGTGATGCTCGAATGCCGTCTGGATAATATAATCTACCGTCTCGGTTTCGCGCCGTCGCGCAAATCCGCGCGTCAGCTTGTCCTGCACAGGCATTTTACCATTAACGAAGGAGTCGTCGATATCGCCTCGTATCAACTAAAACCGGGCGATGTTATCAGGGTTCGCGAAAAAAGCAGAAATCTGGATATTATTCACGCGGCCATGAAAGAAACCGCCAAGGGTTTCGATTACGCCTGGCTTCGCCTGGACAAGGCGAAAATGGAAGGCGAGCTTCTGGAAAAACCGAAACGACTCGACATACCTACAGTTGTTCAGGAGCAGATGGTTGTTGAGCTATACTCGAAGTAATTATCGGAGGCTAAATAGATGAAGTGGAAAAGCATGCAAATGCCCAAAGAATTGGTTTTGGATGAAAATTCGGCCACCGATTACTATGGGAAATTCACGATTGAACCTCTGGAAAGGGGATTCGGGATTACGCTCGGTAACGCTTTGCGTCGTGTCTTGCTATCCTCCATACAGGGCGCGGCGGTGGTCGCGGTCAGGATCGAGGGCGCGTTACACGAATTCTCAACGATTTCCGGCGTTCTCGAGGATGTTACAGAAATCATCTTAAACATTAAGAAGCTGAAAGTTAAGCTTCTGGGCGACGAGCCCAAAATCCTTACCCTGAGTGTCAGCAAAAAAGGTCAATACACGGCGAGCAATATCGAAGCAGATGCCGATGTTGAGATAGCCAACGGCGATTTGCAGATCGTGACCTTAAACGAGGATGTCAAGTTCTATATGGAAATTGAACTCGATTCCGGACGCGGTTATGTTTCCTCTGACGAGAATAAAAAACCAGGTAAGCCCGCCGGTACGATTTTCCTTGATACGAGATTCTCTCCGGTGGTGAAAGTTATTTATACCGTGGAGGATACCAGGGTCGGCCAGAAGACTGACTATGATAAGTTATTGGTGGAAGTCTTTACCGACGGGACTATTTCTCCTGAAGAGGCTCTCACATTCTCGGCGAAACTGATTAGAGATCATTTGAATATATTCGCTGGAATCGACCAGGAAATCGAACTGGTCGAGGAGGAAGAGATTGACGAGGAAGTACTGAGGGTGCGTAACCTGCTCATGATGAGGGTTGATGAACTCGAGTTATCGGTAAGATCGTCCAATTGTCTTCACGCGGCGAATATTGTCACTCTGGAAGACCTCGTCAGGAAGTCCGAGCCGGAGATGTTGAAATATCGTAATTTCGGAAGAAAATCGCTTAATGAGCTAAACGCTATTCTCTCCGAATTAGGGCTGTCGTTCGGTATGGATGTGGATAAATTTCTTGAATCCGAGGAAATGAAGGTATCATAGATGCGCCACGGAAAACATGTCAGAAAACTGGGAGTGACGAGGTCTCATCGTGAGGCGATGATGTCGAATATGGCCAACTCTCTTCTTGAGCACGGTAAAATCAAAACTACAACTACCAGGGCCAAAGAACTTCAGGGTCGGGTGGAGAAACTCATTACAATGGCCAAAAAGGGCGACGTTCATTCTCGCAGGCAGGCCTTCCGGGTTCTGCGTAGTCGAGACAGCGTGAAAAGACTATTCGACAAGCTGGCCCCGGAGTTTGCAAACACAAACGGCGGTTATACGCGGAGGGCATTTTACGGTAGAAGGCTGGGCGATAATGCGTCTCTTACGATATTGGAATTGAATATCGAAAAGAAATTCGTGGAAGAACCTCAGAAGAAAGGCAAGAAAGCGGAGTCGACATCCGTGGATACCGATAAATCCAAATCCGAGGCCAAAAAGCCCGCTAAAAAGAAAATGGCGTCGAAAAAAGCGGAGGCTTCAAAGTAACCGGGTCTCGAATTATATCGCGTGATTAGAAAGTCTAGGGAAGGGAGCTGTGGCTCCCTTCTTTTTTTTACTGGCAATTTTCCCCTGGAAAATTCCGTTGTTCAGTTCAGGCAAATGTTTTATATACTTAGATGAGCGAAATCGTTACGAAACAAACCGATGGGAAAATGATAGATAAATCGTCAAACTCCGCTTCTCGGGCTCCATGGTTTAACCGGATATTCAATCTGCGGATCGAGGAATTTCTGGCGCTCTTGTTTTTCGGCCCCATGGTCTATTTAACCGCGAAAACGTACCTTTTTTTCAAAACGGCCGGGGATGTTCCCAGGGTATTTATCGGCGACGTCCAGCGCGTGTTCGGGATCTTGGTCGTCGTAGGGATAACGCTTCTAATAATACGGTATCGCCCGAAATGGACTTTCCTGCGCGATACGCTTCCTTTCGCTTATTGCCTCGCCATCTATACCAATCTGCATGACACCATCCATTTCGCGAATCCCAACGACATTCATGATACCTTGATCGCCATAGATCAATGGATGTTCGGGGTTCAACCGGTGGTCTGGGCCGAGCAGTTTATTCAACCGGTCTTGACCGAATTTTTCTCATTCTGCTATATGATCTTTTTCCTGTTCGCTCCCATAGTCGCTTTGACATTGTTAGTTAATGGCCGAAGAACACAGTTCAGAGAAACATTGATTTCGGTTATTCTATGTTTTTATGCCGGATATATCCTCTACGTTATCTTTCCCGCGGCGCCTCCCAGGATTATGCTGAAAGATATGTATACTATCGGATTTAATGGTACTCCCATCGCCGACGCGGCTTTAATGATGGTTAATTTATTGCCCTCCGATTCCCGCGCCGCTTTTCCGTCGTTGCACGCCGCCGTGACTCTTTTATCGCTGATGTTCGCGTTCAAGTATGTTCGATGGCTGTTCTGGGCGATGCTTCCTTTCTGTACCGGCTTGATTCTCTCAACCATTTACTTAAGACATCACTACGTTATCGATCTTTTGGTCGGTTTTCTATTGGGAGTTCTGGCTTTTATTTACGGGCCGAAAATCGATTACTGGTGGACCTCGAAATCGCGCTCCGGGGAGGCTATACCCGATGCCTAAGGCCGCGATAACATTTACCGGGTGTCGGCTCAACCGTTACGAGATTCAAACTATCTCGGAATCTTTGGAGCTTTGCGGGTTCGAGATCGTTCCGTTTGAAGATAAGGCCGATGTTTATATAATCAATACCTGCGGGGTTACGGGTAAAGCCGAGGTATCGTCGCGTAACTTGATCAGGCGGGCTCGCAGAACCGGGCCGAACGCGAAGGTCATCGTTACCGGATGTTATTCCGAGCTAAAAGGCGCGGAGATGAGGGGAATTGGCGCCGATCTGGTTGTCTCCAACGATCGCAAAGAAAATATGAGAGGCGAGATAATCGATCTGCTCGGAGAATCGGCAGGCGATATCGCGCATGAGGAATTTTCGGAATTCGGGTCGTGGATTATTTCGGGCATGGGCGACTTGACTCGAGGTTTTATCAAAATCCAGGAGGGTTGCGATAGAAAATGCACTTATTGTACTATCTGGATGTCCCGCGGAGAGGTGCGTTCCCGGAAAGCCGAATTCATCGTCGAGGAGATCAATAATCTTCATGATAACGGATATAAAGAGGTCGTTTTGACCGGGGTTCATATCGGTATGTATTCCTATAATGGAATGAACTTTTCCGGACTTTTACGGCATTTGTTGGCTAATACGGGTATTCCCAGAATCAGGCTATCGTCGTTGTTCCCGACGGAGGTTGATGACAAATTAATCGAATTGCTTGCGACTAATAACAGGATCTGCCCTCATCTGCATTTATCGGTTCAATCGGGGGACGATTCGGTGTTGGAAGCTATGGGACGCGGTTACGATAGGGTGCGATTGATAGCAATTATCAAGAGGCTTAATGATTCTGTCCCTAAAATCACGATCGGGGCGGATATTATCACCGGATTTCCGGGGGAGAGTGAAGATGCTTTTCAAAATAGTATCGATCTCGTGGAAGAATCGGGCTTGCACCATCTTCACGTATTCACGTTTTCCCCCAGACCTAATACCCCTGCGGCGGCAATGGAGGGTCAAATCCCTCCGGAGGCAAAGAAAAAACGTACCCGAATTTTACGAGGTGTAGGACGAAAGCTAAAGGAGGAGCATCTGAGACGTTTCTTGGGGGCCGACCTTCAAGCGCTTTTCGAGAACAGGGTATCGGTAAGAGAGAGTCTTTTAACCGGGATATCGGAGAATTATCTTCGTATCGAGGCCGTAGGCCCGGAAGATTTAAAAGGGGAAATAGTAGATGTTGTTCCATATAAGATAAATGGAGATATTTTGCTATCCAAGATAGTCTTACGAGAAAACAAATAGTCCAGAAAACTGTTGACAAGGTCATGGTGTCAGCTTTATAATGCGCCAAATTCGTGGATGGGGAACTTCGGCTTACCGATTCCTCATTCTTGTTTTTGGAGACGGTTTGTGAAAAAAATCACCCGAGGGATAAACTGAGATGTTCGCTACCTTCTTTCCGATCCTCGTATTATTCCTAATAGCGTCCGTCATCGTACTTGTAATGATGTTCCTACCCGAGTTTCTGGCAAAAAAGACCGAGAACCGAAGAAAAGTAACTCCTTACGAATGTGGTATTGTCCCGGATACCGATGCCCGCGAGAGATTTCCGGTCAAGTTCTACATGATCGCTTTGCTGTTTATTGTGTTCGACTTGGAGATGGTTTTTCTATATCCATGGGCTATAGTATTGAAGAAGTTGAAGATGTTCGCGTTTTATGAGATGCTTGTATTTATCGGCGTTCTTCTTCTGGGATATCTTTATATAGTTAAGAAAGGCGCCCTTAAATGGGATTAGAGAAATATATACCCGATGGCATAATCCTCACGACTGTTGAAAAAGCGATTAACTGGTCCCGGAAGTCATCGTTGTGGCCGCTTGGTTTCGGGCTGGCCTGTTGTGCGATAGAGATGATGTCGACCTTTGCCGCCAGGTTCGATCTGGCCAGATTCGGAATGGAGGTCATGAGACCGTCACCGAGGCAGGCGGACTTGATGATTGTATCCGGGAGGCTTTCGGTGCGGATGGCCCCGGTAATCCGTCAGCTCTACGATCAGATGCCCAATCCGAAATACGTGATCTCCATGGGCGCGTGCGCGTCGTGCGGAGGTGTATTCAACAATTATGCTATCGTCCAGGGGGTCGATAGAGTTATTCCAGTCGACGTTTACGTGCCGGGATGTCCGCCGCGGCCGGAACAACTTATTGACGGTATCATGAAATTGCGCGAGAAGATCGAAAAGGAAAAATTAAAAAGCGTCGAATAATGGCATCGGTTGTAGAAGAAAAACTCAAAAAAGAGTATTCGGATAAAATCCTCGAACTGTTTTCATTCAAGGGAGATGTCAATATTGTTGTTAAGCCGGGAGATATCCAGGAAATATGTCGTTTCCTAAAAACCGAACCCGATCTTAAATTCAATTTTCTATCCTGTATAACAGCCGCCGATTATCTCGGCCAACGCGATATCAGATTCGAGGTTGTTTACGTTTTATTCTCCATACCGAATCATTATAGGGTCATTGTAAAGACCCGGGTTGACGAGGGCCAGGAGATTCCGACTCTAACCTCGCTCTGGAGTACCGCCGACTGGCAGGAGCGAGAAGTTTACGATATGTTCGGTATCGGGTTTTCCGGTCACCCCGATTTAAAGCGGATATTGATGGACGATGACTGGATCGGTTATCCGCAAAGAAAAGATTTCCCCCTGACCTATGAGGTCCCGCATTTCAGCCATAATAAAGGCGAGATCGACACCCGGAAGAAGGAGCCGTGGAGAGGGGATAGCGATGACTAAGCGGGAAATGATGACCATCAACATGGGTCCTCAGCATCCCGCAACACATGGTGTGTTGCGCATCGAGTTGGACCTCGAAGGCGAATCTATAATCGACGCTCGTCCGATCATCGGATACCTCCATACCGGTATCGAGAAAACGATGGAGGCCAAGACCTATACTCAGGCCCTGACCCTGACAGACCGAATGGATTACCTGGCTCCCATGTCCAACAACCTCGTCTACGTCGGCGCGATCGAGAAATTGATGGAAGTGGAGGTGCCTCCGAGGGCCGAATATATACGCGTTATAATGACCGAGCTTACCCGGATTGCCTCGCATCTTGTCTGGCTTGGTACTCACGCTATCGATATCGGGGCCATGTCTATGCTTTTATATTGTTTCCGCGAACGTGAGAAGATACTCCAGATGTACGAATTCGTCTCCGGCGTGAGGATGATGTCGTCGTATTTCAGAGTGGGCGGATTGGCGCAGGATATTCCCGCCGGATTCGATAAACGGGTCAAAGATATTCTCGATACTTTCCCGGCTAAAATCGAGGAATACGAGGGTCTTCTAACCAATAACAGGATATGGCTTAATAGAACGGTGGGTGTCGGCGTTATATCGGCGGAGGACGCTATCGACGCCGGTCTTTCGGGTCCGTCGTTGAGAGGAAGCGGAGTGGCCTGGGATATAAGAAAATCGAATCCTTACTCATATTACGATAAATTTAAATTCGATGTCCCCACCGGCGTAAAAGGCGATGTTTTCGATCGATATAAAGTCCGTCTGGAGGAGATGCGTCAGTCGTTGAGGATTGTAGCCCAGGCGGTCGGGGGAATCCCGGAGGGGCCCCATACAACTACGGATAAAAAGATATCTCTTCCCCCGAAGAGCGAAACGCTTCAGGGGATGGAGCAGCTAATACATCACTTTAAAATCGTCGTTCATGGTTTCACCCCGCCGAAGGGGGACGTCTATTTTGCTATCGAGTCTCCCAAGGGGGAAATCGGCTGTTATATCGTTTCTGACGGCACCAAGAAACCGTATCGCGTTCATTTCAGGCCGCCGTCGTTTGTAAACATCTCGGCATTACCGAAGCTGGTTAAGGGGCGGATGGTAGCCGATGTTGTCGCCTGTATAGGTTCGATAGATATAGTCCTTGGCGAAATAGACAGATGAGGATCGGATCAAATTGAATACATCGTCTAAAACGCTACTTTCGGAGAATTCAATCAAAGAACTTGCGCGTCTCAAGAATTTATACGCTGTTCGTAAATCGGCGGTATTGATGGTACTGCACGTTGTGTATAACCAGTTCGGGTTCATCGATTCCGACGCTGTAGCTGAAGCGGCCAACATAATGGAAATCCCCGCCATCGATTTCGAGCAGTCTGCCAGTTTTTACACCATGTTTCCATGTAAGAAGGTGGGGAAATATCATATCCAGGTTTGCAGGACATTATCCTGCGAACTAAGGGGTTCGATTGAACTGAGCGAACTTTTAAAAGAAAAACTGAATATAGAAATGGGCGGCGTCACCGACGACGGTTTGTTTTCGCTTGCCGAGGTTGAGTGTCTCGGTTCCTGCG